>JBCBZK010000064.1:0-19651 GCA_039815365.1 Pseudomonadota bacterium | reverse complement strand
GCGACCGCAGGCAAGTCGGCATCAGCGTCGATTGGCGTTTTGGAGAATAATAATATGCAAGCAAGAATGGATGTCTCTTTGTATCCCCTCGCGAATGACTATATCCCTGCCATCAAGGATGTCATTCAGCGCTTTAACAGCTACCCGGCGTTAGTGGTTGTGACGAACGAGATGAGCACGCAAATCACGGGCGAGCTCGACGTCTTAATGCAGGCGATGCAACGCGAGATACGAACCAGCTTCGAACAACACGGCAAGTGCATCTTTGTAATGAAGCTGTTGCCCTTGTGACCGAGTTACTCGCAGCCCAAATGGCGGCGATGAGCGTCCTTGAGGGCATCGCTGTTACGCTGGCAATTGCCTACCTCGTACTTGCGATCCGTCAATCGGTATGGTGCTGGCCCTGTGCTTTCGTCAGTACCGCGTTGTACATCTATCTGTTTGGCAATGTGTCGTTGTACATGGAGAGCACGCTGAATCTGTTCTACATGGTGATGGCGGTATACGGATTCTATCGATGGCGGCAGGGCGCCACGACAACGGCAGCTGCGCCGGTTGTTGTGCTTCGTGCACAGTCGCATATCGCGGCGGCGCTCGTGATTGCCGTACTGATTGCCTTAAGTGCGACGTTGCTGACGCGCTATACGGATCAGGTATTGCCCGCGGTCGACGCGTTTACAACGTGGACAGCGGTCTGGGCGACTTGGTTGACCGCACGCGAAGTGCTGGAGAACTGGTGGTATTGGGTTGCGATCGATCTGGTGTCGGCTGCGCTGTGTTTTGAGCGTGGTTTGCCGCTGACAGGTCTATTGTTTGTTGTCTATCTGTTCATGATCCCGTTTGGTTACGTGGCGTGGAAGTCATCGTGGCGGGACGCCGGCGAGTTGCGCGTGGCATTGTGATTGAGTCTCTGTGTCAACGCGCGAGCGATGCGACAGGTTGTCGCATTGTCGCGTTGCGACCATTGGACAGTGAGCGCAGTGAGGTCTGGCAAGTGCGTTTCGATGGGCGCCTCGCTGTGCTGACCGTGCGATCGCCTGTGGTAGGCGACAGCACGGCGGCGTGTGATTTTGCGTTTGAAATCGCCAGTCATCGGCGGGCGGCTGACGCATCGGTCGCACCTGCACTGCTGTGGGTAGACGCCGATGCCAAGAGCTTTATTGCCGAATGGGCGTTTACGCCGATAACGCCATCGATCACGATGTGGCGCGCCGTTGGGCAACAACTCGCGACGTTGCATGCCTTGGGCGACGCCGTTAGTGTCCGCCGGACCAGCCTGACCGCGGCAGCACATGCCTATGCTGCCATGGCGGACGCGCGACACGAGGCACACGTGGCGACGCTCGTGAGTTGTATTGCAGACAATGAGCGCAAGCGAGACAACGCCGAAACAGTGTTGTGCCATCGCGACCCAGGTCCAGGCAATATCGTCGGCGACACAACACCGCTACTCATCGATTGGGAGTATGCAGGTCCGGCGTCGCGGTGGTTCGATATTGCAGTCGTTGTCGACGGGTTTGATCTTGACGATGGCGATCAGCGATCGCTGCTGGACGGTTACACTGCGGTGCTGCCGCACGTCGCGGCAGACGAGATGGCGATCGCGCGCGAACGCAGCACGCATGCCGCAATAGCCGCGTTATGGCGTCTGACGTTACCAGCTATTACGTAACTCGCGTAGCTTCAGAAAAACCTCTTTCGGGCTGGGATTGGCCGACATGTCGGGAAACTTCACCTGGAGCTGCTCAATCACGCTCGCAGATTCCAGACGGAAAAACGTGTTGATGTCTTTCTCCTGGCCAAGCGTTGTTACCACAGGGTCGTTCTCATCCATGTCTTCAATATCTGCAAGCAACGCACTCGCTGCGGCGTTGTCAGGTTCGCGATCCAGCGTGAATTTCAAATTTGCCGACAGGTATTCGTGGCCTGGGTACAGGCGGGTGTTGTCGCCCAAGCTTGTGAGTTGGGCTTCGAACGTTTCATAGAGCTGCTCCGGGTGTCCACCGTTGTGGCAGTTGCCGGCACCTGCGTTAAACAGTGTATCGCCACTGAATAGCGCCGCATCATCGCCGTGCGCCAGCAGGCAGATGTGGCACATGGTGTGCCCCGGCGTATCCAGGCACTCAAGCTCGACAGTCTTGCCAACCTTAATGATATCGCCAGCGCCGACACCGCGGTCGATACCGCGAATCTTGTCGCCGGAATCTTTGTGGGCAATGAGCTTGGCGCCCGTTGCAGACACGACCGCCTTGTTGCCACCAATATGATCCGGGTGCTCGTGCGTGTTGAGTACTTGCGTGATTTCCCAGCCTTTGGCCTCAGCGGTCGACAAACACTGACGAAAGTCCAACGGATCGATCGCCAGCGCCTCGCCGGTTTCGCTGCAAGCAATCAGGTAATTAAAATTGCGGTAGTCGTTGCCGACCCAGATTTGTTCGATAAGCATCAGTCTGTGTTCCTGGCAAAGAGGTTATTCGGCGCGTGTGAAGGCAGGGTCACCCGCAACCCAGGTTTGCTGTACTTGTATTTTCCAGATGTCACTGGCGGGGATTTCAAAGTAGTCGCGGTCGATGACAATAAAATCAGCCCATTTGCCGGTTTCGAGTGAGCCAATCTGGTCTGCCTGACCGACTGAGTCCGCGGCCCAGAGAGAGAACAACGCCAGTGTTTCCTCTCGGGTCAGCGCTTGATCCGGATACCATCCGTCAGGCGGTGCACCGTCTTTGCTTTGCCGCGTGACAGCAGCGAACAAGCCATCAAACATGTCGGGTTTTTCTACCGGAAAGTCTGAGCCACCGGCTAGGCGAACGCCGGCGTCGAGCAACCTACGCCAAGCGTACGCGCCTTTGATGCGCTCCGAGCCAATGCGATCTTCTGCCATGTTTTTGTCGCTGGTCGCATGCGTCGGTTGAACTGACGCAATGATACCGAGTCGTGCGTACCGCTCGATGTCTTCCAGAGTAATGATCTGCGCATGTTCAACCCGGTCGTTGAATTGGGATGAGCCACCATTGGTGGTTTCGAATGCATCGAGCACTGCCTGGTTAGCCGCATCGCCAATCGCATGAATATTGGCAGCGAAACCTTTGTCGTGCGCGTCACCGACGTCAGATGCGATCTCGTCGGCGGTAGCAAACAACAAACCGTGGTTACTGTGGTCATCGCTATAAGGTTCGATCATGGCTGCGCCACGGCTGCCCAGAGCGCCGTCCGCATAAAACTTCACGCTGGTGACTTCGAACATGTCGTCGGCATAGCCTTCGATCGGCGCGTCGAACTCTGCCAGCGTTTTAGCACCGCTGAGCATGGCAGATACGCGTATTGCCATGTCACCTTCGTCGGCAAGCTCTTTGTACAGCGCGATTTCGGTTGTGGTCGAGCCTGCATCGTGAACTGACGTAATCCCGAGACTGGCAAGTTCGTCCAATGCAACATCAATGTAGTTGCGAGTGTCTTCGCGGCTTTCCGGTGGAATGACGTTAAACACGAGTGACATCGCGTTGTCGATCAGCACACCCGTCGCGTCGCCGGCATCATCACGCAAAATCTTGCCACCGGCAGGGTCAGGTGTGTTTTTGTCGATGCCAGCCAATGCCAGTGCGCTGCTGTTAGCCCACGCTGCGTGACCGTCAACGCGATTCAGCAGGATCGGTCGGTCTGGCACGATAGCGTCTAGATCAGCAGCTGTCGGGAATCGTTTTTCGGTCCAGAGCACCTGGTTCCATCCGCGGCCCAAGAGCCATTGTTGTCCGTCACTTAAGCTTGAATCGTAGCTCGCAATTCGGCCGAGTGTCGCGTCAAGGCTGGTAATGCCGGCAAGGTCCAGCGTTTTGCGCAGGCGACCCAAACTTGATACGTGGCCATGCGCATCGATCAGGCCTGGCAGCACGGTCGCACCGTCAAGGTCGATGACCAGGTCGGCGGCGTAACGTTCGGTGACAGTTGGCGCACCGATCGCAACGATGCGTCCGTCATCAATGACCATGGTAGAAAATGTAACGAGACCGTCTGCCGTCGGTGTGTATCCGTTGGCATTCGTAATAACGGTATCGACCGCTTGTAGCTCGACTTGCGATGCGTTTTTGTCACCGCAGCCAACGAGTACAAGAGCGGTCGTCATTGCGCTGACGAAGGCTATGTTTCTAATCATTCTGTTGTGCCCTTGGCTTTGGTTGTCGCCTGCCACGCAATCGCGCGCCATTCGCCGCGCTCCTTAACGAAGGTGCCAGTATTGAAGTAGTAATTCGTCGCCGGTGAAGGTGTCTTCGCTGCGTCGTTGGGTGCGGCGACGAGCTTGAACGCAATGACGGCGGCACTCTTGCTGAGCATGACAACCTGAATATCATCTGCCGAGAACAATGTCGGCGGTTCTTCCGCAGGCGTCGATGGGTCTTCAGAGATGCCGCTTAATATTTGCGCTTTGTCGGTGCGCGTGCCGTTTGACGATGTGTAGATCAGATCGTCATGCCAAAACCGGTCGTGCGCTTGTCGCTTGCCATAACTTGCGCCGTGCAAAAATGTTGTTAACAAATCTACCAGCGGTTGCTGTGTCTTGGTGAAACGCTTTTGCGCCGTTGCGTCCTGTTCGTGATGATTGGCTTTGGCGCTGGTTGTCAATAACAACAGACAGGCGGTGGACAAGAGCAAAATACGCGTTGTGTTCATAGCGATGACCTACTGAAACGTGACTTGCCAAGGATACACTATCACCGCTGCGGTGCTTCGTAACGGCGGGTTGATTGCGCTACCATGCGGCAGCGAATGCTCGTGGTGAATCGGTTTTTCCAAGGGTATATTTCCGCGGATCAAGCGGTCGTCGTGCCGGCGGTTATTGATTGCGTGGCCAAGCACTGTCATCCACGCAGACGAGTAGGGTAAACAATGAGTGAGTTATTGTTAGTGCGTCATGGTCAGGCGAGCTTCATGAGCGACAACTATGACCGTTTGTCTGATCTTGGAATCTTGCAAGCGGAAGCGCTGGGAAGTCGTTGGGTGAACGACGGTGTACGTCCTACCCACCTGTTCGCGGGAACGCTGCAAAGACAGCAACGATCAGCGCAGGGTGTCCGGCACGCGTTTGCTGCTGCCGGCATTAGCTTACCGTCTGTGCAAACGCTACCGGGACTCGATGAGTACCCGGCAGAAGTACTGGTGGAGTCGTTAGCGCCACGCGCTGCGAAGTCGCATCCGGAAGTGAAGCGTTGGATTGACGCTGTTGCCAAGGCCGATGACAAAACATCGCAGTACCGCGCTGTGCACCGTTTGCTTGAGGCTGCGATGACGGTTTGGGTGAACGATGAGTGCGATCTCGAGGGGCTCATGATGCCAAGTTGGGCAGCGTTCAGCGCAGGCGTGCGTGACGCATTGCAGCAAGCGCGGGTCGCTGACAGCGGCGCCGTCGTTGCGGTGTTTACGTCGGGCGGGCCAGTCGGCATCGCGGTTCAGACGGCACTCAATTCGCCCGCGCTGACCGCCGCATCGTTGAATTGGCGTGTTAGAAATGCATCTGTCACACGTTTCACCTATTCAGGACCTCGAATTTCCTTAGACAGTTTCAATGATGTCTCACATTTAGGCGCAAATCAGCTGACCTATCGATAGACAACACCATCCCGTCTAGCTTTTAAGTTATTGATTTTTAAATGTAGCAAATTTGTACAGGCAAATTCTCCAGAAATGTTTGACAAATCTAGTCAAAACTCGATATGTTTAATCCGCGAGTTAGTCATCGTCCCCACAGCTTCGCTGGTTGACTAACTTCGTTGTCCCCAATAGTCTCTTCCCCTCGCATTGGAAGAGGCGGCTGGGCCGGCCTCTCGCAGAAGCCGGCCTTTTTTATGCTTGGTGGACGATGCCGGAATTCATTGATTCGAAGGAGCCGAAAATGTCTAAGAAAGTGAAACAAGTACAGACAAGCCGTCGTGGTTTTGTAAAAGGCGCGATGGGCGTTGCTGCTGCCGTTCCAGTCGCGGCCGTATTACGTGGCCGAGACGCACTGGCAGACCATCACGAAACTCCGAAGCTGTCTGAAGACGATCCGCAAGCCGTTGCACTGAGCTACAAGCACAACGCTGCAGATGCCGAAGCTGCTCCCGAGGGCAGCGTGTGCGGAAACTGCCAGCTGTATACAGGTGGCGACGCAGAATGGGGTCCGTGCTCCATTTTCCCCGGCAAGGCAGTCAGCGCTAAAGGCTGGTGCGCCACTTGGGTGAAACGCGCCGGTTAAGCATTTAGCGTTTGCGTAAGCGAATCGGGCCGCGTGCCGTCGATGCGTCGACCACGCGGCCTTTTTGCGTCACTTCTATTTTGCCGTCGGCAACCAGTCGTCGTGCTGCGCGCCGGGCTGGCTCCATGAGTGCTTGCCATCCTTCTTCGCGGCAGGCGCGAGCAGCCTCAGAAGGGCAGATCGTCGCACCGGCTCCGCGTTCGTCGAGTAATCGCAGGATTTGTTGCGACAGTAATTTGTCCGTATCGTTAACACGATGTCTGCGGCACTGCTCGGAACAGTATTTCACTGATGCCCAGTTTTTCGCCCACTTGCGCCGCCATTGCATCGTGCGACCGCAGCTAGCGCACAGTTTCTCCGGGTGTGTCACTGCAGCGAGAATCGCATCGCTGCCGCCGCCAGCACTCTGCCTGCCATCGCCTGTCCACTGAGCCACGCAGCCTCGACCCGTGAGCTATCGGCGCACCAGTCACCGCACGCGCCGATCAAGACATCAGCATCGAATAGCGCACCGCATTTCAACGGATCAGTGACACGGCCGAAACGCCATCGATGCGCCGTGGGGTTGATGACGGCGGACGCGTCGATCCCGGTATGCCGCAGGAAAGATTCGAGTAGCGTGGTACACGCTTCTTCCGCGCTCATTTCCAGGTGATCCTTCGACCACTCGGGACTGGCGTGTAATACCCACTGTTGCACATCACCGGTTCGACGTTGTGCAATCCATGCTGCCATTTCGTTTTCGATCCGTTGCGCGTCCCACGAAGGTGCCGGCGTGGTCGCGTCGCATTGCAGCATTAGCGCCCAGCATGGCGCATAGTTGACGTCACCTGCGCGGCGCGCGAACTCCGGATGTGCGCTCTCCAACAGCGTGCTGGCTTGTGGCGCCGGTGCGCTGACAATCACGACATCGAACCGCTCGCTGTCGTTCGTGCCATCCAGATGAAGTAACCATCCTGAATGCTGTTGCTCGATATGTGATACCCGCGTCGCGCTGCGTATCTCAATATCCCGTGCCATGTACTTGCACAGTGCGTTCATTCCGCCGACGCCACGCCAGCGTCGCGTCGCGTCCGAGCGGATTACGCCGTCGATGTTGGTCGGCCACGCTTCAATGACGCCGTCCTGAACGAGAGATTGCTGATGGCGCACGAAACGCGGATCGCGCATTGTGAAGTACTGCGCGCCGTGATCGACAAAACCTGTGTCGTTGCGCCGTGTCGCGGTTCGACCACCAGGGCCGCGCGATTTTTCGAAAACAGTGACGTCGTGATGATGTCGCTGCAACGAGGCTGCCGCTGCTAATCCGGAGACGCCGGCGCCGATCACTGCGATTTTGAAGCGTGTGCCGCAAGCTCGCGACACATGTTGTTCATACGCCTGCATGTCGAGTCGTTTTGCATGTGCGCGTACTGAGCGCGGCCGCACCGTGCCGATAACGTCTGCCTCAGGCGTGAACGCGCGATCGAACAGCCCGAGCGCCCACAGCAATCCGCCATAAGATGACGGGTCGTTGCCGTCCAACGCATAGCGATGGTTCAGGTCAATCAGTGCATTCAGCGCCTCACCTGGCGTCGCCTGCCATTGCGGAATGGCTTTGGCCCAGGTCATCCGAACATTGTTGTGCAACTCGCCATGCGCCAGTAACGAGCGTTGCGCGAGATTCCACAACGGCTCATCCGTGTGCGCGTGTTGCAGTGTGTGCAGCGAATAGGTTGTCGGGCGGACGTCGTTGGCATGTGCCTGCAACGTTTGGCGTGCCCATTCGGGTAACGCGCGCAGATCATCTGTGTCCTTGGTTTGCGCGCAATAGTGATGTGCAAGCTCACGCCAGATCGTGAGCTCATCCAGGAATTTCTCAGCGCCACTATTCGCGTTTTGCGTCGCCTCGCGAGCGAGTCGAAACGGCGATACCTGACCGTAGTGTAAATACGCCGACATGCGGCTAACGCCCGGCGGCGCTGTTTGCGTCGCGTCGTTGCGGTTGCGGTGGTAGTGCTTCAGACCATGACGCTTGAAATGCTCCCAGCGCGCGTAGCCAGCGATGCTGCCACCGCTGGTATCTGCCACCGGGCCGATGCTGTGATCGATCGGCTGTGTTGCGATGAGTGAGAGCAGTGTTTCATCGCTGGCTTGGGCAACGTCTAACGCATCGAAAACGTCTTGTTCAGCAAGGCTTGAGGCATTGCTTGCCGAATCGGGCCAGCCTGTAATGATGCGCTGGGGGTATTCATGTTTTAGTGCGTCGCGGAACCGGAAGGCGCGATCGACCGGTATACCCGGCAACGACATTGGCGCGATACAGCGCGCATCCGTTCGAATGATGGGAAGCGTCGCCTGTTGCGCCATGCGTGGTTGCCAGCGCGTGAATGGCGCGACTGGCATGAATTCAAAGACAGCGGCCGCCGCGCGATCGAGCAATGCATGCAGCGGGGACCGGCTGCGCGCCGTTGTTGGCAAAAAAAATTGATACGCAATGTCACGCTGTGCCAGCTCGTTAGCGACGTCGCGCGCACCTTGCAAAATAAAGAAATGATGCCGATCGCTGTCGAACGCGTGACTGCCTGACAAACCCTGATAGACCAACACCGGTTTCCCAAGCGCGTTGCCGATTTCTATCGCCGCATCTAATGCCGGATTTTCATGGGCGCGCATCGCATGATGCATCCAGTACAGGACGTAGTCGCCGTCGCGTGGATCGGCGTTATTGCTGATCAAAGTGCTGCGTTCGCGCAGCGCGGGATTTAGAGCAGTGAGCATCCTGTAAGGATAGAGACAGGACGGAACACGAACAACAACTGCCGTGCGATATCAGCTATACAAGGCTGCTACAGCAGGCTGCATTTTGGCGCTGACGCTCTACACTGCAGGGATGAAGAATACGTCCGCAACGGTTGTCTGGTTCAAACGCGATTTGCGCATGCACGATCACGCGCCACTGTCGGCAGCGGCGTCACGCGGTCCTGTCATTCCGTTGTTCATTGTCGAGCCAGCCATTCTCGGCGCTGCCGATGCGGATGCCATGCACTACCGGTTCCTTCGCGAGTGCCTTATCGCGTTGCGCGAGGCGTTAGCCGCGCGTGGTCAACCATTGATTGTGCGGGTTGGTGAGGCAACGGCTGTGTTAGCGGCGCTGCATGCGCAAACAGGTTTCGATGCAGTTTATGCGCACGAGGAAACCGGTAACGCATTGACGTTTGCGCGCGATAGAGCAGTAGCGGACTGGGCGCGCCACGCGAGGGTCGCGTTTGACGAGTGGACTCAGACAGGCGTCGTACGGCGTTTGGCGAGTCGCAACGGTTGGTCGAAAGTCTGGCACGCACGGATGTCGGCGCCGCAGATCGCGACCGTCAATTCGCTTGTCGCGAACGGCGCGATCGAGCCGGGTGACATTCCGACAGCGGATGCGCTAGGCCTGCACGACTTGCATCCCGCTGTCGCAGCGCGCGACATCGCCCAGCGTGGCGGTGAACACGTCGGTCTGGAGACACTGCACAGTTTTTTGGAGGTGCGCGGACACCACTATCATCGGGAAATCAGCGCGCCACAAAGCGCGGCGGTATCGGGATCGAGAATCAGTGCCTATCTTGCGTACGGTGCGGTGTCGCTCCGGTACGCCGTTCAATGCGCGCAGCGCAGTGATTTGCCCAAACGTGCCAAACGCGCGTTTGTGAGCCGCCTGCATTGGCATTGTCACTTCATGCAAAAATTGGAGAGCCAACCATCGATTGAATGGCAGTGCTTTAACCCTTTGTACGAAACGCTGCGCGATGATGGAAATGATCAGCAGCGGCTTGATGCTTGGTGCAACGGCCGCACGGGTTACCCGTTTGTTGACGCCTGCATACGGTCGTTACAGACGACCGGTTGGTTGAACTTCAGGATGCGTGCGATGCTGGTTTCGTTCGCTGCGTACGACTTGTGGCTGGACTGGCGTTCGTTCCGTGATTTCCTGGCGCGTCAGTTTCTGGATTACGAACCGGGTATCCACATCTCCCAGTTACAAATGCAAAGCGGCGTAACCGGAATCAATACACCCAGGATTTACAATCCTGTGAAACAAGGCCTTGAGCACGACCCGACCGGGAGCTTTACCCGGTTGTGGGTGCCGGAGGTACGCCAGGTGCCTCACTTGTTTGTTCACGAACCCTGGAAAATGTCGGCTATTGAGCGTGTCGCTTGCAATGTTGATGAGACGGGCTATCCGTCCCCTGTCGTTGAGCATCTCACTGCCATTCGCAAGGCGCGTCAACGGATCGCCGAGGTTCGTAACAGCGCGGCGCATCGCGAACACGCCGGTGATGTTTTTGAGCGGCACGGCAGTCGTCGTGCACAGGGTGAGCGTGGCAGCGACGCCGCTGACCGTGCGCGTCGCAAGAGCGGTCGCGATGCGGCGCGCTTCGATGCTCCGAAAGGCGCAAAGCGGCAACTATCACTCTTTGATTGAGCGCATAACTGGTACGCTTGACGCTGTGTTGTAGCGGAGTGTGCGTATGCGCTGTGTCAGTTTTCAGTTTCAGGGGGCATCGTGTTACGGCGTTGCAACGGACGCCGGCGTTATCGATGCTAGTGCGACACTGAGACGGCGATTTGCCAGCTTGCAAGATGTGATCGCTGCTGACTCGCTGTCGTTGCTCGCCGAGCTCGATAGGCCGTCTGCTGCAATTATCGGGTATGAAGACATCGAGTTTCTGCCTGTCATCGAACGCCCGGACAAGATCATCTGTGTTGGCATTAACTATCGTCCGCACCGCGAAGAAACCGGACGCGAGGCACCAAAATATCCCGTGCTGTTTTCGCGGTTCGCAAGCAGCCAGGTGGGTCATGGCGAACCATTGATCGCGCCCAGCGCCTCGCACCATTTCGATTTCGAGGGTGAGTTAGCATTAATCATCGGCACGCCCGGCCGGCATATTTCCCGCGAGGATGCGTACGCGCATATTGCGGGCTACAGTTGTTTTAACGATGGGAGCGTGCGTAACTTCCAGCGGCACTCGCCGCAATTCACTGCTGGTAAAAATTTCAATCAAAGCGGTAGTTTCGGGCCGTGGATGGTGACGTCGGACGAGATTCCCGATCCAACAATACTGCAGCTCGAAACGCGTCTGAATGACACCGTCATGCAGTCGGCCAGCGTTGCCGATCTTGATTTCGATATCCCACATTTGATCAGCTACATCTCGACGTTCGCGCAATTGTTGCCTGGCGATGTGATTGTGACCGGAACACCGGGTGGTGTGGGTTATGTGCGCAAGCCACCTGTCTACATGCGTGACGGCGATGTCGTTGAGGTCGATATTTCCGGTATTGGCGTGTTGCGCAATCCGGTCAAGGACGAGGTACCGGCTGCATGAGTCGTCATGCTGCGCCTGCCACGATTGGCTGGAGAGAGTGGGTGAGCTTACCGGACTTGGGACTCGCAACACTCAAAGCGAAGACCGACACCGGTGCGCGAACATCGGCGCTCGGCGCGACCAATATCGATGTTATGGAGCTTGCGGACGGCTCGCGACACGTGTCGTTTCACGTCCGCCCGGATCGCCGCCGACCTGACCATATCATCGCTTGTCGAGCACCGTTGGTGGATCAGCGGCGTGTGACCAATTCCGGGGGAGCGACTCAAATGAGATATGTCGTTCAGACCCTGGCTGTTCTGGCCGATCATCGGTGGTCAATAGAGGTGACACTGGCAGATCGCAATGACATGATGTTTCCGATGTTGCTCGGGCGCACCGCGCTCGCAGGCAGGTTTGTGGTCGACCCTGGCTCGTCCTATGTCTTTGGTCGTCATCACAGGAGCGACGTTTGAAAATCGCGATCCTCTCACGCAACAAGAATCTGTATTCGACACGCCGCTTGCTCGAAGCCTGTGAGGCGCGCGGTCATGATGCTCGAGTCATTGATCATCTTCGCTGCTATATGAATATTGCATCGCATAAGCCTGCCGTGCATTACAAAGGCGAGGCGCTAACAGACATTGATGCGATCATTCCACGCATCGGCAGCTCAGTGACGTTCTACGGTACGGCCGTCGTTCGTCAGTTTGAAATGATGGGTGTGTTCCCGCTGAACGAATCTGTCGCGATCAGTCGCTCGCGTGACAAATTGCGTTCGCTGCAGCTAATGTCACGACGCGGGATTGGTATGCCGGTCACCGGATTCGCGCATTCGCCTGATGACACGAGCGATCTTTTGAGTTTGACGGGTGGCGCACCCGTGGTGATCAAGTTGTTGGAAGGCACGCAGGGCGTCGGCGTCGTATTGGCCGAAACGCAAAAAGCGGCGGCCAGCGTCATCGAAGCGTTTCGCGGTATCAATGCCAACATTCTTGTGCAGGAGTTTATTAAGGAAGCCGGCGGCGCTGACATTCGTTGTTTTGTCGTTGGCGGTAAGGTCGTTGCATCCATGAAGCGACAGGCGAAAGAGGGTGAGTTTCGCTCCAATCTGCATCGCGGCGGCACCGCAACGTTGATCAGGATTACGCCAGAAGAGCGCTCGACGGTCGTGCGCGCAGCCAAAATAATGGGGCTGAATGTCGCCGGCGTCGACATCTTGCGTTCCAACCATGGACCAGTGGTGATGGAAGTGAATTCATCGCCCGGTCTGGAAGGGATCGAGTCTGCCACGGACAAGGATATCGCGGGCCTGATCATCGACTTTATTGAAAAAAACGCGCGTCCCGGACGCACAAAGACCAAGGGCAGTGGCTGAGTCTCACGCGTCACCGGATCGCATCATCCGGATTGGCGACACGCAGGTGCAAATGGGGGAGCGTGCATCGATCGCATTGCCCGTTACTGATTTGTACACGCATACCGAGATGACCATGCCGGTCGAGGTGATTAACGGCAAGAAACCAGGGCCAACGCTATTTGTTTGCGCCGCGATTCACGGGGATGAAATCAATGGCGTCGAAATCGTGCGTCGATTGCTACGTTCCAAATCGATGAGCCGGTTGCGCGGTGCACTGATTGCGATTCCAATCGTCAACGTATTGGGTTTCTTGAATCTGTCCCGCTACTTGCCAGACAGGCGTGACCTGAACCGAAGTTTTCCGGGGAGCGAACGCGGTTCTGCCGCAAGCCGCCTTGCGAATATTTTTTGCGAAACTATCGTCAATCAGTCGGATTGCGGTCTTGATCTGCATACTGCCGCTCAGCATCGCAGCAACCTGCCGCAGATTCGTGCAGACCTGGGTGATCCGCGTCTTGAGTCCTTGGCGCAAGCGTTCGGCGCGCCTGTTATCGTGAACGCCGAGAATCGTGAAGGCTCATTGCGTAACTATGCCGGGCAACGGCGTATTCCGCTGCTCGTCTATGAGGCGGGCGAGGCGTTACGGTTTGACGAGGCTTGTATTCGCACCGGCGTGCGCGGTGTGCAGCGGGTGATGCGGCACTTAGGGATGCTGCCAGGCAAAACACCGGCTAAATTTGGCGAGTCTGTTATCACGCATGACAGCGCCTGGGTGCGGGCATCGCAAAGCGGCATTATCGTCACACGCGCCGCACTGGGGTCGCGTGTGCGTCGCGGTGAAGTGGTCGCGGTGATTTCCGATCCGTTCGGCGTCAGCCAGCACGAGGTGTGCTCGCCGCACAATGGTATCGTGATCGGCAATGCCCAGCTGCCGCTGGTCCACGAGGGTGATGCGATTTGCCATATCGCGGAATTCGACAAACCATTGACCGCGGAACGCACAGTTGCCGCATTTCAAGAGCATCTGCAGAATGGCTCGCAAACCTGATTTTTGTCCGGAGTTGACGCATGACTAATACACCGCTCACTGGCAGCGCCGTAAGACGCACAGAAGACGCACGGCTCATTACCGGGCAAGGCCAGTATCTGGATGACCTTGCATTACCCGACTGCGCCGTTCTGATGTTTTTTCGCTCGCCGTTCGCCAGTGGGCAGATTACCGAACTGGGTCTCGATGATGCGCGCGCTGTGGAAGGCGTGCTTGCGCTGTACACAGCAGAAGATCTAAACGCCGCCGGGATCACTGCAGTGCCCGCCGGGAAAGTGGCGAAGACAAGATTGCACGCCGGTCATGCCGCATTGAAGCAACCGGTGCTCGCCGAAGGCGTCGTGCGCTACGTCGGTGAGCCGGTTGTTGCCGTAGTAGCGCAGAGCAAAGCTGCCGCACGCGATGCTATCGAGCTAATTGCTTTTGACGTCAGCGACGCTGTGCCCGTTGCAAATCTCAGTGAGGCAATCGCAGGTAGCGGTGATGCCGTGCACGCCGATATTGCAGACAACGTGTTGGGCGTGCTTGAGCATGGTGATGTCGACGCAACCGATGCGGTGTTCGATAACGCGGCCCATGTGATCGACATTGATGTTGTTAACAACCGTCTGGCACCAAATGCAATCGAGCCGAGAAGTTGCGCTGCGGTCTTCGATGCGACCTCGGGTGACATGACGCTTTATCAGGGTTGTCAGGGTGTCCACGCGATCAAGCAGCGGGTGCTTCAATGTGTACCAATGGACGCCGAAAAACTGCATGTGGTGTCGCCTGACGTCGGTGGCGGTTTTGGTCTGAAGATGTTCTTGCAGTGCGAGACGTTGACAGTCGTACACGCCGCGCGCGAGCTCGGAGTACCTGTTAAATGGGTGGCTGAGCGCAGCGAGAGTTTTTTGTCGGATTTACATGGCAGAGACCACCTGACGCGCGCCGAGCTTGCACTGGATGACGATGGCACAATGCGCGCGATACGCGTCGTGATTAACTCCAATGTTGGCGCCTATCAGTCGCAGGGTGGTGCGTCGATCGCGTGGTTTGGCGCATTCATGACAACTGGTTGCTATGCGATCGAACATTGTTATGCGCGCGTCAATCTGTGGTTGACTAATACAGCGCCGGTAGATGCGTATCGCGGCGCAGGTCGTCCCGAGGCGGCTTATCTCATTGAACGTATCGTCGATAAGGCAGCGCGCTCTCTTGGTATGTCGCCGGCACAAATCCGGCGACGAAACTTCATCGAAGCCGATGCGTTTCCTTACAAAATTGCGACCGGGCAAGTCTATGATTCTGGTGACTACGCCAGACTCATGGATGCTTGCATGGAGCGTGCCGACTGGCGTGGTTTTGATGCCCGACGTCGTGACAGTGAAGCGGCGGGGCGTATGCGCGGCATCGGCTTGTCATACTACGTCGAGATTTGTTCATCGTATGGCGCCGAACAGCCATGGATTGAATTTACGCCGGAAGGTCAGCTCGTTGCCTTGGTTGGCACGCAATCAACCGGGCAGGGGCATGAGACGAGCTTCGCCCAATTGTTGGCTGACGCGCTCAGTGTGCCGATGTCGCGCATCACGATACGACAAGGCGATACGCGATTGATCCCTACGGGCGAAGGTACCGGCGGCAGTCGGTCTCTGGCGATCGCAGGATCAGCATTGATGCTCTCGGTGAACGCCATGGTTGATCAGGCAAGGCTATTGGCAGCGTCGCAATGGGATGTTGCGGTAGAGGATGTTCAGTTCGATAGCGGTAGCTTGACGCACGCGGCGCACTCTGTGCCGCTGGCCGACATCGTGGCGCGCTCGTTCGCGCCAGATTTACCTGATGAGGTTTTGCCTGGCTTGAAGTCGGGCGAAGCATTCTCGCCAAAGGGTGGCACGTTCCCCAACGGCTGCCACATTTGCGAAGTTGAGGTAGATGCACAAACGGGCGCCGTATCGATCGAACGCTATACCGTCCAGGATGATATGGGCAACGTCGTCAACCCGCTGTTGCTGCAAGGCCAAATTATGGGTGGCGTCGCGCAAGGCCTGGGGCAAGCGATGTTGGAGCAGGCAGTCTACGAGCCTGGCACCGCGCAGCTGCTCACTGGCTCTTTTCTGGACTACGCGATGCCGTTCGCTAAAGCAATGCCTGACATTGATTTCGCAATGACGTCGGTGCCGTCGCCACGCAATCCCTTGGGTGTCAAAGGCGCCGGAGAGGCTGGCACAGTCGGAGCGCCACCTGCGCTTGTGAATGCGGTTGTTGATGCGCTTTACGAGAGCGGCGTAGACCACATCGATATGCCGTTAACACCGATGGTGGTCTGGCGTGCGTTAGCAAAACAGCAGCGCCGTGACAAACGCAAGGCAGCGTAAACGGGGTCGGTCCGGATGAGCTCACAACCCCGGATTTGGATGCTTGGTCTTGTGCCAGATGTGCCGCGCGGTCGATGGTTGTGCGCGATTATCATCTTTGGCGCATTGTTAACACTGCTTGTGATTGCCGAACGTATGTTGGCGGCCACCGGTTTTGACACTTACCGTGTTTTCGCCTGGCCACCGGCGCTGTTTTTTTGTGCGATCGTGGCTTATATCGTGCCCGTGTTTCACTACGTCACGATGCGCACGGATCAGGCGGCGGGCGCGCTTGCCGGCTATCTGGATATATCGCCTGACGAACTCACGCAAGTACGCCAGAGTATTTATCGCAAGCGGTGGCCCTGGCACGTTCGTGTCACGGTAGTCTCGATCGCGTGCTGGCTGTTGCAAAGCTGGTTATTGGCCGGTGGATGGCGCGGTATGACGTTCGCGTTGCAGCACAGTTTGTTGTCGTTTCTGATGGCGGTCATGCCATTGCTGGTGTGGTTGACGCTGAGCGTTGCGACCACGGCGCTCACCGACAATGCGAAATTGTTCCGTCGTCTGACAGCGCATATCCGCATTGACTTGTTGGACGCTGCAAGCGTTGCCCCCGTCGGCACAATGGCTGTGCATTCGACGTTAGTCGTGATTGGCGCGCTCGCGCTGTTTCCGATCATGTGGGTATCGGGACCGATCGATGCCTGGACAACGACGCCGGGTGTGCTTTTGCTATCCATCGTCGTCGTCGTGCTGGTCGTGGTTCCTTTGTGGCCCTTGCGAACGCGGTTGCGCGATGTGAAGCGCAACACACTGTATGACCTGCAACAGCAGATCAACGATCGGCGCAGTCAGCTTGCGCCCGGCGCCGTCGGTTCAGATGAGGTGTTACAACGTTTGTTGAGTTTTCGTCGCGAGATTACCGCGGTCAACGAGTGGCCGGTAGACGTCGGCGCGCTGACGCGACTGTTCAGCTATGCCGTGATCGTGCCGCTAACCTGGATCGGGGCTGCGCTTATCGAGATGATGGTCGACCATTTCTTGAGCTAAATCACGTGTTTATCAAGATCACGGTGATTTTGGTCACATTCTGTCTCCGTCGCCTTTACAGTGGCGGCGCGGTCGGCCTATTCTCTGTTACGTTTTTCGGGGTTTGCGGTCCATGTTCTTAGCACGTTTGTTTGTGTTGGTTGGCATGTTGTTGCTCAGCAGCGTCTGCGTTGCGGACGACGACGTCGATGTCGAGAACCTGTCGGCGCGCGAGCTGCTTGCGCTGCTGCCGACCGGGCAGGAGTTTCCCGCACCGCGCCAGGTCGAGCTTTCGAGAATTGCGGTCAACAAAGTCAACGCCGAAGGTCTGGACGAACTCAAGTCCACGGCGTGTCTGTCGTTGTCAATGGCGTTGTATGGCAACGCGCAACAAGACGAGGCACTCGACGCGATCAACGATTGTTTGCCCGAGAGCGCTGGATCCGAACCCAATGTGTATTTGCGGCTTCGCTCGCTGCGTGCCGGGTTGTGGCTGTTGAATGGCGAACCCGAGCGCAGCCTGAACGCCTATGAGGCGCTCATGGCGGAAGATCACTCGGACGTTGGCGACATCGCATTGCTTCGGTTGCGCAGTAATTACGCTGGCGCATTAATGGAAAACGGACAAATACTCGGTGCAATCGAAGAAATGCAATCCGTCATTCAGGAAGGCATGGCGCTAGAGCATGACTTCACCGTGCTGGGCAATGCGAATAACTTGATTGTGTTGCTCATTGAGCAACGCATGTACAACGACGCGGCTGCGTGGTTAGAGCGCATCGCTCCGGTCATAGATCGCAGCGCGAGCACCTCACAATACTTTGTCGCCTCGCTGCGCATTCATCAAATGCAGCTGTTGACCTATTTGGGTTCCCCGAGAGAGTCGGCGCGCCAGCTTAGAGACTATATCAATACGACGCAGAGTATTTCGGTTCTTGCCGATGGCAGCGCTTATGAGTTTTTGGGCGAAGCGTTACGCGAGATGGGCGACTATGACGCCGCACGCGAAGCGGGAGAAATGGCAGTGCAACTTCTCTCGCCAGCACCGCTTGAATCTGCAGATGCACGTCTTTCCCTGATTCGAACGCTGATCGCACAAGGCAACTTTCCAGACGCGCAGCGTGAATTACGGATCGTAGCTAACGAGCCGTTGTTGTCTCCGATACGACAAGAGCAAATGTTAGGCCTTGAAATGGAAGTCGAGTTAGCCCGAAGCGGCCAGCAGGACTTGCTCGCGAAATATCGGTCACTCCAGGAGCGTCGCGAGACACGTGAGCGAACCGTGGTCGAGCAAAATTCGCGCTACTTCGACGTCAAGGCCGAAGCGGTTGAGCAAGCAAAGGAAATTCAGCGTATTGATGCCAGCCGTGAGGTGTTAGCGTTGCGCACGGCGGCCAGTGAGTCTGCTGCCAGTGAAAGTGCAGCGGTAGCCGAGGCTGCACGCAAACAACAGATGTTTACACTGGCGATTGTGGTGTTGGTCGCGGGCATCGTTGTGCTATTCGGTTTTGGCATGGCGCAAAGGCGTTTTGACAGGCAACTGCGCGAGCGTCAGCGCGAGCTCACCAACCAACTCACAGTCCAGGTTGAGGAAAAAACCAATGCGCTCAAAGCGCAGTTGGAAGAACAAGCAGAGCTTGAACGCGTCGTTGCGGACAAAGCGCAGACAGAAGCGTTAGGCCAGCTGACCGGCAACGTTGCACACGATTTTAACAATCTGCTGCAGGTCATGAGTATCGCGAATGAGAATCTCGCTAACCTGGATAAAACCAATTTTCAGGCGTCGCTTCTCGAGGGCTCCAACCGGGCTCTGGAGCATGCGAAGTCGATCATTCGCCAATTGCTGTCGTATGCACGCCGCCAGACGCTGGCCGAGGAGACGTTCTCGATTTCAGACTATCTCGACAACACGATTACGTTGCTGAGCGCTGCGATCGATGCGCGAGTGACGTTCACAGTGGATGACCAATCCGACGGCGCTGTGCTATCGGTGGATCGCAGCCAGCTGACCACAGCGATACTCAACTTGTTGAGCAATGCTTGCGATGCAATGCCGGACGGCGGGAATTTGTCGTTGCGGGTCACGCGTGGGGAGAGTAGTGAGATCGATGAGTGTATCGCGCTTACCGTTGAAGATGATGGAATGGGGATGAGTGAGGCGCAGTTAGAGCGCGTATTTGAGCCGTTTTTCACAACTAAGGCCGAGGACTATGGGACAGTATTCAGACTCCAATTTTGTCTGCTTGCCTTGTAGCTCTTTCTGCTTATCGGCAAAGTATTGATAGTTCTTTACTAAAGAATCTGAATTGATATAAG
>JBCBZK010000102.1:0-12680 GCA_039815365.1 Pseudomonadota bacterium | reverse complement strand
GTATTTCTTTATGGTGTTGGGCCGGCAGGGCCTACAAAAATTGGCATGCTGCGAAGACGCTCAGTACACGTTGGGTCAAGCTCGCCCGGTAGGGTTGAGTCGACAAACTGATCCATCAGGCGCGGTATGCAGCCGGTACCGGAAACGATGTGTCCTTGTCCCGGCGCAACGATATGTCGCGCATTGCTCAGTGTTGCGAGCGCATGCTCGGCGTTCGAAGGAGGCGTCACCGGATCCATTTCGCCGGAAAGTAGCAAGACCGGGATATCGCTAACGACAGGCTCCTTGAAGCCATCATCAATAACGCCGGCTGGCCAGTGCGCGCAGGTCTCGATAATGAACTCGAGTTGGCTCTCACCGATAAACGTATCGGCCAACGTTGGATCGCGTTCGCTACCGTAAAACGGTGCATCCTCTGTGCACACCACTGCGTTGTGCATACCCATCGCCATCGAATCGATGAAGTTCTCGCTGATATTGGCCGATTGTGCGCCAATGAGTTCGTAACGCTCACTATGCGCCTGGTCAATAATGGTGGGTAACAGCGCACGCATCGTGGGCGAGTAAATTGACAGTCGCACAACAGCCGCCAACACATCTGCGTTGATGATCTGCTCGCTAGGCTCACCTGTTCGCGGATGGTTAATGGTAATGGTCACTGGCGTATCGCTGAGCCGGGCTTTTACCGCGCGCAGTTTTTCGCCGAGATCGCCAAACCGGTCTGCACATGCGGGGGTTTCGCTACACCGGTCGAACAGTGCGTCAGCACTTTTTTGTGCGTCGGTAGCGATCTCGGGGCCAAGCAGAAAATCAGCCGGTGCGACCCCGTCAATGATCACACTGCGGGTATGCTCCGGAAACTGACGCATGTAATGAAGCGCCATGCGCGTGCCATACGAGCCGCCCCACAAATTCAATTGCTCGATATTCAACGCCTGGCGCAATTGATCAAGATCAAGCGCCGCGACGCTGGTCGTGTAAAAACGCGGGTCACCGGGAAGTTGGTCGAGACATTCGCGCACCATAGGCGCAACATCTTCAATGGAAGAATCGGCCATGCTTTGCGGGTCTGGTAACGGGCAGGTCATCAGGTTCGAGTCACCGGTACCACGCTGATCAACGAGCAAGATGGGACGATCCTGACGGATGGGTTCAAACGCACCACGTGCGATCAGATAGGTTTCGATAGCGCCTTGACCAGGTCCGCCTGCAAAAAACACGAGCGGATCACCTTTCGGGTCGACGCTCAGCGCGGGAATCCACGCAACGTTGAGCTGGATATGCCGGCCTTCGGGCGCTGCGTAGTCTTCGGGAACTTTGAACTTGCCGCACATGGCTTTTGCGGTCGGAATTGCGCTGCCGGCGTCGATTCTGCACGGCGATAGTTCAAGCGTTTCGGCGTCGGCGCCACTGCCAAGGGCGAGCGTCGCCATTGTCGCCAACAGCGCAGTTCGGCTGGCACGCGTTAAGAAGTTCGACATTGTTATTGTGCTCCCTGTCAGCTGTTGGCGCAGGAGTATGCCCAAAAAGCGAAGTAAAAACAGGCAATTGAACGTATTATCCAGTGTCGGCGTTTGATCGGCGGTCGTTGCCATCAATTCATTGTTGTTTGCGTTAACTCCATGTTTTAAAAGCATTTCAGAGATTACGCGCGCGACTGTGCCAAATTTAGCACACTGATCAGGTTGTGAAGTTTGGGTCGGGTCATGTGCCACATAGAGACTCGCTGCACGTGCTCGCGCGCACGACATTGCGCAGCAAACCGTGAAAACAGCGCTGTTTTAGCGAATTCCTCGTGTTTACAATGCGAACCCTGATCAGCGGGTATATGCGCCTATGTCATTCCAATCGCAATTTGAAGTCATCGTCGTTGGCGGTGGTCATGCTGGCACCGAGGCCGCACTGGCATCGGCACGCACGGGTGCCCGTACGCTATTGCTGACGCAATCGATCGATACGCTTGGGCAAATGAGTTGTAACCCCGCGATTGGCGGCATCGGCAAAGGTCACTTGACCCGCGAGATTGATGCGCTGGGCGGCGCCATGGCGCGCGCTATTGATCACGCAGGTATTCAATTCAGAACGCTGAACGCCAGCAAGGGACCAGCGGTTCGGGCAACGCGTGCGCAGGCCGACCGAGTACTCTATCGACAGGCAATCCGCCGGATCATTGAAAACCAGCCAAATCTGAGCGTTTTTCAAAGCAGTGTTATTGATCTTGAAGTGACCGCTGATGCAGTGACCGGAGTGGTGACCGCCATGGGTCAGACCTTTAATGCGGCGAATGTCGTGTTGACGGTCGGTACCTTTCTTGGTGGTCGTCTGCACATGGGGCAACAACAGATGGCTGGTGGTCGCGCCGGTGATGCGCCGTCGAACGCGCTTGCCGAGCGGCTGCGTGCGCTACCGTTTCGAGTGGCTCGGCTGAAGACCGGTACGCCGCCACGGTTAGATCGTCGTACGTTGGATCTTGATGTCATGACACCGCAGCATGGTGATACGCCGGCACCGGTGTTTTCGTTTCTTGGGCGCCGTCGCGACCATCCCGAGCAAGTCCCGTGTTTTATTACGCATACCAATGAGCAGACGCACGACATCATTCGTGCATCCATGCATGAGTCGCCGATGTTCACCGGCAACATTGAAGGCGTCGGCCCACGCTACTGCCCGTCTGTGGAAGACAAGATCGTTCGCTTTGCTGACAAAACGTCGCACCAGATCTTCGTTGAACCTGAAGGTCTCGACACCGTTGAAGTCTATCCAAACGGTATTTCAACAAGTTTACCCTTCGCGGCGCAGGTCGATTTCGTGCGCAGCATTCGTGGATTTGAGCGCGCGCACATTACGCGTCCCGGATATGCGATCGAATACGATTTCTTCGACCCGCGTGACTTACATGGCACGTTGGAAACCCGTTTGGTGCAAGGCCTGTTCTTTGCCGGTCAGATCAATGGAACGACCGGTTATGAGGAGGCCGCAGCACAAGGGTTGCTGGCAGGTGTCAATGCGGCGCGGCGTGCCGCTGGCGCAGCTGCTTGGGTGCCTGGCCGGGAGCAAGCCTACATCGGTGTACTGGTCGATGATCTTGTGACGCAAGGCGCGCCCGAGCCTTACCGGATGTTTACCAGTCGCGCGGAGCATCGATTGTTGTTACGCGAAGACAATGCGGATCGCAGGCTAACGCCGATCGGTCGCGAGCTAGGTCTGGTTGACGACGAGCGCTGGCGTGTCTTCGAGGCGCGTCAGGCACGTGCGGTCCACGAGCATGAGCGCTTGTCTGCCATTGCTTTGAACGACGCTGCCTTGAAGGACAGTGGGCTATTGCCGGAAGCAACCAGCGTTGCGGCAGGCACGCGCGCTATCGAGTTGTTGCGGCGCCCCGAGGTACGGCTGGATGCGCTTTACCGAGTTGCGTCCGTTGGTGCGCCAGCGCCGCACGAGACGCTCGTTGATGATGATTATCTGGCGAGCGCCGAGTTTGCAGAACAAGTCGCGCTTCAGGTTGAAACCGACGTTAAGTATGCGGGATACGTTGAACGTCAGACACGCGAGATTGAACGGACGCGTAAGCAGTCTGACTTAGGCTTGCCGCAGGATCTAGATTACGACGACGTACATGGCCTATCGAACGAAGCGCGCCAGAAGTTAGCCGAGGTTCGCCCGCAGACTGTGGGGCAAGCGTCGCGCGTTCCGGGTGTTACGCCAGCCGCCGTGTCGCTGCTGCTGATTCATTTAAAGAAACGTACGTTGAAGCGCAGCGCCTGACGCGATGTTTGGCTATATCGGCAAGCGCCTGGCCAGCGCTGTACCCACGCTCTTTTTGGTCATCGCGCTTGCGTTTTTCATGGTCCATCAGGCGCCGGGCGGTCCGTTTGATTCCGAACGCGCGGTCTCGCCCGCGATCAAAGCGCGCATGGATGCAGCGTACGGTTTGGACCAACCGTTGTTCGTGCAGTTTGGTCGCTATCTAAACGGGTTGGTGCGAGGCGATTTCGGCCCGTCGTATCGTTATCCGCAAAATACGGTCACTGAACTGATTAGTGATGGTTTCCCGGTATCCGCATTGCTAGGCGCGCTCGCTTTGGTCGCGGGTCTGCTTGGCGGCATCGGAATCGGGACGCTGGCAGCACTGCGACAGAACCGTTGGGTGGATCACGCGCTCATGACGTTATCGATGACAGGAATTTCGATTCCAACATTTGTCATAGCGCCACTGTTCGTGCTCGTGTTTGCCGTTACGTTGGGTTGGTTTCCGGCAAGCGGCATCCGCACACCGCTGCACTTGGTGTTACCGGTGCTGGCGCTGTCTTTGCCGATGGTGGCTTACATCGCGCGACTGATGCGTGCGAGCATGCTTGAAGTGCTCAAAAGCCAGTTTATCCGCACGGCCCGTTCGCAAGGGCTGTCGTCGCGCACGTTGCTTCTTCGCTATGCCATGAAGCCGGCGATGATCCCGGTGGTCTCCTACCTCGGTCCGGCTATTGCCGGCATTCTCACAGGGTCCGTTGTGGTCGAACAGGTATTCAACATTCCTGGCTGCGGTCGTCAGTTTGTGCAAGCAGCGGTCAATCGGGATTACACGCTCGTCATGGGTCTCGTCGTGCTCTACAGCACATTGTTGATTGCGATGAATCTATTGGTTGACGTGTTGTACGGATGGTTAGATCCGCGCGTGCGTTACTCATGAGTCGCACACAAATATTGCGTCACGGTTTAGCAGGTCACGCATTAACGGCGATGCGAAAAGACTGGCTGTTGCTTGCATCATCAGTCGTGCTCGCGCTGATCGTTATTGCGGTGATCGCCGGGCCGTGGTTCTTGACCTACGACTACGCAACCGTGGATTACAATGCGACGCGGCTGCCACCATCGTTCTCTAACGGTCATTGGTTCGGCACCGATGCACACGGCAGGGACATGCTGGCGCGGGTGTTACAGGGCGGTCGAATTTCACTGTTGGTTGGTTTGGTTTCAACGATCGTCAGTCTGATCGTTGGCGTGACGTGGGGTGCTACTGCCGGTTATCTTGGCGGTCGTATTGATCACGCCATGATGCGCGTTGTCGATATTCTCTATGCCGTTCCATTCATGTTCTTCGTGATTTTGCTCATGGTGATGTTCGGTAGAAATATTCTGCTGATTTTTGTCGCCATTGGTGTCATCAACTGGCTGGACATGGCGCGCATTGTGCGCGGTCAGACGTTAACGCTACGCCAACGCGAGTTCGTTCAAGCCGCCGAGGTAATGGGTGCAAGTCGCACGCGGATCATTTTTCGACACATCGTGCCAAATCTCGTCGGTATCGTGATTGTCTATGCAGCGCTCGCGGTGCCTCAGGTGATCCTGCTTGAATCCTTGTTGAGCTTTCTCGGGTTGGGTGTCCAGGAGCCAATGACGTCGTGGGGTGCGTTAGTTCACGACGGCACGCAGGCGATGTCGTTTGCGCCGTGGCTATTGCTCATACCGGCAACGTGGCTTGCGGTTTCGTTGATCTGCCTGAACTTCATTGGCGACGGCATGCGTGATGCATTTGATCCACAGGATGGCCACCGATGAGCCTGTTGTGCGTTGATGATCTGAATGTCTATTTCGAAACGGCAGATGAAACGCTGCACGCCGTGCGTGATTTGAACTTCCGACTTGAAACGACAGAGGCTTTGGCTATCGTCGGCGAGTCGGGCTCTGGCAAGAGTCAGGCGGTGAATGCGATCTTGGGTTTGTTGGCAGAAAATGGACGTGCGACCGGCAGCGTGCGTCTGGAGGGTACCGAGCTCCTCAACATTGGCGAAAATGCGATGCGCCAGTACCGGGGTCGGCGTTTGTCGGTTGTCTTTCAAAATCCGATGACGTCGCTAAACCCGTACGTGAGTATTGGGTTTCAGCTTGCGCGAGTATTGATAGAGCAGCGTGGCATGTCTGAAGCCATGGCAACACGCGAAGTCGTGCGCATGCTGGATGCCGTTCAATTACCCGGCGCCCGGGCTCGTCTGACCAGCTATCCGCATGAATACTCTGGCGGGATGCGCCAACGTGTGATGATCGCCGCGGCGTTGCTATGCCGGCCTGATGTGTTGATTGCAGACGAACCCACCACGGCGCTGGATGTCACGGTACAGGCAAGCATTTTGCAATTGCTGCGTGAATTACAAGCGTCGTTTAAAACGGCGCTCATCATGATTTCTCATGATCTTGCCGTCGTCGCGGGCGTTTGCGATCGCGTTATCGTGATGCACGAAGGTGCCGCTATCGAGGACGGTAGTACCGACAGTGTATTTGCATCGCCGCAGACGCCGACGACTTGTGCATTGCTTGATGCCGTACCGAGACTGGATACGCCATTGCCTGCAGTGCGTTCCTGCGACCGCGAGACGCAGCCGCTGTTGTCAGCGACATCAGTGCGAGTCCGCTATCCGGTGCCGCGAGAGAGTTGGTGGTCTGCGCGTCGCTTTTCCGCTGTGCGTCACGTCAGTCTGCAACTGCACGCGGGAGAAACGCTCGGTATCGTCGGTGAGTCCGGTTGCGGCAAATCATCGATGGCGCGTGCATTGCTTGGTGTGGGTGACATCGAGGGAGATGTTCGTTATCGCGGCGAATCAGTAGCGACGATGTCACGAGCATCGCAGCGCCGCTTTGCGCAGGAGCTGCAGATTGTATTTCAGGATCCGCTGGGGTCGCTGAACCCTCGAATGACCATCGAAGACATTGTTGCGGAGCCATTGATCATCCATCGAATCAGTGACACGCGCGCGGAACGCAAGCAACGCGTTATCCAGATGTTGGAACGTGTCGGTCTGGATGGAACGATGTTGAACCGGTATCCGCACGAATTCTCTGGCGGTCAATGCCAGCGTATCGGCATCGCGCGCGCACTGATGACGTCGCCGCGCGTGTTGATTTGCGACGAAGCGGTGAGTGCATTGGATGTCACGGTACAGGCGGAAATACTGCAATTGCTGATGGGCCTTCAACGCGAGCTAGGGTTGGCGATCGTGTTTATCGCCCATGATCTTGCGGTCGTTCGTGATGTTAGTGATCGCGTTGCAGTGATGTACCTTGGCCGTGTCGTCGAGACGGGAACCGTTGCGCAGATTTACACGGCCGCCCGGCACCCTTACACGCGTGAGTTACTTGAATCTGCGCCGCTGCCAGATCCTAAAACGGAGCGCCACCGTGATCGTGTGTTACGCAATACCGAATTGCCTGCGCCCTGGCAAAAAGCGTCGGGATGCGCATACCAAGCGCGGTGTCCGCGCGCTATCGAGGTGTGCCGCAAGGACACACCACAGCTTCGTTATCCTGGCGAAGCGGGTTTACACGAGGTCGCCTGCCATAACCCGTTAGCAGATGGCACCTAACGCTGCGGCGCAAATGTCGGCAGCGGTGAACCATTGACGTTGATGACACCTTGGTCGGATGTGATCTTCATCGAGTAGCCGTTTTCGTCGTTACCAATCAGTGCGCCCATACCCTTGAGCATCGTGATCTGTTCCGCCAGTTGCGGCGCATCAGCGCCGACACCATCAAGAAACAGTGCGCTTGCCTTTGCGGAAATTTCGGTCTGACTGTTTTGGATCAACGTATTGATCAACGCTTGTGGGCCAACTGTCGACGGCAGTCCTGCTAACGCGGCGGTTGTCAGCGTCAGTTCAATGTTCTGAGGCCCGTCAGCTGTAGTCAGCACATGTTCCCAGCGTAAATCCACAGGCTGCGCAAAACCGTTACGCAGCACATCAATGTTGTCATTCAGCGTCATCATCGCCGCGCCGCTGTTGTCGGTCAGCGCGCTTGCCAGCGTTTGCACGGCGATCAGTGTATTTCGGGTGATCTTATTGACGACAACAGTGCCGTTGAGTTCACCAGACGTGATCGGGTCACCCGGCACGTCTGCCTGATAGTCGATCGTTGCAGCCATGGCGCCTGCTTGTTGTGACAGCGTCAGTGCGGCATCAACACGATCCAGACGGATGTCTTGTCCGCTCTGTGCGGTCATCTTGAGTGTGTCGGCGTGCATTGTCACAACCAGCGCCTGATTGGCGATGGGTTTGGCAACGTAGTCAATGTGCGCATTCGACCAACCAAACGTATCACCCGCTTGCTGCAGTTCGCCGTCAGCAAACTGGACGACAAACGTCGTTGTACCACCGAGGCCAATGGTTGTTCGCAGCATCGCCGGCAGCGGGTGAGTCTGTTCGCCGCCATCAATAACAAAGCGCGAGTCAGAGCGAGCAAACGCCGGCGTGAAAAGATTGACCAAGATGCCATGTGTCACCCGGCTGTTCATAACGATAGCTGGTTGATCGCCAAAATCGCCGTCATCCAGCCATTCACGCAACATGCCCGCGCGCTCGGGATCAGTGACTAACAGCCGATGGCTCGCGTCGGCACCAAACCACCCGCGATCATAGGAGTGTTCGACAAGTTCCAGCCAATCCGGCAGGCCATCAACCACGAAAGGTTGGCCGTCGCGGATCATATTCTCAGTGTAATGACCTGTGATCGCCGGCCCGGCGAGCGCAACGATGATGAGCAGGGCAGAGAATGTCAGGGTGAGTTTTCGCATGGTTGTCGATTGTCCGTAGAACTGGGTGAGTAACCGTCCTGACTAGTGTACCGCGCGGACCATACGGCGGGCGATCAGCCCTGTATGTGGAGTGTGACCGGTTTTATGGAAATCACGGTCTCAACCCTCTACCATTGCGGCGTTGTAGGTGGGGCCTGCACCTGTCAGGCATATGGACCGCCTGCCAGCCATTTCCAAGACCAGTGGATATTCCATGAGTAAGCGAATTTTTATCGGCGCGCAGATCTGCGCACTGTCTTTATTTTTAGCCTTCACGGCATTGCCACGGACTGCGGCAGCCGAAGGCGACGTTGAGAGCGGCAAAGTTCTTGGCTACACCTGTCTGGGTTGCCACGGTATCGAAGGCTATCGCAATCCGTATCCTTCTTACCGCGTGCCAAAGCTGGGCGGCCAACATGCAGCGTATATCGAGCTTGCGCTCAAAGCGTATCGCTCCGGAGAGCGCACCCACGCCACAATGCGCGCTCAGGCCGGCTCCTTGTCTGATCAGGACATCGCCGATTTGGCGGCATACTTTGCCAGTCAGGGTGAGCCAGTCGACGGCCCTGTGGTCACGCGAGGCGTTGCCGAGGGTAAAGAGAAATCACAGACCTGCACGGCCTGTCATGGCGAGCGCGGCATCAGCGCGAATGCGATTTGGCCAAACCTTGCTGGCCAGCAGCAGGATTATCTGGTCAACGCGTTGAAACAGTACAAATATGCATCTGCCGAGCGTAGTGATGGTTACAGCGTGCGCAACAACGCTGTGATGGCAGGGCTCGCTGCGGCGTTAAGCGATGACGACATTGATGCGTTAGCGAAGTATTTTGCAGCGCAAGATGGTCTGTATACGAGCAAGCACGAAGACTGACAAACGCCGTGTCATTGCTGGCGGTGGTCGTTTGCGGCCGCTTGTATTGCCGCCAGCTCGTCATCGTCCCAGCGGTCGATGTTCTTGAGCACCATGCGCATGCGCGGTGAGCTTGCTAAAGATGCGCGGTGCCGGATCATAAAGTCCCAATACAGCGCATTAAACGGGCATGCATTGGTGCCCGTGCGCTGACTCACCGAAAAGCGACAGTCGCCGCAGTAGTTGCTCATTCGGTTGATGTACGCACCGCTCGCAACATACGGTTTGCTGCCAACAATGCCACCATCCCCGTGCAGGGCCATACCCAGCGTATTGGGTAGCTCTACCCACTCCACGGCATCAACATAGACGGACAAGTACCAGTTGCAGACGGCCATTGGCTCCAGACCTGCAAGCACCGCGTAATTGCCAATCACCATCAGTCGCTGGATGTGGTGCGCATAGGCATTTTGTAAGGTGTCGGTGACCGACTGCCGCAAGCAGTTCATAGAAGTGTCGCCGCTCCAAAACCAATCGGGCAACGGTGCATCGTGCCCATAATGGTTGAGCGTCTTGTAGTCTGGCATGTGCTGCCAGTAGATACCGCGAATGAACTCGCGCCAGCCAAGGATCTGGCGGACAAACCCTTCTACCGCAGCGATTGGGTAACGCTCGGGTTCGGCTTGCCACGCGCTAATGGCGGCATCGATTGCTTCTCTTGGGTTAATCAGTTTGAGATTCATCGCGCTGGCGATCAGCGCATGATAGAGAAACGCCTCGCCTTGCCACATTGCATCCTGATAGCGACCGTAGTCTGCCAGCCGGTATGTAATGAAGTCATCCAGCGCTTCAAGTGCCTGCGCACGCGTGACTGGCCAACCAAAGTTATCCATCGCGCCGGGATTCGTCGGGAACCACGCCTCGACATCAGCGATGACATTCCGTGTGGTCTCGTCCGGCGCAAAGCGCTGCGGTGCGGGCAACATGCCAGGGCCTTTTTTGCCGAACGTCTTGCGATTGTCCTTATCAAAATTCCAGGCGCCACCGGCCGGTTGACCCGCTTCCATCAGGATACCGAAGCGCTTGCGTTGCTCGCGATAGAAATACTCCATCGTGAGTTGTTTGCGGCCGCGTGCCCATGCGGCGAAATCGTCCGGCGTTGTATAGAAATGCGTGTCTGTGAGTTCGTGCAGATCACAGCTCGCCGCCTCGCAGGTGTCGCGCAACGACTGCAACACACGCCAATCACCAGGTTGCACAAGTTGCACGGCATCCGGGCGATAACGCTCGATACTCTGGCTGAGGCCCTCAGACAGGCTACGTACCTTGTTTGAGAGCGTGTGATAGTCGAGCTGCCATCCGTCGTCGCGCAACGACTGTGCATAGTGGCGCATTGCGGATAAGAACAAGACCGTTCGCTGTTTGTGGCTTGCGACATGGGTGCTTTCGCTCACGGCTTCGATCATGAGGATGCGATCCTGCGACGCGTCAGCTGCCGCCAGCGCGCTGTGCTCCGGATCCAGTTGATCGCCCAATATCAGGATCAAATGGCGCACTTTCATGGCTTTTCCCACTAAGGTTTCTCGTGCAGTGACATAACAAATCGAGCATCGCACATACAAACGTCACAAACATCAGCAACAATGCTTCGACAAAAGCGACCGTTGCGAACTGAAAACAAGTGTCCTGATCGACCAGAAGCGCTTGTCGTCGGCGCCGCAAAGTCTCACAATACCCTTTTTTACAACACTGTTGCGTTCATGCAACACGTTCAGACAAGGAGTCTGAGATGAAACAATTACGCATTCTGTTAGCGCTGGCGCTTCTGGGGCTCGTGATGAATCCTGCGATAGCTGGCGATCAGGTAGGCCAGGTCTTTGTATCAGTGACTGGCGATGTTGTTGATGACGATCCCGATCGCGGTGTCGAAGACTCTAAAGGCGCGTCGTTCTCGATAGGCTACAACTACACCGATGCATTCAGTGTGGAAGGCTTTCTGCATTACGTGAACTTGCCAGGTGACCTCTCCGTTGACCAAACGCAGTACGAAGCCGGCTTTAACGGCATGCTGTTCTTTGGTCGCGACAACTGGTTGTCACCGTACGTGCTCGCTGGCTTAAGCGATCTGTACACCGAATTTGAAGGTGGTGATGACGACCACCTGTTGGCTGGTAACCTGGGTGCGGGGGTCATGATCAGCCCAACCGATCGCTTCGCGTTCCGCCTGCAATACCGTTATCGCAGCGAATTGGCAGCAACCCGTTTCCGCGACAATATTTACAGTGCTGGCTTTCAGTACGGTTTCGGCGATACCGAGCGTACCAGTGGTGACGTTGATGCTGACGGCGTTTCCGACAAACTGGACCAGTGCCCCAGCACGCCGTTCGGTGCATCAGTCGATGCGACCGGATGTGAGCTCGATAGCGACTCAGACGGCGTTGTTGATCGTCTTGACCAGTGCGCTGACACACCGGCTAACGTTCGGGTCGATGGCACAGGTTGTGAGGTCAAGCTCGACTCTGACAAAGACGGTGTCGCTGACGCCGATGATCAGTGCCCACGCTCGCCTGCCGGTGTTCGTGTGAACGCTAACGGCTGTGAAGTCGATAGCGATGGCGATAGCGTTGTCGATAGCAAAGACTCTTGCCCGAACACGGCAAGTGACGTGCGCGTTGATATCCGTGGTTGCGAAATCAAGGATGTAATCAACCTGCCGGGCGTGAACTTTGAAACCAACTCTGACAACTTGCTGGCTGGCACCGAGCGTGTCCTGCAAGAAGCGGCGGCAACGTTGCGCAAGAACGCGGACTTAGTCGTAGAAGTGGCCGGTCATACGGATAGCGCCGGCGCTGCAGCTTACAACGCAAGCTTGTCGGAGCGTCGTGCGCGGACCGTGCGCAACTTCCTCGTCAATGAAGGCGTCAACGCGGCCAACCTGTCGGTCAAAGGCTATGGCGAAGCTGAGCCGGTTGCAGACAACACCACGGCGGCGGGTCGCGCCGAAAACCGTCGTGTTGAGTTGCGTTTGCTGAACCGCTAACGCGGCGCAACAGAGCATCAGCCTCGGTGTGCGAAAGCGCACCGGGGCTTTTTCTTGGCTATGCTGTATCCATGGTGATCCCTGACGACAATCAGTTGCTGCAGCGTCTGCTTGATGGCGCTGCAAGCTTGCAAGTCGCTTTAACGCAGCAACAAGCCGTTGATTTGATCGCGCTAGTTCGACTACTGGAGCGTTGGCGTCGCGCCTACAATCTGACAGCGATCTCCGAG
>JBCBZK010000145.1:0-8605 GCA_039815365.1 Pseudomonadota bacterium | reverse complement strand
GACATCGTCGATGACCTCGAGCGATTTGCACAAGACCGCGGTGCGATCATCGATCACATGCAAAGCAATGCTGAAGCGGACCTGATGACGCGCGCACAGCTCGCCCGTGACGATGGCACGGACGGGATTATTATTAATGCTGGCGCGTTGACGCATACCAGCATTGGGCTGCGTGACGCGCTACTTGCCAGCGAACGTCCGAGCATCGAAGTGCATCTGAGCAATGTGTTCGCTCGCGAAGCATTTCGCCATCACAGCTATCTGAGTGACATTGCAGTCGGCGTTATCGTCGGCTTCGGCGCGACTGGCTATCGGTTAGCGCTCACGGCGATGCTCGACCATCTGGACAACAACGCCGCATCGGCGCAATAAATTCGACCACGAGGCCTTGAGTTATGGACATCCGAAAAGTAAAGAAACTGATTGAACTGCTCGAAGAGTCAGGCATTGCCGAAATCGAAATTACCGAAGGCGATGACGCGGTGCGAATCAGCCGCCACGCGCATGCCGTCCCCGCCCAGCAGGTCTATGCAGCGCCGGCCGCACCGGTGCCAGTTCCTGCCGCAGCGCCAGCCCCGGCGCCGACCGAAGCACCTGCTGCCGAGGCACCAACGCCCGAGGAGGAAGGTCACGTTGTCACGGCGCCAATGGTCGGCACCTATTATTCATCGTCGGCACCCGGGGCCGCGCCGTTTATTCAGATCGGCGACCGCGTCAAAGCCGGCGACACGCTGTGCATTGTTGAAGCCATGAAGATGATGAACCAGATCGACTCGGATGCCGACGGTGTCGTCAAATCGATCCGGGTACAAAATGGCGAGCCCGTTGAATACGGCCAGGCATTGGTCACGATCGATACACGCGGTTAACCGCAGAGGCTGTCATGCTAGAAAAAATTGTCATCGCCAACCGTGGCGAGATAGCGCTACGCATCCTGCGTGCCTGCAATGAGCTAGGCATCAAAACCGTCGCGGTGTACTCCACCGCAGATAAGAACTTAAAACACGTATTGCTCGCCGATGAAACGGTGTGTATCGGGCCGGCGCCGTCAACAGAAAGCTATCTGAACAAAGCGGCGATTATCAGCGCAGCTGAGGTCACAGACTCCGTTGCGATTCATCCAGGCTACGGCTTCCTGTCGGAGAACGCAGACTTCGCAGACAGCGTTGAAAAAAGCGGCTTCACGTTTATCGGCCCTAAAGCCGAAAGCATTCGCCTGATGGGTGACAAGGTCGAGGCGATCAAGGCCATGAAAGCCACCGGCGTACCTACTGTGCCAGGCTCAGACGGTCCGCTCGGCGAAGATCCGGATGAGAACCTGCGTATCGCCCGCGACATCGGCTACCCCGTCATCATCAAAGCCGCTGGCGGTGGTGGTGGCCGTGGCATGCGGGTGGTTCACAGTGAGCCCTCTCTGATTAACGCAATCAACATGACGCGCACAGAGGCCGACGCGGCGTTCGGCAATCCTGTCGTTTACATGGAAAAATTTCTGGAACGTCCTCGACACATCGAATTTCAGGTACTCGCTGATCACCATGGCAACGCGGTGCACCTGGGCGAACGCGATTGCTCGATGCAACGCCGGCACCAAAAAGTCATCGAGGAAGCACCCGCTCCAGGGCTGGACGAGAGCGTACGCAATAAAATGGGCGAACGCTGCGCACAAGCCTGCATCGACATGGGCTACCGCAACGCGGGAACGTTCGAGTTCCTGTATCAGGACGACGAGTTTTACTTCATCGAAATGAATACGCGCGTGCAGGTCGAGCACCCGGTGACCGAGCTTGTGACGGGTATCGACATCGTGCGCGAACAATTGCTGATCGCGGGCGGTGAGAAACTTTCGTTCTCGCAAGGCGATGTTCAAATTCGCGGTCACGCGATTGAATGCCGTATCAACGCCGAAGATCCGAAAACGTTTATGCCGTCCCCTGGCACTGTGACGCTGTGGCACCCCGCGGGCGGTCCAGGCGTTCGCGTTGACAGCCACATTTACAATGGTTATCGAGTGCCGCCCAACTACGATTCCATGATTGGCAAGCTGCTGACCCACGGCGACTCACGTGAAGTGGCGATCAACCGCATGCGCGGCGCACTCAATGAGATGGTGGTCGAAGGCATTAAGACTAACATCGCGCTGCATTTGGAGATCTTGCAGCATGCAGCGGTCGTTGCAGGTGGCACAGATATTCACTACCTGGAAAAACGACTCGGTTTGTAAGCCGATACGATGCCCTGGCAGCAACTGACACTGACACTCGGCGCACTTGACGCAGATGCCGCCGAGGCGTCGCTGCTGTCTTCAGGCGCTGTTGCGATTACGTACACGGACGCGGCCGATCAGCCGATTCTCGAGCCGGCGCCCGGCGAAGTGCCAATGTGGTCAGACGCCATACTGACCGCGCTGTTCCCGGAGTCGCTGTCGTTCGAGAACATCGCATTGCAGTTGCTGCAAGACCTACAGCTTGATGCATTGCCCGACATCAACGTGGCGTTGCTGGCAGATCGTGAATGGGAACGCGAATGGTTGTCCGCATTCAAGCCTATGCAGTTCGGACGCAAACTGTGGGTGTATCCAAAACACATTGAGGTCGATCATGATGACGCGGTCATTGTTCGACTCGACCCTGGGCTCGCCTTTGGGACAGGCACACACGCGACGACCGCGCTGTGCCTTGCGCAACTTGAGATTGCGATCACCAAAGGTGCGCGCGTACTCGATTTCGGTTGTGGCTCAGGCATCCTTGGTATCGCTGCACTGTTATTGGGCGCAGCACACGTTACCGCCGTAGACATCGACCCTCAGGCAATGACCGCAACGAAAGAAAACGCGCGCGCTAATGATGTATCAGCCAATCTCACCACAGGCGATCCGACGACGTTGCAGCAAGGCTCACCGGTGTTTGATGTCGTTGTTGCCAATATTCTCGCACAACCACTGATCGACCTTGCACCACAACTGATCGGCTTTTTGATGCCAGCTGGCACGCTGCTGTTATCCGGCATTCTGGAGCGTCAGGCGAACGACGTCATCGCAGCGTATGCCGCTCACGTTGAGTTTGAACCGATCTCGCGGCACGATGGCTGGGTGATGCTGAATGGACGCCGTCTGGATGTCGACTGAACCGTTACAAACTCGGTGCCCGTCTTGCGGCACACAGTTCTTCGTTGGTGAAGAAGACCTGGCGCGTGCGGGTGGGCGCGTGCGTTGCGGGGACTGTTTGCACGTCTTCAATGGCCGTGATCATGCGGTGGCAGAGCCGACGATGCCGCCCGCTGCTTCGACGGCGTCAGTGGCAGGACTGGCTTCGACCGCAGAAGACGCGATACAGCCGCGACAGGAAGAAGCGCCGTCGCCGACAGTCGGACCCACACCGCAGCGCGACAATCTGCCGTCGTCGACGCTCGGACCAACGCCGCAGCGCGAAGATCCGACGTCGCCTACGCTCGGACCCACGCCACAACGCGAAGACGCGCCAACGCCAGCGGCCATGGCCGAAGGACCTTTAGGCGCATCCAACACAAACGGCCAAGACGCTGAACTGCAGGTTGAGTCGCCCGGCGATGATAGCGGCGCATTTCGATTTTCTGATGATACGCCACCTGAAACGCTCGAAGCGGAACTGGACGCACTCACAAACGCAGAATCACCCGTTACACAAAGCGATGAGACGCCTATAGCGGCGGATACGCCGGCAGTGGAATCGGCACCGCAAGTTACTGCCGTGCAGACGACGCTGGATGCCGGTGACGGTGACTGGGACGATTTGCTCGCGGAAATCAGCGACGACACATCGCACATCAACGACGAGGCAGAGACACCACCTGAAGTTGCGTCACCCAGTGAGCATGAGTCCGAGTCCGCGTCCGAGTCCGAGTCCGAGTCCGAGTCCGAGTCCGAGTCCGAGTCCGAGTCCGAGTCCGACGAGCCTATTCAGGAACTGGAGCTTGTGCAAACCGGTATCAACGAAAGTGATGCACTGGACTTCGAGTTTGCGACCGATGCATTTCCCGAAGGTGATCCTGACACAGACGTGTCAGTCGAGAAACTCGACTTCGAAATCGCAAGTGAGGACGCGTCGACCCAACCCGGCTCGCTCGATCTCGATCTGTCGCGCGCTGATACTGCAATCATGGGCAGCCCGGTTGCCGATGACCGCAGCAAGATGTTTTCAGACGACCCGGATCCGCTCGCAGCGACGCCGGAGCAGCTCGACTCCGCTGATGTCATTGAGTTTGAATCGGCAGAGCCGCTGGCATCCGGCGTTGCGCGCGCCGCAGCCGAAGACTCCGGGTTCGATGCAACGTCTCTGGATAGCATGTTTGAGGCGACGGCGATGTTTGCCAACTCGGACGACGGATCTGTAGACACACCGCACGATGACGTCGACGTGAATTCTGACAGGGTTGCCGACAACAGTTCGCACGCCGTTTCAGATGAGGTGTCCAGCGACGTGGCCGCTGATTCGCAGGATGACGTACCCGCGCCACTGGCAACTGACGCGCTGCTGGCCGAAAGCAACGCGTTGGCAGAGCTCGCGGATGAGGCGTTCGCGGATATCGATGAAGCGTCTGCGGCGTTGCACGACAACGCCAGCAGTACCGAAGCTTCACGTGTTGCAAGCGCGTTATCGGCAGCGACCAACCTCGCCGCGAAAGATGCTGAACCAGACCCTTCCACTGCGGACCAGAGTGATGCGCTGCCGCCTGACTTTCCGTCTGTCGATGACAGCGCCATCGGCGAGACGATCGTGCTTAGTGGCGAGCGCGTGCTTAGCGGTGAAGTCCCGGACTTCGACGACGATGAAGAACGGTTCGCCGAATCGATGATTCTTGCTGACGATGTGATGCCAAAACCTTCAGGCGGTCCATGGCTGTTTTTCGCCGTTATCGCATTCTTCGGTTTGGCAGCCCAAACGATACATGCGTTTCGCGATACGCTGGCAACCATTGAGCCTTGGTCGGCGCCAATAACGCGTGTCTATGATGCGATCGGCCAACCGATCACACCGCGCTGGCCGTTATCGCACATCTGCATTGAGCGCCACGGCGCAGCGGCCGAGGCATCGCGGCTGGAAATCGAAACCGGTATCGCAAACCGCGGTGAGCAAAAACTGCCGCTACCGTTGTTGAAAGTCCGGATCACTGACCCCTACCGGGACACACTCGCATCTCGGGTATTGACGCCTGCCGAATACCTTGGCGATGGCGCTGACGTCGCGCAATGGCTGCAACCGGGCCAGACAGTAACCGCTTTTGCCACGCTGGATGTTGCCGAGCCAGGCATGGACAACTACCAGTTCTCTCTTTGCTATGTCAGCGACAACGGTGCGCTGCGCTGCGCTGGCAGCTGCGCGAGCGAATAATGACCGCTTGCGATCGTTATGGTTCTCTGCCTGCCATCGGCCCGTACACACTAAGCAGTCGTGTATTGCTGTCACCGATGGCTGGCATCACCGACGCCCCATTTCGGCGCATCGCACGCGATTTCGGCGCGGCATTGGCTGCATCGGAGATGACCACAGCCGATACATCACTGTGGCACACCGAAAAATCCCGTCACCGCCTTGATATCGATGACGATGCGTCACCGCGGGTCGTGCAAATCGCAGGATCGGAACCCGCTGCATTAGCCGATGCTGCCGCCGCAGTTGTCACTCGAGGTGCACACATTGTCGATATCAACATGGGGTGCCCAGCGAAAAAAGTCTGTCGCAAACTCGCCGGTTCGGCATTGCTGTGCGATGTACCTTTGGTCACTGACATCTTGCAAGCTGTTGTCGACGCGGTAAACGTGCCCGTCACGTTAAAAACCCGCCTTGGATGGGACACCGATAACGAGAACATCCTGGAAGTCGCATCGATCGCACAAGACGCTGGCATTGCAGCCATTGCGATCCACGGGCGCACGCGCGCGTGTCGTTATCAAGGCCACGCACGCTACCGAAAAATTGCCGACGTAAAACGTGCGCTGGACATTCCGGTTTTCGCCAATGGCGACATCGATAGCGCGCAAAAAGCGCAGCAGGTTCTCGAAGAAACCGGCGCAGATGGTTTATTGATTGGTAGAGCAACCCAAGGCAGGCCTTGGATTTTGCGAGAAATATCGCAACTACTCGCCACTGGCGAGCTCCCACAGCCGCTTTCAAAAAACAAAACGCATGCTATGATTCGCGACCATCTCAAGGCCGTGCATCAGTTTTACGGTGAAAGAAAAGGTCTTTTGATGGCGCGTAAACACCTGAATTGGTATTGCCGCCAGCTCGGCATCGCCGAAGCGGTACGACGTTCACTGCTGTCGCTACCAGACGCTTGTGACCAGCGTCATATGGCCTTTCAAGTTTTTGCGCCTGTAGCTAAGTCGCAAGATGAGGCTGCATAAAAAAAGGGGGAGCACACGCTCGTAAGACACATCGTCATGCAGGGGATGACACACCGTGGTGGAGCCAAACAAAAGATCCAACTCGAAAAAGGGATCAAAAAAGAAGAAGCATAAGCCACTGGCGCGCATGACAGAAAGTGCTCTTAAAGACTACTTCTCCAAACTCAACGGCACGGTGCCGGGAGATTTGTACGATCTCGTGTTGAGCGAGGTGGAACGTCCGCTGTTGCGCACCGTGATGGACTATGCGGACGGTAACCAAAGCCGCGCTGCCGAAATTCTTGGCATTAATCGCGGCACACTACGCAAGAAACTAAAGACTTATTCACTGCAATAGTCAGCCTCCCCGACTTAGGATCATTCCATGAGTATTCGTCGCGCGCTGATCAGCGTTTCCGACAAGACCGGCGTTGTAGCGCTAGCCCAAAAGCTTGCCGCAGCCAATATTGAATTGCTCTCAACCGGCGGTACCGCGAAAGCGCTGCGTGATGCGGGGCTCACGGTCACCGATGTTGCCGATGTCACCGGGTTTCCCGAGATCATGGATGGCAGAGTCAAGACGCTCCACCCGGCGGTACACGGCGGTTTACTCGGCAGACCTGGCGTCGATGATGAGGTGCTCGCGCACCACGCCATCCGCTACATCGAACTTGCCATTATCAACCTGTATCCGTTCGCAGCCACCATTAACCGCGATGATGCGGATACCCCGATGGCAATCGAAAACATCGACATTGGCGGCCCGGCGATGATTCGCGCCGCCGCCAAGAACCACGACGCTGTGAGTATCGTTGTCAATCCCGCTGATTACGACCTCATCGCCAGCGCCGTGGCAAAAGGCGAAACACCTGACGCCGCGCAGCGTCGTCAGCTTGCAGCACATGCATTTGCCCATACGGCGGCCTATGACAGCCATATCGCCACGTATCTCAAGGCTGCTGCTGGCATGGACCCGATGACGGAAGACTTCTCCATTGGCGGCAGCCTGAGTAGTGCGCTGCGCTATGGTGAAAACCCCCATCAAAAAGCCGCATTTTACGCCGACGCGAAACGCCGCCAGGGCACACTCGCCACCGCCAAAGTGCTACAAGGCAAAGCACTGTCGTATAACAACATCGCGGACGCCGACGCGGCACTTGAGTGCGTGCGGCAGTTCAAAGAACCCGCATGCGTCATCGTCAAGCACGCAAATCCATGCGGGGTCGCCGTTGGTACGACGCTGTCGGAAAGCTATAAACTTGCTTTCGCCACTGATCCAACGTCAGCATTCGGCGGTATCATCGCGTTCAATGGCACCGTCGACGGCCCGTTAGCCGCAAGCATCGTTGATCGTCAGTTTGTCGAAGTGGTCATTGCACCGGATTTCGCACCTGAAGCAACTGCAGCATTCGCGGCGAAAAAGAACGTGCGCGTCATGAGCACCGGTCCATTGCATGCTATGCCAGCCGATGTCGACATTAAACGCGTATCGGGCGGGTTCCTGATCCAGGATCGCGACGATGGCGTTGTCACAGCTGCCGACCTTAGAATTGTCACGGCGCGCAAACCCAACGGTGATGAGTTACGCGACTTGCTGTTCGCGTGGCAAGTGGTCAAGCACGTCAAATCCAACGCTATCGTATTTTGCAAAGAGCGCCAGACGATCGGCATCGGCGCCGGGCAAATGAGCCGCGTTTACTCAACCCGTATCGCTGCGATTAAGGCCGAAGACGAAGGCCTGCAGGTCGCTGGCAGTGTCATGGCGTCTGATGCGTTTTTTCCGTTCCGCGATGGATTGGACAGCGCCGCGGAGCATGGCATTACCGCGGTCATTCAGCCGGGCGGCTCGATTCGCGATGATGAGGTGATTGCTGCTGCTGCGAATGAACACAATCTGGCAATGGTATTCACAAGTATGCGCCACTTCCGGCACTAGCACGTGAGCCAACGCATCCTTATTGTCGGTGGCGGCGGTCGCGAACATGCGATGGCATGGCAGTGTGCGCATGCAGGCAATACCGTTATTGTCGCGCCAGGCAACGCAGGCACAGCAGCAGAGCCACGCGTGCGCAATGCCGCTGTTGCTGCCGATGACATTGAAGGCTTAGTCAAGCTGGCGCACGACGAAAACGTCTCACTGACGATCGTTGGTCCCGAGCAACCATTGGTTGCCGGTCTGGTCGACCGATTTCAAGCGGAAGGGCTTGCCTGTTTTGGACCGACGGCTGTTGCCGCGCAGCT
>JBCBZK010000055.1:0-21362 GCA_039815365.1 Pseudomonadota bacterium | reverse complement strand
TCGAGGGAAATTCCCTCGCCGTAGAGGATTTCGAACTCTGCCAGTCTGAACGGTGGCGAGACTTTGTTCTTAACGACTTTGACACGGGTTTGGTTTCCGACGACTTCATCACCTTTCTTGATCGCGCCGATCCGGCGGATGTCGAGGCGAACCGAGGAGTAAAACTTCAGCGCATTACCTCCGGTCGTGGTTTCCGGGCTGCCAAACATGACGCCAATTTTCATGCGGATCTGGTTGATGAAGATGACCATCGCGTTGGAGCGTTTGATGTTGCCCGTCAGTTTGCGCAAGGCCTGTGACATTAAGCGCGCTTGCAGGCCGACGTGGGTATCGCCCATCTCACCTTCAATCTCGGCTTTCGGTGTCAGCGCAGCAACAGAATCGACAACAATGACGTCGACAGCACCAGAGCGCACCAACATATCGGTGATTTCCAGCGCTTGCTCACCGGTATCCGGCTGCGATACCAAGAGGTCATCGACGTTGACGCCGAGTTTCTTGGCGTATTGCGGGTCTAGGGCGTGCTCGGCATCAACAAACGCTGCTGTACCGCCAATTTTCTGAGCTTCTGCAATGACTTGCAGGGTAAGTGTCGTCTTACCCGACGACTCAGGACCATAGATTTCGACGATACGCCCTTTCGGCAGCCCGCCTATGCCCAGCGCGACATCCAGCCCGATCGAGCCCGTCGAGACCGCTTCAATGTTCTTGGCAGCTGAACCATCGCCAAGGCGCATGACGGAACCCTTGCCAAACTGCTTCTCGATCTGGCCAAGTGCGGCGGAAAGTGCTTTTTTTCTGTTGTCGTCCATTGAAACTACCCCGGAAACGCTGTGAACAAACTACTGTATGAATAAACAGATTATTGCATAACGTGAGGATTTGTACAGTAGTGCGTTCGCGGGCAAATCATCGAGATTCGCAAGCGGTGCGATAGCTGACAAAAATCGTTGCTCACACGAGCGTGAGCTAGCCTGCGTAAATATTCGTCAGCACGCGGGTTTTTGCGCGATCACTGGCCGACAAATGACGCCAATTCTCTATTGAGCGTTTGCAATGCCCACAGCACAGTCTTATCGCGGACCTCTTCACGATCGCCGCTGAATCGCTGCATTTGCGCAAGAGTCGTCGCATGCCCAGACCACGAAGCCCATACAGTGCCTACCGGTTTGTCATCGCTACCGCCACCAGGGCCTGCAATTCCGCTAACAGCAATTGCCACGCTTGCATTCGCCATGAGACGAACACCATCGGCCATTTCCCGAACGACGGCCTCACTGACCGCACCATGCGCATCCAGTGTTGTCTGACGTACGCCGAGCATCCGTTGTTTTGCCTCGTTGCTGTAACTGACAACGCCATACCCGAACCAGACCGAACTACCCGGGACGTCCGTCAGCGCCTTAGCGATGCCACCCCCCGTACAAGACTCCGCAACAGCGACCGACGCGTTCGTCGCGCTCAGCGCCATTGCGAGGTTGGACACTTCATGAATAGTTTTCGCCCCAGTTGGTAAACCAATCAGCGAATAGCGACCTGTCATGCAATCTCCTGAGCCAGCACATCGTAAAGGGCCGCATGGCGCTGCACCATGCGGTCCACCGAAAACTCGCGCAACACCCGTTCGCGCGCGTTTTCGCCAAATTGAGCGCGCAATGATGCATCGTCCAGCAGCCGAACAACAGCGGCAGTCAGGCCGATCACATCTTCCGGGGGCACTAGCAGACCAGTATGTTCGTTCACGACCACTTCGGACACACCACCTGCGTTGAAACCAACGACGGGGATCTCACTTGCCGCAGCTTTGAGCAAACTCACCCCGAGACCCTCTTTAAGTGCGGGATGCACCACCAACGTCAAGGCTGGCAGCATCTCATCAAGGTCGTGGTGAAAGCCGGCAAACACGACATATGGCGCCAATCCCTCGGCGGCGACATGCCGCTGTAATTCGTCGAGCAACGGGCCGCGGCCGAAAAAAACGACTTTGAGATCCGGATGCTTACGTAACAGAGCCGGCATGGTCGCCAGCAAGAAACGGTGTCCCTTACGTTCAATCAGCTGCGCAATGACGGCGATAACCGGCGCAGTGCCCGCGCCCGGAAGCACCTCAGCAAGCTGCTCACGCGCGCGCTGCTGATCACCCCGGCGCAGATTTACGGCGCTGTGGATCGTCAACAAACGCTCCGGATCAACACCTCGCTGCGTCAGAACATCAGCGATCGTGTGGCTAATCGCAATAGTGCGGCGATAGCGAGACGCCATAAGCCAACTCAAGATCCGCGGCGGTGCGTTATCAACGCGACGCGACAGCACGCACGCGACGCCGGCGCGCCACGCAGCCAGCGGCCCCATCCAGTCGGCTCCTCGGCGGGAGTGTACGTGCAGTAAATCGGCATTGAGCGCGGACAACTGCCGTGCGAGTCGAAGCACGAACGCAAGATTGTGTTCTCCGGAGTACGGCAGCGCGATGTAGGGTTGCCCAACATCTTGGGCCCATGCGGCAAGCTCGCTGCCTTGGCAGCACAACAGCGTGTGGGTATGCGCATCGCTACGCATACCGCGTAGCAAATAACGCACTTGTTCAGCGCCGCCGTATAAGAAACGGCCGAGTTCTAGATGGACAATGTTCACAAATCGGTCAGGATCAGGTTGGCTCGACAATGCGCTATCGTGACACGTTCGACTTGCGCTGCACATACGGCTAGCATTCTTGCTGGTTTTCAAGCAGCACATCCATGGCAGAACCCGCACAACACACTCCGATGATGCAGCAGTATCTGCAAATCAAGGCAGACCACGCGGATGCGCTGTTGTTTTATCGTATGGGCGATTTCTACGAGCTGTTTTTTAACGATGCCAAACGCGCCTCAGAGTTAGTCGACATCACGCTGACTGCGCGCGGTAAGTCGAATGGCGAGCCGATACCGATGGCAGGTGTGCCCTACCACGCCGCTAACAACTACCTGGCGCGATTGGTCGCAAAAGGCGAGCGGGTCGCCATCTGCGAACAAATCGGTGATCCGGCAACCAGCAAAGGACCCGTAGAGCGCGCCGTGGTTCGCGTGGTAACGCCGGGTACGTTGACCGACGAATCGCTTCTTACGGCGCAACGCGACAGCTGTGTTGCGGCGCTGTCGTTAGGCGCGCGACGCACCGGGCTCGCTTGGCTTGAACTGGCGAGTGGCCGGTTCGAGTTTACCGAATTGGACAGTGATGAGTCCGTACTTGCCGAGCTTGAGCGGATTCGTCCCGCAGAGGTGCTTTACAGCGAATCCGATTTGGCAAAAGTAAAGTCAATGCAGACACGCAGCGAATTCGCCCAGTGGCGCGCAACGGGTGAGTGGCATTTCGACCGCACCACGGCCAACCGACTGCTTTGTGAACAGTTCGCTACGCGAGATTTAAGCGGTTTTGGCATTGATGTGCCTGCCGAAGGCGTGCAAGCCGCCGGCGCGTTGCTTCAATATGCGCGTGACACGCAGCTCGGTGCATTGCCGCACGTGCGCGCGCTGCAACGACGCGACGCGAGCGATAGTGTTGTGCTCGATGCCACCAGTCGGCGCAATCTGGAAATCGAATTCGGCCTGTCCGGCAATCATGACCTCACTCTTGCCGGTGTGCTGGATCGCTGCGCAACAGCGATGGGTAGCCGCTTGTTGCGGCGCTGGCTCAATCAACCGCTGCGCAACGATGACACGCTGCGCGCCCGCCACGACGCGATTGCCGCGCTGTTGGCCGCCGACCAACTCGGCAGGTTGCGCGACCACTTACTGGCAGTCGGCGATATTGAACGTATTCTTGCGCGCGTCGCGTTGCGCTCGGCGCGTCCGCGCGATCTTGACCGGCTCGGCCAGGCGCTGCAACAAGTCCCATTAGTGCGCACGATCCTGGATGTTTTAGCGAGTGATCGCTGGCAAGAACTCGCCGGACTCGCCGGCGACCCAAGTGAACAAGCGACGTTGCTGGCAAGCGCGATCACCGACAATCCACCGATGATGATTCGCGATGGCGGCGTCATCCGCGACGGCTACGATAGCGAGCTTGATGCTTTGCGCGAACTACGTGATAACGCCAACGGATTTCTAACCGCTTTGGAAACGCGCGAACGCGAGCGCACCGGCGTCGCAACGCTGAAAGTCGGTTACAACCGCGTGCATGGTTACTTTATCGAATTGTCCAAGGCCAATAGCGACGCAGCGCCGGCCGACTACGTGCGGCGTCAGACGCTCAAAGGCGCAGAGCGCTATATCACCGATGAGCTCAAGTCGTTTGAGGACAAAGTGCTCTCGGCGACAGACAAGGCACTCGCACGCGAGAAGCAACTCTACGAAGCATTGCTCGATACACTAAATGCATCGCTTGGCGCACTGCAAACCACGGCAGCCGCACTTGCGGAAACCGATGTGCTGACGAACCTGACCGAGCGCGCGTTGAACCTCGAACTTGCCCGACCACAACTCACTGGCGAACCCGGCATCCGTATTGAGGCCGGCCGCCACCCGGTGGTCGAGCAAGTGCAGCAAGGCGAGTTCATTGCGAACGACCTTGAGTTCGATGCCACGCGTCGCTTGTTAATCATCACCGGTCCGAACATGGGGGGTAAATCCACCTACATGCGCCAGGCGGCGCTGCTTGTCATCATGGCGCGCATAGGCAGTTTCGTGCCGGCACGCTCGATGCACTGCGGTCCTATTGATCGCGTGTTCACGCGCATCGGCGCAAGCGACGATCTCGCCGGCGGTCGCTCTACATTCATGGTGGAAATGACTGAAACTGCTAACATTCTGAACAATGCGAGCGAGCATTCTCTCGTACTGATGGACGAAATTGGCCGCGGCACCAGCACCTTTGATGGCTTGTCACTCGCGTGGGCAGCGGCGCATCACATCGCTACCCAAAGCCGCGCGTTCACGCTGTTCGCTACGCACTATTTTGAGCTGACAGCACTTGCCGGCGAGTTACCCGGTTGCGTCAATGTTCATCTTGACGCCACCGAGCACGGCAAACGTCTGGTGTTTCTGCACAGCGTGAAAGCCGGCCCGGCTGATAAGAGTTATGGTTTACAGGTCGCATCGCTCGCCGGCGTGCCGGCGCAAGTGATTCGCAAGGCACGAAAATACTTATCGGCACTCGAAGCGGGCCGTGCAAATGACCACGGCGGTCAGGCAGCGCTCATCTTTGACGATACTGATGATGAGCCAGTACTCACGCCGGCGCAGCAAGCCACTCTCGATGCGTTAGAGGCAGCAGAGCCTGATAACCTGTCACCGCGCGATGCGCTGGACACGCTGTACGCATTAAAAAAGCTGTTGAACGACTAACGCTGCAACGGCTGCTGACTTTTGCGCGTTCGGTCAAAGCGCGCATTCAGCAAAAAGTGAACGACCTGGTCGATGACTTCTCGCGACGTCAACAACTCGGTATGCGTTGCACCCAAACGAATATGATCCGCCAGCGAATCAATGCGCGTTTCGTCGACGGTAACCGAACCATCATTCGGCTCGGGCAATGACGCAATCACTCGCCCTAGCGTGGTACCGAGCGTGCCTGCGATCCCGCCAATCTCGCGATCACATAACGACTGCCAATCCAGTGAGAAATGCTCGAGCGACTGACTCATCAAACCATCTTCACCCACCAGCCCCGCCAGGCGCTGCATTGCCTCAATACTGCCTAGTGGCGCACCGAGCGACACGACTCGACCAGCAGGCGCTGACGACCATTCACTCAACATGGCAAGTGTGATGACAGCGCCCAGACCGTGCGCAACGAAATGCACCTCGGCGCCGGCGCGTGGGCGAATGTCCTCAGCGACAAAATCGCGCAGCACGTTGATGTTCTGCGCAAGGCTCGCGCGCGCGATGCGATAACTGATCTGGCGCGCATTGATCTGGTAGCGATCTGTGAGTCGCCTGCGCATTAGCGAGGCTTCCCGACCATTCAGCCAATTGCCGAGCACCAGCACAACATGCGCTGGCTGCGCGCGACTCACTAGTCAGACACCGGCTTTGTCCGCAGCCTGATACCCGTCTCTTTGAGCTGTGCAGCAGACACGACGCCGGGCGCATCTGTAAGCGGACAATGCGCAGACTGCGTTTTCGGGAAAGCAATAACATCACGGATGCTGTCAGCACCTGCCATCAGCATGGCCAGTCGATCCAGACCAAACGCAATACCGCCGTGCGGCGGGCAACCGTAGGAAAGCGCTCGCAACAGGAATCCGAATTTCTCTTCGGCCTCTTCGTCGCTGATCTGCAGCAACTCAAATACCGCTGCCTGCATGTCCTGGTCATGAATACGAATCGAGCCGCCACCGATCTCGGAGCCATTCAACACCATGTCGTAGGCGCGCGATGGCGCGTTCTCCGGTGCGGCGCGCAACGCATCAGCGCTCTCGGCGCGCGGCGCGGTAAACGGATGGTGTAGCGACGTCCAGCGCCCGCTGTTCGAATCTTTCTCGAACATCGGAAAGTCGACGACCCACATCGGTTGCCACGTATCACTCACCATGCCGCGGTCTTCGGCCACGAGTACGCGCAACGCGCCTAACGCATCATTGACGACGCGCGCTTTGTCGGCACCGAAGAAAATAAGGTCGCCCGTCTGCGCGCCTGTGCGCGACATGATGCCTTCAACGGCAGCGTCAGGAAGGAATTTCAAGATAGGTGATTGCAAACCGTCACGACCGTTAGCCGCATCGTTCACCTTGATATACGCGAGCCCGCGCGCACCATAACGCCCGACAAAACTTGTGTAGGCATCAATCTCCTTGCGCGACAGCTCGCTGCCGCCCGGTACACGCAATGCAGCAACGCGTCCGTCAGGATCTTTTGCAGGCCCGGCAAATACCTTGAATTCAACGCCATCCATCAGGTCCGCAACTTCGACCAGTTCCAAATCAATCCGCAGATCAGGCTTATCCGAACCATAACGATGCATCGCCTCGGAATAGGCCATACGCGGGAATGGCGTCGGCAAATCGATATCCATCACTTCGCGGAACAGGTGAACAACCATCTCTTCCATCATGCGCATGACGTCGTCTTCGCTGACAAAGCTCATCTCGATATCAAGTTGCGTGAATTCCGGCTGGCGATCGGCGCGCAGGTCTTCATCACGGAAACAACGCACAATCTGATAGTAACGATCCAGCCCGGACATCATCAGTAACTGCTTGAAGATTTGCGGTGACTGCGGCAGTGCAAAGAACTTACCGTCGTGGGTGCGGCTCGGTACGATGTAGTCGCGCGCGCCTTCAGGCGTTGCACGCGTCAGCATCGGGGTTTCAACATCGACGAAACCGGATGTATCGAGATAGGCACGCATCGCGCGTGTGATCGAGTGTCGCAGACGCAGGTTGCCGAGCATGCCGGCACGGCGCAGGTCGAGATAGCGATACTTCAGCCGAAGCTCTTCGTTCGTCTGCTCGTCATGGTGGAACGGTGGTGTCTCGGCGGTGTTGAGAATATTCAATGCCGTTGCGACAAGCTCGACTTTGCCGGAAGCCATTGCCTCATTGATCATGCCATCAGGGCGCAAACGCAGCTCACCGGTTACTTGCAACACGAACTCGCTGCGCAGGCGCTCGGCGTGACTGAACATATCGTCATCGCCCGGATTGAACACCACCTGCAGCAAACCTTCGCGATCTCGCAGATCGACGAAAATAACGCCGCCGTGGTCCCGGCGACGGTGCACCCATCCGGTAACCGTGATGCTCTGGCCTACCAGGGTCTCGTTAACCTGGCCGCAATAATGTGTACGCATAGCGCTGATGCTCTTGTTCTTACTGGTTGCAGGCAGCCGCAATAGCTAGCTGCGAAAAGGGGCGAGAATGTTACGGCGTGTCTTTGGCAGCTGCAACTTCGGGCGGCAGATTGCCCGGTTGCCACTCGGGCACGACCACGCCGAGCGAGATAATCATCTTCAATGCGGATTCGACGTCCATATCCAAAATGATGGCCTCGTCGGTCGGCACCATAATAATGAATCCGGACGTCGGGTTCGGTGTGGTCGGCACAAACGTACACAGCATGTCCTGGCCGGTTTTGGCCTGAACCTCACCGAGATTATTGGACGTCTGAAACGCAAGACTCCAGACGCCCTTGCGCGGATACTGGATCAGCAAGACGCGCTTGAACGACTCACCCGTCGGAGAGAACACGACTTCGGCGAAATTCTTCGATGCCGAATACACCGTGCGAATCAGCGGAATGCGGTTTAGCAGGCCTTCGGACGCCGACACGAATTTACGACCGACGAAGTTTGCGGTGAACAAGCCGGTAAACAGCAGCACGATGATCGTCAGAATGACCCCGAGACCGGGGATGTCGTAGCCATAGGTCGCCGGATTAATCTCCTTGGGCAACAACTTCAGACTGTTGTTCATGAGTTGCAACAGCACCCGGAACAAGAACACCGTTACACCAATTGGCAGCCAGACAAGCAGTCCGGCGATCATGAATTTACGTAACGATCGCATCACATTGCTGACCTATGCTGCCTTGCCGCCATCCGAAGACGACGATGTTTTTGATGAAGTGCCAGAAGATGTTGTCTCTGACTTGGCTTTGCTCGACGTAGCGCCATCGCCAGCCTCTTTCTTTGCAGATGCAGGCTTTGCGCCATCGTCGGCGAGATTGCGCTTTTTATCGCCATCTTTCTTGAAGTCGGTCTCATACCAACCCTGCCCTTTGAGCCGGAAGCTTGGCGCAGACAGCTGTTTCTTGAGCGTCGGCTGATTGCACGCTGGGCACTGCGTTAATGGTGCGTCAGCAATCTTTTGCAACGCGTCCAGACGGTGGCCGCACGCAGTACAGGCGTATTCATAAATTGGCATGACATAAGCTCCAGAGCATTGTCGGCTATGTCCGTCCGACTTGCGCGATTATACCTGCTAACGCGCAAGCAGCATCACGATCCACTGAAAATCAATCCGTTGCCCGAGTCCGCCGCGTCTACGGATACATGTTGTCCCGGTACAAACTCACCGCGAAGAATACGCTCGGCCAGCGGATTCTCAACCGCGACCTGAATCGCTCGTTTCAGCGGGCGCGCGCCATAGACCGGATCAAAACCCGCTTCAGCGAGCTCGTCCAATGCCGCGTCAGAAATCGACAGCGCAAGATCGCGCGCCGCGAGGCGTGCGCGAAGACTGGCAAGCTGAATTTCGACAATTGCGCGAATATGCGTTCGCGACAACGCATGGAACACGACAACGTCGTCGACCCGGTTAATGAACTCAGGCCGGAAATGCGTTGATACGACCTCCATAACGGACGATTTCATCGCCGCATAATCAGCCTCTTCCGCCTGTGCCTGGATTCGTTCGGAGCCAAGATTCGACGTCATGATGACCACACAGTTGCGAAAATCGACCGTGCGACCCTGCCCGTCCGTCAGGCGGCCATCATCAAGCACCTGCAGCAGAACATTGAACACGTCCGGGTGCGCTTTTTCGACCTCGTCCAACAAGATTACTGAATATGGCTTACGGCGAACGGCCTCCGTCAGATAGCCACCAGACTCATAGCCGACGTAGCCCGGCGGCGCACCGATCAATCGCGCGACCGAATGTTTCTCCATGAACTCCGACATATCGATGCGCACCATCGCATCGTCGCTGTCGAACAGGAATGTCGCCAATGCCTTTGAAAGCTCGGTTTTGCCGACGCCTGTCGGGCCGAGAAACAGAAACGAGCCAATGGGGCGCTCCGGATCCGACAAGCCCGCACGTGAACGACGAATCGCGTTGGATACCGCAGTAACAGCTTCGGATTGACCCACAACGCGGTCTGCTAGCGCGCTCTCCATACGCAGCAGCTTGTCGCGCTCACCCTCCAGCATTTTCGACACCGGAATTCCCGTCCACCGAGAAACGATGTCAGCAACCTCTTCATCGGTAACGCTGTTGCGCACCAGCGAAGGTTTGTCAGACTCGGCTGCCATCGCCTTGCTCAACTGTTTCTCCAGCACGGGTAACTGGCCGTATTGCAGCTCCGACATTTTGGCTAGATCGCCCGCGCGATGCGCGGCCTCCAACGCGAGCTTCACGCGCTCGATCTCTTCTTTGATATGCGTTGCGCCTTGCATCGCCGCTTTTTCCGCGGTCCAGACTTCGTCAAGATCCGCGTACTCACGTTCCAGCGCGGACAACTGCGATTCAATGTCGTCCAGACGTTTGCGCGATGCATCATCAGATTCTTTGTTGAGCGCCTCACGTTCAATCTTCAACTGGATAATGCGCCGCTCGAGGCGATCCATTGACTCAGGTTTCGAATCGATCTCGATGCGTATGCGCGACGCCGCTTCATCGATCAGGTCGATGGCTTTGTCCGGCAGTTGGCGGTCGCTGATGTAGCGATGCGACAGCGTCGCCGCCGCCACAATCGCCGGATCACTGATATCAACCCCGTGATGCACTTCGTAACGCTCCTTGAGACCGCGGAGAATGGCAACGGTGTCTTCGACCGTTGGCTCATCGACCACGACTTTCTGGAATCGCCGCTCCAACGCAGCATCCTTTTCAAGGTACTGACGGTACTCATCGAGCGTTGTGGCGCCCACGCAATGCAGCTCGCCCCGCGCCAGAGCCGGCTTAAGCATATTGCCGGCGTCCATCGCGCCGTCGGCTTTGCCCGCACCGACCATCGTGTGTAACTCGTCGATGAACAGGATCACCTGTCCTTCCTGTTTCGACAGATCGTTCAATACCGCTTTAAGGCGTTCTTCGAATTCGCCGCGGAACTTGGCGCCGGCAATCAGCGCGCCGAGATCTAAAGACAGCAGGCGCTTGTTGCGCATACCCTCAGGGACCTCACCGTTCACGATTCGCTGTGCGAGCCCCTCAACGATCGCCGTCTTACCGACACCTGGCTCACCGATCAGCACGGGGTTGTTCTTCGTACGGCGCTGCAGGATTTGCACGGTGCGTCGAATTTCTTCATCACGGCCGACGATCGGATCGATCTTGCCCTGCAGCGCACGCTCGGTCAGATCAATCGTGTATTTCTCAAGCGCCTGACGTGCATCTTCAGCGTTCGCGTCTGTGACGTTCTCACCGCCGCGCAATTCATCGACAGCGCTTTGCACGGCGCCAGCCACAATACCGGCTGCCGCAAACGCCTGACCGACCGCGCCGGTGTCCCGCACTGCGGCGAGCGCGAACAATTCGGAAGCAATGTATTGGTCGTTACGCTGCTGCGCTAACTTATCGGTAACGTTCAGCATCTTGGCAAGATCACCGCTGACGTGCACATCGCCGCCGGTACCCTGCACTTCAGGCAGTTTGGCAACAATGTCGCGCAGTGCGCCTTCCAGCTGCTGCAGATTACCGCCGGCTTTGGTCAACAAGCCACGGGTGCTGCCACCTTGCTGGTCCAGCAATGCCAGCATGAGATGCGCAGGTTCGATGTACTGATGGTCGCGACCGACAGCCAAAGACTGCGCGTCAGCCAACGCCATTTGAAATTTGCTGGTGAGCTTGTCCATTCGCATGTCAAACGCCCCGATTCGCTATTCTATTGCGCTTATATATGGCGCCAAGCAGCGGTTTTTCAAGCGTAGCGCCGTGCTCAGATGCGCCAGATTGCTGTCGCCATGCGCCCGCAAGGCGCCGCACGGCGGTGCGAGAAAAACCGCGATGCATCGTTGTAGGTGCACGCATCAGCGGCGGTCACCTGTGACACGCCCGCGCATAACAGCTGATGCCGGGCAAGACCCGACAGATCCGCTTGGAAGCGCCCCACCGGATTGGCAACAAAAAACGCTTCATTGCTCGCATCAGCCTCAATGAACGCGACGCGCACCTCGTCACCGACTTCGAATGCCGGGCATGAAATCGCCGGTCCGATCCAGGCCAGCACGCGCGCGTGCGGCGCTGCTAACGTGGCCAAAGCACGCAACAACACACCTCCGGCAAGACCACGCCACCCGGCGTGAACGGCTGCTACAACACTGCCGTCGTCCGCTGCCATCAGGACCGGCAGGCAATCAGCCGTCATGACAACAGCGCAATGTCGGTCATCGGTAACAACCGCGCCATCTGCGCTCATGCCAATCTGCCAGTCATCCGCGCTGACAATGTCGGTGCCGTGAACCTGCGTCAACCACATGAGCTCGCGCCCGGCAACCCGCGTGGCGAGCATGGCGCGATTCCTAGCAACATCGTGCGGGTTATCTCCAACGTGATCGCCAAGATTCAACGCATCAAACGGCGCGCGGCTCACGCCACCCATACGGGTCGTTGATAGTGCGCCGACACGACCGTGCAGAGCGCCACCGGGCAAAACCCAGTCGGGCTGCAAATCGGTCACTGATTGACCCGTAGCGCGTGGGCGCGCAACACATCTGCGAGCGTCTGCAGATCTTGAGGAACCGGCGCAGCAATTGACACTTCCTCACCATTCACCGGGTGCGCAAAAGTGAGCCGTGCGGCGTGTAGCGCCTGACGACGAAAACCACGGATCGCATCCAGCATTGGTTGATCATTGCCGGCTGGAATGCGGTGTCTGCCGCCGTACAACTGATCGCCGACCAATGGATGGCGCAGATGCGCAAAATGCACGCGAATTTGGTGCGTGCGCCCGGTCTCCAGCGTGACGCGGATCATCGTGTGCGCGACGAAGCGCTCTTCCATCCGGTAGTGCGTCACAGCAGTGCGCCCGTCATCACGGACACTCATGCGCAATCGATCCTGACTGTGCCGCCCGATAGGCGCATCCACGGTGCCACCACCCGTTAGCGCGCCATGGCAAATCGCCAGATACTCACGATGAATATTGCGCTCGGCAAGCTCGCGCACGAGTTGGGTATGTGCTGTGAGCGTCTTGGCCACGAGCAACAATCCCGTCGTGTCTTTATCGATCCGGTGTACAAGCCCCGCACGCGGCAATTCCGCCAGCGCTGGCCAACGGTGCAGCAAGCCGTGCTGCAGCGTGCCGTGCTGATTGCCCGCACCAGGGTGAACCACCAACCCGGCCGGCTTGTTAATCACGACGAAACTCTCGTCTTCGAACGCAACCTCCAGATCTACTGGCTCGGCGACCACGGTCTCGTTAACCGTGAGCGTGACCTCAAGCTCAACCTGCTCGCCACCTTCGAGCCGAGCACGTGGTTTCGGCCTACCACCGTCAACCGTAATCATGCCCTCTTTGAGCCATTGGGTGAGACGCGAGCGCGAATGCTCGGGGAACATTTTCGCCAAAGCCTGGTCAAGTCTATAGCCGGCTAAGTGATTAGGAACGGCCTCGCTGTGCGAAATCCGGGTCAAAATGTGCTCCAACAGCAGTTCAGTGAGTTACGGTATACTGCGCGGCGCGAAATTCAAGACGGATCAGACCTAAGCTATGTTGAAACCACCGATGCCAACTCAATCAACCGTGCGCAGCCTTGGGGCTGCGGCAATAGCCTGTTTGTTGGTCGCGTGCGGCGGCGACAAGCCGGAACGACAGGTGGCAGGTGGCGCCGATGACATCTACCAGCGCGCGCAACGCTCGATGAACGGTGGCAACTATCGCGACGCTATCTTTGTCTTCGAACAGCTCGAATCGCGCTATCCGTTCAGCGCGGTGGGCAAGCAGTCACAGTTAGATCTCATCTATTGCTATTACAAAAGCGGCAGCAAAGAGCAGGTGCTCGATGCCTCCGATCAATTTGTACGCGAAAACCCGACGCACCCACGCGTGGACTACGCGCTCTACATCAAGGCGCTGGCGTTATTCGATCGCCCACCGGGCCCGCTTGATGGCGTGTTGAATGTGGATCGCGCAGATCGACCGCCAAACGACGCGCGGCGTTCTTTCTCAACGTTACGCCAACTCGTCGAGCGCTACCCGGCCAGCGACTATGCCGATGATGCTGTACTGCGCATGCGCTACATCAAAGACAAACTCGCGCGTTATGAAAACCGCGTCGCCGAGTACTACATGAATCGCGGCGCTTACGTGGCGGCGCTCAATCGCGCACAAAACTCATTAAAGGCCTATGACGGGACACCGGCGAACCAGCGTTCACTGGAGCTCATGATTGAGGCGTACGATGCGCTGGACCTCGATGACCTGGCGGTGTCAACGCGCGCGGTGCTGAAGAAGAACTTCCCGGACAGCGATAGCTAGCGACGTTGCAGCGAACTGACGGCCGGCGCTGTCGCCTAATTGTCGGGGAACAGATAGCCCGATGTGATCGGATAACGCCAGTCGCGCCCGAACGCACGATGGCTTACGCGCACGCCCGGAGGCGCCTGGCGACGCTTGTACTCATTGCGTCGCACCATCGTTAAGATTCGTACGACAGTATCGTGATCAAAACCCAACGCCACGATCTCATCGACCGACAAGTCGCGCTCGATAAACGCCGCAAGAATGGCATCCAGCACATCATACGGTGGCAGTGAATCCGTATCTTCCTGGTCGGGTCGCAGCTCAGCCGATGGTGGCCGTGTAATCACGCGGTCGGGTATCGGCGGCGCATCCGGCGTGCGAGCATTGCGGTGCCGTGCCAACTCGAAAACCTGCGTCTTGCTGCAGTCTTTCAGCGGTGCAAAGCCACCAGCCATATCGCCATACAACGTTGCATAACCGACGGCCATCTCGCTTTTGTTGCCCGTCGTCAACAACATCTTTCCGGTCTTGTTGGATAACGCCATGAGCAACACGCAGCGGCTGCGCGACTGAATATTTTCCTCGGTCGTGTCCGCTTCCAGGCCTTCGAAATGCGAATCCAGTTGGGCCAATGTTGCACTCACCATCGGTTCAATTGAAATAACGCTATAGTCCACACCCATCGCATCGGCTTGCAGTGCGGCGTCTTCACGACTCATATCGGACGTGTAGTGATAAGGCATCATCACCGCGTGTACCGCGTCGGCGCCTAACGCATCAACAGCGATGGCTAGCGTCAGCGCAGAATCAATACCGCCGGACAAACCGAGCAGCACGCCGGGAAAGCCATTCTTGCGCACATAGTCTCTGGTACCGAAGACTAGCGCGTTGTAGATGTTGTCGATCTCTTCAGGTAGCGGCGCATCCAATTCGGTCGACAGATGCACAACTCCATCCACCTCACCGACTGTGACAGCCACCAGATGTTCGTCAAACGGCGTGGCACGCTGCACACGCTCACCGCCGGCCGCGACGACAAAGCTGCCGCCATCAAAAACAAGTTCATCCTGACCGCCGATCATATTCACGTACGCGATCGGCAAGCCGGTCTCTTTCGCGCGCTCGCAGACCACGCTCTCGCGTCGACGCTGTGCGCCAACCGCATACGGTGAGCCATTAATCGCAATCAGACATTCCGCGCCAGCCGCCTTTGCAGCAGATGCAGGCGCAGGCCCCCAAACGTCCTCGCAAATCGTCAGACCGAGCTTTACACCATCGATGGCAAAGACGCAGGGATGCTCTCCCGGCGTGAAATAACGCTTTTCGTCGAAAACCTGATAGTTGGGCAACAACCACTTGCGATAGCGCGCGACTTCAACGCCGTCGTCCAGCACAGCCGCGCTGTTGTACAGATTGCCATCCGCATACTCGGGAAACCCAACAATACAGGCGACGCCCTGACAGGCTTCGCGCAATTGTTTCAAGCCACGCTCAACGCGCCGTTGAAGCCCTGCGTGCAACAACAGGTCTTCCGGCGGGTAGCCGCACAGCATCATCTCTGGCAACACGACAAGACGTGCGCCCAAACGATCGCGCGCGTCATGTATCGCTTCGATAGAGGTTGCGACGTTGCCGGACACATCGCCCACCAGCGGGTTGAGCTGAGCGAGCGCCATGACGAATGAATATTGCATTACGCGCTCACTGTGGCCGGCAGAGCATCGTTAGCTGCCGAGTGCTTCGACCATTGCAGACCCAAGATCAGCCGGCGAACGCACGGTGCTCACACCAGCAGCTTCGAGCGCCGCGAATTTGGCCGCGGCTGTGCCTTGGCCGCCAGCAACAATCGCGCCGGCGTGACCCATGCGTTTGCCTGGAGGTGCGGTAACACCAGCAATGTAGCTCACTACTGGTTTGTTAACGTTCTTGGCAATGTACTCAGCAGCCGCTTCTTCATCCGCGCCGCCGATCTCACCGACCATAATAATACCGGCGGTATCGTCGTCAGCCTCGAATAACTCAAGGCAATCGATGAAGTTCATACCGCGAATCGGATCGCCACCGATGCCAACGCAGGTGCTTTGGCCAAGCTTGGCTTGCGTCGTCTGATACACCGCCTCGTAGGTGAGCGTACCGGAGCGCGACACGACGCCGATCTTGCCTGGCATATGAATGAAGCCTGGCATGATGCCGATTTTGGCTTCACCCGGCGTAATGATGCCCGGGCAGTTCGGGCCAATCAGACGGCAGTCGAAATCTTCGAGCGCGGCTTTGACTTTGACCATATCGAGCACCGGGATACCTTCGGTGATACAGACAATCAACTCAACGCCGGCACTGGCGGCCTCGAGGATGGCGTCGGCCGCGAATGGCGGCGGCACGTAGATCATGCTGACATCAGCGCCGGTTTGTTTGACGGCGTCGGCAACGGTGTTAAACACCGGAACGTCCAGGTGTGTGCTGCCGCCACGACCAGGGGTTACGCCACCTACGATATTGGTGCCGTACGCTGCACATTGTTCAGTGTGAAACGAACCCTGGTTGCCAGTAATGCCCTGGCAAATCACTTTGCTGTTTTTGTTTACAAGAATACTCATGATGCGTCCTAATCCTTACGCTGCCGCCGCGACGGCTTTTTTGGCCGCATCGGTGAGATCGTCAGCCGTGATAATTTTCAGCCCGCTGCCCGCAAGCGCAGCACGACCCTTTTCAACGTTTGTGCCTTCTAGGCGCACGATGACCGGCACTTCTACGCCGACTTCTTTGACCGCAGCAATAATGCCGTCCGCAATGTCATCACAACGCACAATGCCACCGAAGATATTGACAAGAATCGCTTTCACTTTGTCATTCGACAAAATCAACTTGAAAGCCTCCGCAACGCGCTCTGGCGTCGCGCCACCGCCCACGTCGAGAAAGTTTGCCGGCTCACCGCCATAAACGTTGATGACATCCATCGTCGCCATCGCAAGCCCTGCGCCGTTCACCATGCATGCAATGTCCCCGTCGAGCGAGACGTAGTTCAAGTCATGTTCTGCGGCGCGTGCTTCTTTTTCGTCTTCCTGCGTCGCATCACGCAATTCTGCGATCGCTTTTTGCCGAAACAAGGCGTTGTCTTCGATATTGATCTAGGCATCAAGTGCCACAATGTCGCCGTCTTTTGTTGTGATCAGTGGGTTGATCTCAACCTGGCTGGCATCAATGTCATTGAACATTTTGTAGAGCGCGCGAGCCGTCTTTGCGAATGCCTTCATTTGCGCTTTGTCGAGCTCCAGACCGTACGCCATGTCACGAATCTGATACTCAGCTAGCCCGACGGCCGGAGCAATATTCACTGTCGTGATGCGCTCAGGTGTTTTGTGCGCGACTTCCTCAATATCCATGCCGCCGTCAGCCGAAACGATAAATGCCACCCGACGCGCGTCGCGATTCACGACCATGCTCAGGTACAACTCACGATCAATGGCAGAACCGGTTTCGACGTAGACCTGGTGGATCGGCAAACCGTCGGCATCGGTTTGCGGCGTGACCAGCCGCTCGCCCAGCATGCCTTTGGCGGCATCGGCGACTTCATCAAGCGTGCGCGCCAACTTAACGCCACCCGCTTTGCCGCGCCCACCGGCGTGTACCTGGGCTTTCACAACCCACAGCTCACCGCCGAGCGTTTTTGCCGCAGCCACAGCCTCTTCCGGGCTACTCGCCGGATGGCCTTGTGGCACGTCAATGCCGTAATCGGCGAAAATTTTCTTGGATTGATACTCGTGCAGGTTCATGTGTGATTCCCGTGACGTACTTCAGTGTTGCGACGGCGTTTTGAACGCTCGTCTTGAATTGCGCGTATTGTGGATCAAACCGTAACGGGGCGCAAAACCGGAACTGGTTCACCGCCTTAGCGGCCCGCTGCGATAAAATGTTAAATAATGATGAGCGAGCACCCAAAATCCATCTCGCCTGTCGGCGTGTTCGATACAGCCGACGGCGTTGATGAGGCTAGCGGCGATTTTCAGTGGCGTACTTTGGGCGCGTTGAGCGCATTCCGACTGTTAATCGCCGTACTGCTGATGGCCGCATTTGCATCCAGCAGTTCACCGCGCTTCTTCGGCGAGCTGTTCCCGCAGCTGTTCGTCATTTCGCTGCTGAGCTGGTTTGTAGCCGGCGTTGTGGCAGCCTATGCGACGTCGAAACGCGCATTGAGTGCAACCACGCTTACTGAGCTTGTACTGGTGTTCGATATCGTCGCGATCACCTCGCTGTCGACCGCCAGCGGCGGCGCGGCCAGCGGCATCGCCGGACTTCTGATCGTGTTTAACGCATCAGGCGGCTTTATTTTGTCCCGGTTAAGTGGCCGGTTTATGGCGGCTCTTGCGACGCTAGGCGTGCTTGGCTCGCAGGTGTATCTCAACGTCATCGGCGAAGCCGACCTGTTGCAATATCCTGCTGCCGGCCTGTTGTGTGCGCTCATTTTCGCTGTGGTGCTCGCCGTTGCGCCTGTCGCCAGACGTCTGGCCGCGAGTGAAGCGCTGGCACGCAGACAGAACATCGATATCGCCAATCTGGCTGAACTCAACCGCTATGTTGTGCAACAACTGCGAGAGGCGATTATCGTGATTGACCCTGCGGACGACATTCTGCTGGTCAACGACGCTGCCGCGCGACACCTTGGCGTGGCGCGCAGCGAGGCCAAGGGCTTGTTGTCTGACTATTCAACGACGCTTGCTGCGTATGTGCGTTCGTGGCGTAACACGCAGACCATTGAGGATGTCGGTGAGCAGACCACGATCCCGAGCTCTGACGGCGCGCGCTTACAAGTGCATATTGCGCCGTTCGGCGACGCGTCGGGGTCGGGAGATGCTGCGCTGTTGCTGTTTTTGGAAGACATCAGTGTGCTTGCCGAGCGCGTGCAACAGAGCAAACTAGCCTCACTAGGGCGCCTGTCGGCCAGCATCGCACACGAAATCCGCAACCCGATCGGCGCGATGAGTCACGCCGCGCAGCTGCTCAACGAAACCACGCAAGATGAAGGCCACCAAAAACTCGCCGGCATCATCGAGCGCAACGCCGTTCGTGTGTCCAATCTTGTGGATGACATTTTGCAAATGTCACGTCGAGGCAAGAGCCGCCCGCAAAAGCTGGTTCTCGGACAATGGCTCAGCGAGTTTTGCCACGAGTACATTCAAACGGCAGATCTCGCTGCAGGCACGCTCGCGCTGGCGGGTGAAGAGGCGATCATGGAGATCATTTTTGATCCGGCTCATCTTCGCCAGGTCATGCTCAACCTCGTCGATAACGCTTGCCTGCATGGCAACGCCAGCGTCGATAAACCCGTGCGCTTCCAGTGGGGGCGCGTCAGCGGTTCACGGCGTCCCTATCTTGAAGTGATCGACTACGGACCTGGTATTGACGAGGCGAACCACGCGCGCATATTCGAGCCATTCTTTACTCAGCACGATGATGGCACTGGACTGGGCTTGTATCTCTGCCAGGAGTTGTGTGAGCTCAACAGAGCAACGATCAATTACCGTCGCGGACAAACCGGCGGCAGTGTGCTGCAAATTGTTTTTGCGGACCCGAGCCGGTGGAGTGGCGTCGGCTAACTACCGGTAACCTGATAGGATACGACCCACATTATGCGAGACCACAACAACAAATGCGTATTGATCGTCGACGACGAGCCAGACATCCGCGACCTGTTGGAGATGACAGTGCGTGCGATGAATCTAGACGCACGCACGGCGCCGGATATCGCGTCTGCCAAGCAGCAACTTGGCAAACGCAGTTTCGATCTGTGTTTGACTGACATGCGACTACCTGACGGTGACGGACTGTCGCTGGTCAGTTATCTGCAGAACACAAGCCCAGGCTTGCCAGTCGCTGTGATTACCGCTCACGGCAGCGTTGAGTCCGCTGTTACCGCGCTTAAAAACGGCGCTTTCGACTTCTTGAGCAAGCCGCTGGATCTTGCCAACCTGCGCAGCATCATTAGCACGGCACTGCATCTGGACAGCGATTCGCCCAATACAAGCGACGCTTTGCTCGGCACGAGCGAGGTCATGGATAACGTACGGGACATTATTGGCCGGGTCGCACGCAGTCAGGCGCCTGTCCACATTCGCGGTGAATCCGGCACGGGTAAAGAGCTTGTCGCACGAATGATTCACGAAGCGAGCGGTCGTCGCGACAAGGCATTTGTACCGGTGAACTGCGGCGCGATTCCGCCGGAGCTCATGGAAAGTGAATTCTTCGGTCACCGAAAAGGCAGTTTCACAGGTGCCGTCAACGATAAAGAGGGGCTGTTTCAGGCCGCCGATGGTGGCACGCTGTTTCTGGATGAGATTGCCGAACTGCCGCTGCCAATGCAGGTCAAACTGTTGCGGGTGATTCAGGAGAAAAAGGTGCGACCCGTTGGTGCCTCCAAGGAGAGCAGCGTCGACGTACGCATCCTGAGTGCGACCCACCAGGACTTAGCTGCACTGTCTCAATCACAAGAGTTTCGCGAAGATCTGTTTTATCGCGTCAACGTCATCGAGCTGCCGGTGCCGCCATTGCGAGCACGCGGTAACGACGTGTTGTTGCTGGCAACGGCGTTTTTGGACAAGTTCGCAGAACAACACAATACGACGGCGAAGACGCTATCTGCCGAAGCACGTGATGCGCTCGTGGGCTATGGCTTCCCTGGCAACGTCCGTGAGCTTGAGAATGTTATCGAACGTGCGGTCACACTGTGTCCAGGCGCCATTCTGTCGCACGGCGATTTAAATCTGGAACCACACATTGCTAACGACAAAAAACCAGCAGCGACCACAGGTCAGGCGACACCACCTGTTAGTGCTGGTCCGTTAACGCCTCAGCTGGAAGACATGGAGCGGCAGGCCATCATCGATGCGCTGGAGCAGACACGCTTTAATAAGACTGCTGCCGCGAAGTTACTCGGGCTGACCTTCCGGCAGCTGCGCTATCGCATTAAGAAACTCGATATCGAGTAACGCATTTGCTCGATAGCTCACACTATTGGGCACTTACTGACAAAAAGTGTCACTGTCTGACACGCATACTGCAACGAAACCCGCCTACAACGCCTAACCTTGCCTGTGAAACAGATCACAAGCTGTTTTTTTTATTCATTTCTTTCAATCGCTTATACCACCTGTCGCAGAATTGGCACAGCGCTTGCTCCTGTAATCACGACAGGCGGTGACGCCGACGGAAACGAACTTGAAATGTGTCTAGGAGACAAGAAATGAAGAAAATCCAACAGGGTTTTAC
>JBCBZK010000146.1:0-8547 GCA_039815365.1 Pseudomonadota bacterium | reverse complement strand
GCCAAAAAGTCTCCGAGGAAAAGTCACGCAAGCTTTCCGCGGACATCGAAGAGCACGAGGGTTACGCTGTGGCCGCGCTGGAAAAGGACGACGAGTCTCTGGCAATGGACGTCGCTGAGAAAATCGCAGCGCTGGAAACGAAGCTCGATACCGAGAAAGCGACTGGCAGCGGTTATGAACAAAGCGCAAACCAGTTACGCTCCGCGATCAGCGATGCCGAACGCGATATTCAGCGGATGAAGCAACAGATCGATACCGTGAAAGCGACCGACAGCGTGCAAAAAGCACAAGCCGCTGTTTCCGAGCGCCACAGCGGTTCTGACTCGAAACTACGTACCGCAATGGAATCGCTCGAACGCATCAAGGAGCGACAGGATTTACGTTCAGCGCAGATGAAAGCGGCTAACGACATCGCCAGTGAAACCGGTGACGCTTCGCTCAGCGAAAAGCTCGCCGCTGCCGGCATTAGCAAGCAGAACAAAAGTGCTTCGGACGTGCTGGCAAGACTGAAAGCCAAGTAACGGCGGCGCGACCCAACGCATAACAACAGTCAGGAGAATCGATAACGATGTTCGCTATATTGCTCAGTCCGAAAATGGATCCGTTCTATCAGAACATCGCATCCTTTCCGACCATCGTTTATTCGATTCTGCTGGTACTGGTCGTGTTGTTCTGGGCTGGTGCCGTGATGGGTCTTGTCGATCTCGACATCCTTGATATTGACTTCGACGGCGCCGACCTCAATGCGGATTCGAACCACTCCGGTCCAGACGTACTCGTCGGCTTGTTGTTGCGGTTTGGTCTCGTTGGCGTCCCCGTCACGGTATCACTGTCGATCCTCGTGCTACTCGGATGGCTGATGTGCTACTACATCGTCCACTTTCTGTTTGGCATCATTCCAGGTGACATCTTGCGCTATCTCGCTGGCTTGCCCGTGTTGTTTGGCACAGCCTATATCGCGGCACACTTGACGGGACTGTTGATTAAGCCGCTGCGCGTACTTTTTAGTAAAGCAACTCAGCAAACAGACAAGCAGGTACTCGGACAAATCGCTGTCGTACGTAGCTCTCGCGTGGATCGCACATTCGGTGAAGCAACGCTCAATGACGGCGGTGCAGGCTTAATTTTAAAGGTACGCGCCACAGGCGATGACACCTTCAAAAAAGGTGATCGCGTGGCGCTCATCGAACGACTGGATGACACCAGCATGTACCGCGTGATCTCGGAAGAAGAATTTTCCGGCTAACAAAGCCGCTCGAAACAATCGCTATTTAACAGGGAGAAACTAATGGCAAATCTACCCGCATTGATGCCCCTCATCACAGGAGCCGGCGTTCTGCTGCTCATCGTGCTGGGCTTCGCGGCGCTCTTCAAGGCGTTCTACGTCAAGGTGGAGCAAGGCACGGCGCTGATCGTTAACGACATGAGCGCAACACCGAAAGTGCATTTTACGGGTGCCCTCGTCTACCCGATCATCTACAAGAAAGAGCTCATGCGTATCTCATTGATCACCCTCGAGGTAGATCGACGCGGTAGTGATGGCCTGATTTGCGCAGACAATATGCGCGCTGATATTAACGTTGCATTTTACTTGCGGGTCAACGAGACCGCCGAAGATGTCCTCAAGGTAGCTAAATCGATTGGTGCGAGTCGTGCGTCCGATCAAAAGGCAGTGGACCAACTGTTCTCCGCGAAGTTTTCGGAAGCGTTAAAGACGGTCGGCAAGCAAGTCGACTTTGTCGAGTTGTTCGAAAATCGACAGGAGTTCCGCGAGAAAATCATCACCGTCATCGGCGACGACTTGAATGGCTATGTGCTCGAAGATGTCGCCATCGATTATCTCGAGCAAACGCCGAAGTCATCGTTAGACCCGACCAATATTCTCGACGCCGAAGGTATCAAGAAGATCACTGAGCTCACTGCCACACAGAACGTGCGGACTAACGAGCTCGAGCGCGACGAACAGCTGGCCATCAAGAAAAAGGATGTGACAACAGTAGAGGCGATGCTCGAACTGGAGCGCCAGCAGGCTGACGCGGAAGCACGACAGCAACGCGAAATTCTCTCCGTTCAGGCGCGCGAAGAGGCCGAGACACGCAAGATTCAGGAAGAAGAACGCCGACGCGCAGAGCAAACGCACATTCAAGTCGTTCAGGATCTGTCAGTTCAGACTGAGAACCAAAAGCGCGAGGTCGAAGTCGCCGAGCAGAACAGGGAACGTGCAGTTGCTATCGAGCAGGAAAAAGTGGTTCGTGCACGTGATCTAGAAGTCGTCTCGCGCGAACGCGAAGTTGCGGTGGAGACCGTACTTGCTGAGAAAGCAGTTGAGGTCGAGAAAAAAGAAATCGCCAACGTCATTCGTGAACGCGTGGCGGTCGACAAGACCGTGGCGGTAGAAGAAGAGCGCATCAAAGAAGTTCGCGAAGTCTCCGAAGCAGATCGCCTGAAACAGACTCAGGTACTAAATGCCGAAGCTGCAGCAGAGGAAGAGCGCATCAAAGAAGTTGTTGCTGCGAAAGCTCAGGAAACAGCGGCAGCTCACAAAGCGATCGAAATCACCACGCTGGCCGAGGCTCGACTTGCAGCGGCGGCGAAAGACTCCGATGCGAAAAAGGTCCTCGCCGAAGGTGTGCAGGCCGAAGACGCAGCACCGGGCCTTGCGCAAGCAGACGTGGTTCGCGCGACGGGTACCGCAGAGGCGTCTGCAAAGTCCGAAATCGGACTGGCGACCGCTGAGGTTACCAAAGCGCAATTCCAGGCAGAGGCTGAAGGCCTCACCGACAAGTTTGCTGCAATGGCCGCAATGACAGGCGAAACACGCGAGCACGAAGAGTTCCGCATGACGCTTGAAACAGCATTCAAAGAAGCGCTTGCCTCTATCGATGCGGGTAAGGAGATTGCCAAAGAGAACGCTGAAATCCTCGCGATCGCGCTGCAAAAAGCGCACATCGATATCGTCGGTGGCGAAGAGCACTTCTTTGACAATTTCGCCAAGTCCCTATCGATCGGTAAGGCCGTTGACGGCTTGGCGGAAAAAAGCGACGTAGTAAAGACGTTGCTAGCCAAAGTCTCGTCTATCGGTAACGATGCTGACGCCTCTGGCGCCTCTTCTAACTAGGCTGTGAACTGGCGCCCTTACCGGGGGCGCCAGCGGCTGACGCTTAAGGAGCGGATGCGTGGACAACGAAGACACCACCAATGATATCGTCACCAAAGCTGTCACAGCGGGCGGCGCCTATGAAGTTATCCAACAGCGGCTCGTCAGTCATGGCGACACGCTCGCACAAAAAACACAAGCGTTAAACACGGGTCGTACGACCCAGTTTGGCGCAACGCAGATGGCACTTGCAGCGCGCACTCGAGTGCGTACCGAGAACAACTGCGTTGGTCGCGACATCGTGCAACTGGGCGATTTGTTGCTGTTTGGCTTTAACGTCTTCATCGGATTGAAAACGTCGACGTCGATTGACGATGTATTTGCACTGTACCGCCCGGAACAAGATGGTGATCGTTTCGTCATGCACAGCGTTGCGTTATCAGAAACGTTCCTCGCTGAAAGACGGTTCAAGGATGATTTCGACGAGCTATATCGTTACTACAAAGAAACGCGACTCATCCAGCTTGTCGTCAAAAATGCGAAGCTGCTGGCCAGTTTTCAGATTGGTGAACGGCTTGAGGACGTGCGCGTATTCCGTTGGTCGGTATCAGCCGATGGGAAGACGCTAACCTACATCGATAACCGTGGCGAACGTGATATTGAGCCCCCTGCGCCGTTCGATTTCGAATGGACGCAAACCACGCGTGAGGACATCGTGCACGGGCGCTTCCCGCACATTAACGTGCTCGATACGCTGTTCGTTGAGACGACCGGTGGTGATCTCACAATTAAGATTGAAGACAACACCACCAGTGGCGAAGGCATTTACGGTGAGGCGGTTGAGGAAGAAAACCAATCGCTTGATGATGCGCAAGTGTTCTACGCACGCGTCGGAGATCTCGTGCTGTTGCGCATCCTGCCCTACAAAGAAAGTGTATGGCGTCACTTCGTGTACAACACCTTCACCAACAACATCAAGCGAATCGACGCTATCGGTGATTCGTGCATCCAGCTACCGGAAGATCACGGCCTGATCTTTCCCGGTGGTTACTACTTGCAAGACGGAGAGACCCGTTCATTCGGCGACGAGACCAGTGGTCTACGCTTCAAACGCAAGTTCCGTTCGCCGAACGGCGAAGACGTCTTGTACGTATTTTACGAGCCTGACGAAGGTATCGTTGCGCTATTGTCCTACAACTTGATCACCAAAACGCTCCAGAATCCGATTGTCGGTCACGGTTATGCGCTGGCGGATGACGGTACCGCGATTGTCTTTAACGCTGACGTTGATGCGACTCGCATTCATCCAATGCAAATCTGGCAAACACCTTACGTCTCGGACGAATTCGCCAGTAGGCAACCCGTCGACGACTCTTTCTATGCCCGTATTGGCAACGCAGAGTTAGTTCGTGGTGTATCAGACTTGTACAGTATCGTCGCTTTGATTCGAAACTCCGAGGCGAGCGTGCGCCACTATGAGGCGTTACGCCAGGCATCAGCGAGACTGTTCGATAACCATTTCTGGATCGACCAACCGGATACCGATGGCATCGGTGACGCCGTGCGAGACGTATCAACTACTGTTGAGCTGGTGATCGACGAGTTCGAAAAAGTCGACGCCATCCGACGCCAATCCGAACAGGCACTCAAAGAATCCGCAGACGATCAACAGAGCATTCGTATTGCCGCACAAGCGGGCGCATGGAAGAGCGTTGAGGACTATGTCGAAACTCTCGACATGATTCGCAAGCAACGCGGTCATCTGGCCACCATTCGCGAGTACCGCTACATCGACACGAAAGCCATCGACAACATGGACGAGGAGTTAGTCGCTTGGGCGGATGAGGTCGGCGACAAAACAGCACAGTTCCTGTCCGGCGAGGGTGCGCTGACGCCCTATCGGGATCAATTGGATGCGTTGGCCGATGCGATTAACGAGAAAGATACGGTTGCAGCGATCAATACAGACATTGATGCGCTCGACAGCGTCGCATCCGGGTTGGACTTGCTATCGGAGCTCATCGCGTCATTAAAGGTCGATGACGCGACGGTACAGACCGCGATCGTCGATTCGATATCGTCAATCTACGCCAAGCTCAATCAGACTCGTGCGCGCGCAAGGCAGCGTCGCGACGGACTCGGTGCAGAGGAAGCAACCGCCCAGTTTGCAGCGCAATTTACATTGCTCACGCAAAACGTCGAAAACGCGTTGGCTGTCGCAAACACACCAGAGCGCTGCGATGAACAGCTCACCCGCCTGCTCGTCCAGGTCGAGGAATTGGAGAGTCGTTTTTCCGAGAACGAGTCTTTCTTGCCGGACATCATGCAAAAGCGCGAGGAGATCTACGAGACTTTCGAAGCGCACAAGCAACGTTTGCTTGATCAACGCCAGAAACGTGCACAAACCATAGCAGATGCGATTTCCCGAATGCTCGACAACGTCTCGCGGCGCACGCAGGGCATGACGGACCTTGACGAGCTCAACACCTATCTGGCATCAGATCCACTCGTCCTGAAGACACGGGATTTGATTCAACAACTGCGCGAACTCGATAGCGCCGTCAAAGCCGATGACGCTGAGGCCCGTTTGCGGATGTTGCGCGATCAGGCAGTACGGGCATTGCGAGATAAGAAAGACCTGTATCTCGACGACGGTCGTACGATCAAACTGGGTTCACGACACCAGTTCTCCGTCAATACCGAAAACCTGGATGTCACGCTGATCCCACGTGACGGCGATCAGTTCTTACATCTGGTTGGCACGCAGTATTTTGAACGCATTGACGACCCTGCCCTGACGCCTACCAAGATGTATTGGGATCAAAGCTTCGCATCTGAAACACAACACGTCTATCGCGGTGAGTACTTGGCCTATCAGGTTATGAATGCAGTGCGCAATGGTGAAACGGATATTGCGTGGTCCACTCTGCTCACGGACGCTTATGACGCAGGTGCTCTTGAAGACCTGTGTCGGCGCACCGCAGCCAAGCACTACAAGGACGGCTACGAAAAAGGCATTCACGACAGCGACGCCGCCCGTATTCTGGGTGGTCTTCTACCTTTGATCGCCAAAGGCGACCTGCTACGTTTCTCACCACAGCCGCGCGCATTGGCGCAGCTATTTTGGGTAGCGCAGCAGACCACTGCGGGGACACTTTCTGCTCGTGCCAGTGCGGCTGCGGCTATTGCTGAGCAGTTCGAAGACCGCCGCGCACTGGTTGCACTCGAGGATGAGGCTACTGGCCTGTTGATAGCGTTCGTTGAGCAGACGGAACTTGCGCACACACGACAAGATGCAAGCCAAGCCGCGGCATACCTGATTGCAGAGCTCGCTCGCGAAGAAGTGAAATTCGTCGCATCAACGCAAAGTGAACGCTTGCTCGCGTTGTTCAAGAAGACCGCGGGCACAGCGCAGCTCAAATCTCTGGCAAGTTTGTTGGGACAGTTGGAGTCGCCTGCACGGCAATTCGCACTTGCAATGCACTGGCTCGGCGCAATGCTCAGTCAACAGGATGAGTCCACTCGCGATGCGTTGTCGCATTACGCGGCCGAAACCGCCGTGGCGCTCATCACAGGTAAGTCATTACAAAGGCGCACGATAAAAATTGACCCGGACATAACAATCCACGGGTTGTTCGCGGAGCACAGTCGCATCGAACAAGGAGAGATGCCACTACGTCTGGATACATTCCTCGCTCGCCTCGCGCATCACTGCGACGTGACGGTACCGGGTTTCCAGCACTATTTGACGCTGCGGCGCGAATACCTTGTATCAGCGCGTGAAACGCTTCGTCTCGACGAATTCAAACCGCGCCCGCTAAGTTCGTTTGTTCGCAACCGGCTGATCAACGAAGTCTATCTGCCGATCATTGGCGACAACCTCGCCAAACAAATCGGTACCGCCGGCGACTCCAAGCGATCAGATCTCAGCGGATTGCTGATGATGATCTCACCCCCTGGTTACGGCAAAACAACGCTGATGGAATATGTCGCGAGCCGCCTGGGTCTGACGTTCGTCAAAATCAATGGGCCGGCGTTAGGTCATCACGTCACTGCGCTTGATCCTGAGACAGCGCCGGAATCAACGTCACGCAACGAGCTTGAAAAACTCAACTTGGCGTTCGAGATGGGCGATAACGTGATGCTGTATCTTGACGACATCCAACATACCAACCCTGAGTTCCTCCAGAAATTCATCTCACTCTGCGATTCAACTCGACGCGTCGAAGGTGTCTGGAAAGGCAAAACAAAAACCTATGACCTGCGCGGTCGTAAATTCTGCGTCGTGATGGCAGGCAATCCGTACACCGAATCTGGTGAGACCTTCCGCGTGCCGGACATGCTGGCAAACCGTGCCGATATTTATAATCTGGGTGATGTACTCTCCGGCCGTGAGGAGCAGTTCGAGATGAGCTATCTCGAGAATTCACTGACGTCGAACGCCGTGTTGGCGCCGCTCGCCACCCGCGATATCGGCGACGTCTACCACTTTATCGATATGGCACGCGGGCGTACGACCGCGACGACCGATCTTTCGCATGAATACAGCGCAGCCGAGGTTGCAGAGATCACAAAAGTGTTGCAGCGGATGTTCACGCTGCAGAGTGTCATCCTGAAAGTGAATCAACAGTACATCGCCTCTGCAGCACAGGAAGACAAATATCGTGTAGAGCCGCGATTCTTGCTACAAGGTAGCTATCGAAATATGAACAAGCTCGCCGAAAAGGTGTCGGCTGTCATGAATGATGATGAGCTTGAAGACTTACTCGCCGATCACTATCGCGGCGAAGCGCAATTGCTCACGCAAGGCACAGAAGCGAATCTACTCAAACTCGCCGAGCTACGTAGTGCGCTGGATGAGAACGATGCAGCGCGGTGGGCCCAAATCAAAGCCGATTTTCTGCGCGATAAAGCGTTTGGTGGTGATGAAGGCGATGTGGGCAATCGTATCGCCGTTGGTTTGTCAGATCTTGTCGAGCGGGTCGGATCTCTGGGCGACGAACTCAAGCCGAATGGTGCGCTCACAGCACTACAGGAACACAACGCTCAGTCGGCGGCAGCGATGCAGGATGCGATCCAGTCTTTAAGCGCAGCTGTCGAAAAGCAAAAGACGACGGTTAACGTGACGAATAAACCATCGAAAGAGTTCGGTGAAATCCTGACGGCGCTGAACAACACCATTGAACACACGCTGTTTCCGTTGGTGCGCAGCATGGACAAACGTATCGCGCAGGACATCGAAGCCCACGATAAACTTGAGCAATTGTCACGGGACGTTCAAACACTGAAAGAACGTGGCGCCCCTTAAGCAGACGTTCAAACACTGAAGGATCGCGTCGTCCCGTAAGCAGGCGACTGACTGTGAGTCGAACGTTACGGCCTGCCTAATAAGAAAGGTTACTATGGACACCGGACTGAGTTATCGAACGTCAAACACGCCATCCGTTCGG
>JBCBZK010000124.1:0-10611 GCA_039815365.1 Pseudomonadota bacterium | reverse complement strand
TGAGGAACGCCTCTCCACGGCTGTTCAACAACCGATACGGCTCTTCCATCTCGTACAACATCACAATCGCTTGCTGCGGCCATGTTGTCGCAAGCCCTTGCTGCATGAACTCCATGTTGAATAGATCGGCACCAGCGCGAGCTGCCATTGCGTAACCATCTCCGGTATTACCCGGGGGGTTAAAGCTGTACTTAAACAACTGCCCGACGCCGCCCGTTGCGATAATCACCGCACGTGCCTCGACCACGAACGGCTCACCGTCGTCGTCCACACCGACAGCGCCAATACAACGCCCACCGTCGACGACCAGGTCGGTAAGGTTGGCGTGCTCAAGCACTTGCGTATTGGTGCCTTCAATAATGGCCTTTTGTACCGCGACAATGCGATTCGTTTTCAAATCGCTTTTATGACCTTCCATCGTCGCCAGCATCTTGCTTTGGAAACGCATTCCCATGGACTGCAGACGCTTGACCGCTTCGGACACTTCATCAACGAAAATCCGGCACAACGCTGGATCGGCCATGCCAAGCCCTGACTGCAACATATCTGCGTGCACAGCATCCGGCGGATTGAAGAGACCGCCTTTGGGCCCTACGGTTCTAATCGTCCAGAAGTCGCCAATCGGATTCGACGTCGCGCCTGCGCCGCGAACGCCTGGAATGCCGAAACGTCCTTTGACCGCCAGCATTGTGCGTGCGCCTGCGTCGTGTGCAGCAATGGTCGCTGCGGTCGCGGCCCCACCGCCACCGACGACCAGCACATCGGTGTTGTATCGCTTCAGACTCATTACGCCACCGCCGTCACGATCGCAGCGTATTGGTCCGGGAATGATGCGTCTAGCGCGTCGATATCGGGCCAAACCGCCGCATCGCTGAAACCCGCGAGCTCGAAAACACGTAACCAGTTTTGCGGCGCAAGGTAGCAGTGCACCGGGCGGTAATCGTTGTTGCGAATCGCTGCAGTTCGATGATAAACCGATAGATTCAAAGACAGCTCACGCGGTGCCATGTCACGCTCGGTCAACCGGATACGCTCCGCGAATAATACGCGGCCGCCGGGTTTCAACGTTGCTTTGCAACTTTTCAAGAACGCCACAATGTCTTTTGCCACGTGCGCCGCGTTAACGGCGTAGATCAAGTCAAACTCACCCTGAGGCACGCGCTGATCGGCCAATGGCTCATTCAAATCTGCAAACCGCCAGTCCGTACTGACATCGGGGTAGTCGCTGCGAATCTCGCGACGCGTCGACATGATAAATTTCTGACTGATGTCAGTGAAATGGTAGTGCTCAACGCGGTCGAGCTCGTCTTTGGCGGCAAGATGTTTCAGCAGATTGCGAATGCCGTTGCCGGTGCCACCGCCGATTTCCAGAATACGACCTTTTGGCATGAGCAGATCGATCGCTTTCGCGCCCATGATCCCATGCACGTTCTGTAACGGGTCTGTGTTCGTCGCCCGGAACCACATTTGCTGATATTCCGACTCACGTCCGGACAAGATTTTGTCCAGCAAGTCAGGATCTTCGCCGAGCGCTTTTTCAAACACATCGGAGCCGAACTGAAGAAACTCCAGCGGCGCAACAAACGACTCGCCGAGTGCTTTCATACCCGCACGCAGCTCGTCCAGCGTATAGTCCAATTCAGGCGCGCGACCTACTGCACGAAAATGTGGTACGTCACCGATCGTTGTACGCTCTACGAAATCAAACTTAGCCGCAAGTCTGTCAAGAATCGCTTCCATCGTGATGTCCGCGCTCTCAACGTAGCCGAGCGCCTGAGCGAGCGCCTGTGGCGTGGTGGCGTCCGCTAAATGCTGATCAAGATCAAGACGCCCGAAAATTTCCAGCAAATGCCAGTCGAGTGCCTTTTGTAACAGCGAGGATGCTGCGATGACTTCATCGGAGAATACTTCGCGTCGACACCAATCACTGAACTGTTTGGCTAATTCTTGTTGTGACACTGCGTGTTCCTTTTCCATGTCTCACTAGTCGAGTGAGTGATTGTTCGTTCGGATGCGCGACGACGCACATCACCTTTTGTTTTTCATCAAGCCTTGTGCGAGCCCAGCACCCATTCGATCACCGTCTGTGCTGTCTCGTCCGGCGCGTCGAACTGCAAACCATGCTGCCCAGCCAGCGTTACACACTGTTTGTTGGCCACACGTAACGATGCAAACGCCCGCTCATGTTTTGCGCTGTCTGACAACCGATCCTCGTCTGCCAGCACCATCAGCGTCGGCATCTTGAGTTTCGCCCAGCGCGGCGCGAGCAAGCGATTCATCGCGACCAATATGCCGTTAAATCGTGGCGATACATAGTGCGTGCGTCTCGTATCGGGCATGATGAACTCCGCATAGGCAGGCCCGCTCGTAAAGCGGTCAATCGGTACGTTGGGAATTTCACTGGCATCGCTGCTGTCACCGACTACCAGTTGCGCGCCACCAATGTCGGACGCCGGGAAAATCGACGGCGCAATCATGACGAGTGATTCCGCCGCAAGTCGATCCTGTTCCAGCACGTTGATCATGTACGTCGCACCCCAGCAGAATCCCCCCAGATGCAGTGGCACGCTCTTGTCGACACAGGCGTCTACAATACGCACCACGTCATCGATCAATACCTGCGAATCGGGAGCATCACCGCGCGCCGATGTATTGTGCCCTGCCCCGCGACGGTCCGGACACACAACCTGCACGCCAGCTGCCGCCAGTTGGCGGGCAATGGGCGCGAGCCATTCGGCATGACTCACGACGCCGTGCAACAACACGAGCGAGGCAAGACGCGGTCCTACTGCTTCGTATACATGCACATGCAGCGGATAACCGTCACCGCCCGCAGCATTGACTACAGTGACCGTCATACGTCACGCATCATTGTCGAACATCGTCAAGCGCATATCATTCGCCGAGAAAGGTTGGTCGTCTGCGACACTGACGAAGTGATCGGCTCGCTTGCGCTCGGCGAAACCCAACTGCTTCACTGCCGCGATCTTGGACGTCGCGTTGGCGTGTAGTTTGACGGTGATCGCACGCGCTGCCGTGCCATGCTCCAGAACCAGCCGAGCTAACATGCCTGGCAGATATTCATCGGCGCTGACAAGATGATCAACGATACGCAAGGTGCGCTGGTCTTCCCAGCGATAGGCAAGATACCCCGCCGCACCAGCATCATCGCGCCGAAAGCCCACCACGTCGAATTGCTGACCTGGTAATTGTCGCAACCGCCATCGCACGGTCTTCGCATCGCGCACGCCTACCGGGTGCCCCAACGCATCCGCGCGCGCCCACAGCGTATCGATAAAATCGTCATCGGCCCGTACGATTCGATATCTTGACGCGACACTGCGTAGCCGCGCGCGCGCAAGCGTGCGCAGTAGTACATTCGATACGCGATTGATAACGCGTCGTAAGAAACGAGGGCCGCCAAAGCGATTCACCACGCTGTTCGCACTCAACGGCAACGTCAACTGGACGATCGTCGCATTCAGCTTGTGTCCACCGAATACACGAACGGAGCCGGACAGCGTGTTCGGAAAACCATAGACCACCGGGAATCGTTCGCTCGCCAATTTCAGGAACTGCTTCTGGAACAACAACGCAGGACCCAGGCTCCTGTGCGCTGGCTCAATTGAAAAATCCCCGAACACCACACCTTCAACGCGTTGGCCAGCATGCAAGAAGTCGCGGCGACCAAGACAGACAACGCCAACGCGACGCCCGTCTGGGATGTAGTTTAGAAAGTAAATCGTACCAGCGGCGGCCGGGCTTCCTATATACAGCCATTCCAACTTTTCGACGCCGGGCGGCTGATCGCTGGGTAGAAGCTGCCACAGGCGCAGTATGTCTGCGCGGTCCTCGACGGGATCGCCTAGCGTCACGCTATAGGAATCGCTGACCTTGGCTCGCGGCGTCGACGCTGCAGGCTCTGTAGTGGATTGTCGGTGGGTCATAGCAAACGCTGGTAGGAAAGTACTCGATAGTATTCAACACCTTTGGACACTTTTCGTTGCCCTAAGTCACGTTTGTTTCTGTGAGATGCCTTCCCATGGCGCATAGAGTGTGTTGTCAACATGGCACAGCGACAAAACCCGCCCGACAGTCTCGCGAACCATCGTTTCGATATCCGCCGGCGCTGAGTAAAATGCCGGCACTGGCGGATACACAATGCCGCCCATTTCGGTCACCGACGCCATGTTTCGCAAATGCGCAAGATTCAATGGCGTTTCGCGAGCAACAAGAACGAGCCGGCGCCGCTCCTTTAATACGACGTCAGCAGCACGCGCCATCAAGCTACCACCGATGCCATTGGCGATATTACCCAACGTCTTCATCGAGCACGGCGCAATGACCATAGCAGTTGTTTCGAACGAGCCGCTCGCAATGCATGCACCGACATTGCGATCCGAGTGATGCACGTCAGCCAATGCCTCAAGCGATGGGCGATCAATGCCAAGCTCCGTTGCTGCGGTCAAATATCCCGATGCGGACACCACGAGATGCGATTCAATGTCGTCGCGCAATGCAATCTGTCGCAATAGCTCAACACCGTAGATGGCCCCAGATGCGCCGCTAATCGCAACGATCAATTTTCTTGGGTTCGAATTGGACATAATCAGGGGTCTTTTCGGGAAAACTGTGAGCCGACCGAAACTGTAACAAGTTATAACAGTGCGATAATTGATTTATGTCGCGAAAGCGATGACGATTCAAAAACTAATGGCTCGATGATAATCGGTGAGGTAACCGAATGACCGCAGTAAAACGCTGGCTGCAGCTGCCCCTACTCTTGTGCCTGGCCGTTTTGGCGGGTTGCTCGTCGGGCGATGACGCACAAACGCCACCTGCGCTCGATAACAGCACGACGACACCGTCGACTGCCGGCGTCAGTCAGGCAGCTGCGGAACAAGCCATTCGCGACGCGGGCCTCAACGTTGGGACGATCACGTCCGAGCCTAGCGATACCGTACCGAACGGCGATGTCATTCGCACCGATCCGCCAGCGGGCAACACCATCACATTAGGCTCAACTGTTAACATTATTGTGTCGAGTGGCAGCGCAGATGTGCAAGTACCCGTTACGTCGGGCGGCACACAGAGCGCGGCAGAAGCTGCCATCACAGGCGCTGGCCTGGTCGTAGGCATGATCGACACGGAATCCAGCGACACCGTGCCGGCCATGCAAGTGATCCGCACCGTCCCGGCGGGCGGCAGTGATGTCGCTCGTGGCTCCGAGGTCGACATTGTCGTCTCTACCGGACCTGCAGATGTGTCCGTGCCTGCCGTCGTCAACCTGCCCGAGATGACCGCCGAAAACGACATCACAGGCGCAGGTCTGATTGTGGGCAACGTGACTCGCACTGCCGACGACATGGTACCGGCGGGCAGTGTCATTGCGCAGAGCCCCGTCGCGGGCGTCATGGTGAGCGCTGGGGCTGCCGTTGATCTGGTCGTTTCACTGGGGCCTGCCAACGTGATGACACCTGACACGGTTGGACTCACGGAGGCTGCGGCGCGTGTTGCCATTACCGACGCCGGGCTTGTGGTCGGCGACGTCACCAGTCGCGCCGATATCAACGTGCCGGCAGGCGAAGTTATCAGTCAAACACCGGATGCGGGAACGCTCGTTGCTTTGACAAGCCCCGTCGATCTCGTCGTATCGCTTGGACCTACGTCAATCCCTGTACCTGATATTGTCGGTCTCACAGAAACCGAGGCACGCGCTGTCATTCCTAACGCCGGACTGGACGTTGGCGTCGTTACTGAAGTCTTCAACAACCAGATCCCCGCAGGCGACGTCATCAGCCAGTCGCTCGCACCGGGAACCGAAGTGTTGCCCGATACCGCTTTGGATTTCGTCGTCTCGCTTGGCCCGCCGGTATCGACACCGAACGTCGTCGGTCTCACGCGCGCAGCGGCGGAAGCGGCTATCGTTGCGGCGAACCTCGTTGTCGGCGATGTCGTGGAGCAAAACGACTTTAATGTGCCGGCAGGCGATGTGATCAGTCAGGACCCGACCGCCGGTACACAGGTTCCTGAGCAAACAGCGGTTGATCTGGTTGTCTCTCTCGGACCGCCAATGGTCGCCACGCCTAATGTTGTCGGTCAGACACAAGCGCAGGCCGAGAGCGCGATCACTGCGGTCGGACTCGTTGTTGGCACCGTGACACGGCAGAACAGCGCCAGTGTTCCAGCAGGCAGCGTGATCAGCCAGAACCCCACAGCCACGACGATGGCTATTGTGGGTAGCGCGGTCAATCTGACCGTGTCCGACGGACCGCCTACGGTGTCAGTCCCCGACGTCACCCGACAGGTTCAGGCACAAGCCGAATCCACCATTACCGGCGCCGGGTTGAACGTTGGCACAGTGAGCCAGCAATCGAGCGCGAGCGTCCCGGCGGGCAGTGTGATCAGTCAGAATCCGATAGGCGGCGTTAGCGTGACTGTGGGCAGTAACGTTGATCTTGTGATTTCGAGCGGGCCTGTCACCGTCGTCGTACCCGACGTCGTCGGCATGACACAAGCGGCGGCAACGAGTGACATCACGAATGCCGGTCTTGTCGTCGGCACGGTGACTCAGCAAACCAGCGCCGGCGTTCCCGATGGTAGCGTCATCAGTCAAAACCCGACTTCCGGCACGACCGTTAACGAGGGCAGCAGCGTTGACCTTGTGATCTCAAGTGGCCCGGCGTCGGTCGTCGTGCCTGACGTTGTTGGGATGACCCAGGCGGCGGCGTCAAGCGACATCACGAACGCCGGTCTTGTCGTCGGCACGGTGACTCAGCAAGCCAGCGCTAGCGTTCCGGACGGCAGCGTGATCAGTCAGAACCCGGCTGGCGGCGCCAGCGTCGCCGACGGTAGCAGTGTTGATCTGGTCGTCAGCAGCGGTCCTGCAACCGATACGTTCAGCGATACTTTTGATACCAATTCAATCGCGGATTGGACGTTGCGTCACCAGGCCGAAGGCACTGCTGCGCAATACACCGTACTCGATATCAATGTGACGAACCCAGGCCAACTGACTGTCGTGCCAACGCAGACGCCAGGGTGGTTTGATGACGATGATGCGCCGTTAATCTTCAAGCTCATCACCGGCAACTTCGCGGTGCACACAAGCGTTGAAGCGGACAGCGTCAGCACACCGGGTCAGGCACCGTCCTCAAACTTCAATACGGCTGGGTTGATGGCAAGAAACCCAACGGGCGCCAGCGGCGATGAAAACTACATCATGCTGAACGTCGGCCGTCAGAACGGCAGCATCACAGGCGGTGTTGGCAGTGAAACCAAGACCACCGTGAATTCAAACTCAACGCTGTTCCTCGACAGTGGTGCTAATCAGGGACAACTCATACTGTGCCGTGTTGGCAACGAGTTCATCTCCTATCGGTTCCTCTCAGGTGACGTTGGCTGGACTGAAACAGACCGGTTCACGCGCAATGACCTGCCGGCGACATTGCAGGTTGGCATGATCGTCAACGCGTTTAATGCGCCAGCCGATCTACGTGCAACGTTCGACTTCATCACCCTGCGTGCAACACCCGCTAGCGACGCAGACTGCACACCTTAGTTTGGCAAAACTCATCACTCCGTCGCAGCCCATTCGTTGCGACGGAGTGCGCTGCCAAAATAGTAGCGAATGAGTTGTGCTGCATCATGCCGACGCGATTGCGTGCAATCCAACGATTCACGCAGTCATCCGGAGCGAAGTCGCTCACATTCATGACGAATCATCGATTGCCAACCTTTCTTGGTCTTCGCTTCGGCTGCCCAGATCATTCCGGAGGAAGTTGGCCAAAACCCGAACCTAGCGAGCCCTGCGGGCATCTCTGCCTCAAACCCTTTAGCTTCCGGATGCATCGTGGCCACGTCGGCAAGTTGTCCAAAAGAATGCCCGCCGTCGCTTGTGAACGACCAAAATGACGGTACCTTTTCTTTCGTGACGCCGTATAGGGCCAGTTCCTGATACGTCTTTTTGCCATTATCGATGTCCCAGTCAGCCGTAAGCTGAATGAACTTACCGTCGAGCGTTTTTGTATACGTTCGAGTACAAACGACTTTGCCCATCGGCGTATCAGGGTCAACGGCTCTCCACGACCCTAACAAGGGGTGCAAGAAACCTAGTTTTCCACGCCCCGGTTTCCATGAATGTTCCATACCGTCTCCGTCTTCTTGGCGCCTCTTTCAGACTGGCTTAGGTTACTTGCGTTTTACGGAAAACTGAAGTCGGTCGTTGGTCCGGATTCGCCTAAAAGCGGACGCCGCCGCGGACATTCACTGGCCAGCCTCACTTCTTGGCGTTACGCCAAGCGCGCAGGTCACCACCGAAGTGTTGTATTGCCTCTAAGGCCTCAGAAACACGCTTATTGCGGGTCTTGTCGGTTTTAGCCGATACAACATGCTGTGCGACCATGCGCTTTCGTCCCGACGTCAATCGATCCCATCCCGCTTGTACGACAGGCTGTCGTTCAATCGCCGAACCGAGCGCGATCGGCACATTCACGTGATTCTGGTCAGCGATACGAAATCGCATCTCAACGCGGTCATGGAGTTTCACCACACCATCGCGAAGCACTTTCGGTGAGACGATGACATAGTAACGACCGTCGCCGGTCGGCATGAATGCGTTTTCGATGGGTACGTCCGCGATCTCACCCTCGACTCGTAGCCTAGGATACTGCTCGAAGGGAAGTGTGCTCTGAACTTCGTCAGGAAGAAATAACACGTTGTACCAAATCTTCCGTGTCTTACCGACACCGAACTTTTCTATCGTCGCTTTAAAGCTGTGGTCGTAATACACGTGACGCTAGGCTGCTTTCTGAAGCGGTGCCCCCGTGTAGTCTTGCTGGTCCTCGATAAAGCGCCTTAAACCGTCAAGATCCTTCGTGTGCAAACCTCTTGTCCAGCGAACCACGCCAAATAACCTCAGGAACACATGGAATGGCGGGGAAATATCATTCCTGAAGTACATGATCACCTCTGTTTGCTCGGCTGTGATTGGCACGAAATACAGGCGTAAAATGGGTTTGTGTGGCGGACCCTTACTCTCGAGCTTGAACTCCACCATCCGATCTTTTTCAAGATGGGTGACTTCCTGATAGCCGAACTGCTTACCTTTCTTATCCAAAAACACCGTTTGAGCACCAACCACGCCGTCGTCGCCGGCGACGCTGCACGAGGAACCGGTTTCGGTTGGCCACGATGACCACCGCATCAGATCCTCCTGAGTCCGAGTGGCATCGTAGAGCGCCCGCACGCTGCCGTTCACCTTAATTGTCTCGACATACTCGACTACACGCGGGGTAGCGATCATAGCAACGATGAGTCCAATTACGAGCGCACCGCCGACTGTCATTAGGGTTTCCATAGTCACTCCTTAGCTTGGTATGCATATTGCTTGATACACAAGTTAATTGTCAATCAAATCGAAAACGGCGATACTCGTACGTATGACAAAGAAAGCCCACCAAACACCGTCGCTTCCGCCCGACGATCCGTATGGCATCGTTGATGCCTGCCGTGGCCTTCATGCAGCGATCGATGCACTAGATAGCAAAGTAGCTGGAAATGTAGGTATATCGCGGAACGATCTACGGTGTCTCAATTTGATCGATCGAGGGCCACAATCGCCGAGCTACATCGCCAACGCTCTCGGCTTAACCACAGGAAGTGTGACAGCACTGCTTGATCGGCTTGAGAGCCATGGTCTGATCGAGCGCATGCGCGATCCGGCTGATCGACGTGGATTGCTGATTCAAGCAACACGCGATTGCTTCGCACGCATCGGTCCAATCTACGGTCGGTTTGCTGTAAGCCTTGTTGAGATGACAGAACGACAGAGTACTCGGGAGCGAAATACGATGATTAGAGCATTGATCGATATCACTGCTCTATGTCAACGGGCGGCTGGTTATTCGATCGATCAGTCTAGCTAGCACTGACCGGAGAAAAGCAATGCGACTGTTTCAGATCTTCGTAACTCTGCTGTTTTTTGCGATCGTGGTGTACACGGCGGTAACAATTGCAAACCACGGTTGGAACCTCTTTCCAATATTTTTTGGAGACATCGTAGCGATGACCTGGCCAGGTCAATTTAACTTCGATTTCATGGGGTTTTTGCTGCTGTCTGGACTGTGGGTGTCATGGCGCCATGACTATTCGCCAGCTGGAATTGCCCTCGGCCTAGTTGCCGTTGTAGGTGGCGTGATGTTTCTATCAGTCTACCTCCTAGTGGCTAGTGTCCAAGCGGGGGGGGGGATTACAAAGCCTTGCTACTAGGAAAACACCGTGTCGGCAACTGAATCTTGCGTCCTTTCTTAGCTGCCCGAAGCGTGGTGTTGACCTAACACCGGAGTCTCTGACCGTCCGCTAATAGGCGAAAGCGGTCGGCCGTACCCCCCGACTCTCTTATGACCACTCGGGGCATAACCGTCCCAACATTTGCTGCCAACCCCGCGATAACTTATAAATCGATTGGGCCGAAAAGAGGCCAAAAAAAAAGGCCAGCCAGAGTTTCCTCCGGCTGGCCTTTTTGTTCGCTAGGCTCGTCTTAGAAGACTTTGCGAATCGATACACCGAAGGTACGTGGTGCATTCGGGTAACCGTTAAAGCTACCGCCCT
>JBCBZK010000010.1:0-46605 GCA_039815365.1 Pseudomonadota bacterium | reverse complement strand
TCCGACGGTGATCCGTATGCAACCTAACAAATCACTGCAGCTGACACGAGGCATCTGTCACGTCTCTTGCTTACGCAAGAGCCGCGCCAGCTGCGTTCATGCAGCTGAGCATCGGCGTTAGACATCATGACCAATCTTTCAACGGTATCGTTAGCACTTGCGTCGGTATTCTTGGTCAGTTCGCTACAGGCGGCTGATACAATGGAAGACATTCCGGTTCCCACGACCGTGGATGAGGCGATCGTCGCCCTAGACCTAGTGCTTTCGGATGAAGACAAAGCAGCAATACGCGCCAATAAAGAAGACGAGATGTACCAGTACCATTTTGGCCTCGGTATGTGGATTCGGAATAGCTGGGGCCTATGGCGACACTCAGAGCTGGCTAACTTTCTCTATGAGAAAGGACTGCATCACCCAGACGACATGTCGAGCGTTATTTTGGATTCATACTGGCGACACCTAAACGATAGGCCAATCGATTTAGATGCACAGATTATCGCTATTCGAGAGGTCTATGGTGAAACAATTTCTAACGATGATGATGCTTAACAAATCATTGCAGCAGACACGAGGCATCTGTCACACCTCTTGCTTACGCAAGAGCTGCGCCAGCTGCGTTCATGCCGCTGAACATGAGTGTTATGTGTCATAGTCTATGCGGCTAATTTCCCAGTACTATTTGGCGAGCGAAGCGGAGCATGTTTCAGAAAGACTCAGACGTGCCGGGATAATGACGTTCATTTCGAGTAGGAACTTGCAGCGCTTACCATTAAGTTCTGGCGGCGCAGTTAAGGTTGGGCTGTGGGCTGTTCTACCGGAACAGTATGATGACGCAGAAATTCTACTGAAGAACAAAAAGCACAAACCAGAGTTGCAGCTGACGGCAAGCGAGATTGAAGAACTAGAACGCGATGCAAGGCATGGTCTAATTGAGCCATTGACGAGATCTGTTGAGCGAGTGCTTGAGTGGATTTTCGGTGCAGCTATATTATTAGTTGTATTGTATGTTGGCATGGGCATTTGGAATGACACATAACAAAACGTTGCAGCGGGCATGAGGCATCTGTCACACCTCTTGCTTGCGCAAGAGCTGCGCCAGCTGCGTTCGCGCAGCTGAACATCGGCGTTATATATCGAGGACCAACCGTGGCGACACCATATAACCTCGCCTATGCATGCTTTGACTGCAGAAAATCCTTTAAGCGCTCGCTTAGAGGCTCCACACCCGATGCCTACCCTAAAACAATGGTCTGTCCCGATTGCTCCGCCGATGCTGTTTGCCTTGGTCGACATTTTAAGCCACCAAAACGAAGCGATACGACCCAATGGAATAAGGTTAAATTTCTTTGGGAAAAAGGTTTCCGATTCCAGAAAATTCGGGTTGATGCGCACAGTAACGATTCGGTTCCATATCCAAACAGTATGGAAGAGGCTAAACGGTTTGTTGCGGAGTACGCATCGCATGCGCGATTCGATATATAACAAATCACTGTAGCAGACACGAGGTGTCAGTCACGCCTCTTGCTTACGCAAGAGCCGCGCCAGCCACGTTCGCGCAGCTGAGCATCGGCGTTATGCAGACTGACGTATCATGAGATTTTTCGGCGTAGTAGGCATCGTCCTAACTGCATCGCTCATCTCTGGCTGTGCGACGAAATATGATTGTTCTGAACCGCATGACGAAATTGAAGAAAACGTTTGTGGAGTGACTCGTGGAGGAATCTACTGCGTTCGGGCACCGTGTCCAACAGAGGTTTGGAAAACTTACTCAAGTGCAAGAGAGGCCTGCGCTGGGTCAACCTACTTCACTAAAGGAGAATGTGAGTTGGAAGGCAATCGATACTCTAGGGCGGATAGAAAGCTCATCGATGACTGAGCGTCTGCAAAACAAAACACTGCAGCAGACACGAGGTGTCAGTCACGCCTCTTGCTTGCGCAAGTGCTGCGCAAGCTGCGTCCGCGCTGCTGAGCATCGGCGTTAGGCGGCACCGGTCGTGGAGCGAATCGTCAACATTCTCACCGCGACGACGATTGTCACGATTTTCGCCTATCTACTATTCTTCTACGGCATGTCGATTGGTGGCAACGGTGGAGACTACTGGGGTTTCTCGCCCAGTATTGAGCCGCACCGTGCCGCCGCGAATTCATTCGAACAACAGGACTATCTTCTTCTTTCTCTAGAAATAACCAATAGTCTAGGCGAACTAGAAATCCGCAAGCCAGCGATGCTATTTTGTAGTAGCGATTCTGGCGAGATTCGAACAACGACACGAACTAACATTGTTGATGCAGGCCACGGAGTCGATTCGACGCATAAGGCAGCATCATTCATGCAGGAATTTAATAGTCGCATGATTCATATGATGAAAGAGCAAGGAGGAAACAAGTGCGAATACTATGCAATGTCAGCGCGTTAGCGCCGCCTAACAAATCACTGCAGCAGACACGAGGCATCTGTCACGTCTCTTGCTTGCGCAAGAGCCGCGCCAGCTGCGTTCATGCAGCTGAGCATTGGCGTTAGACATCATCTTTAGCAGGAGAGAAAACCGGATGTCATTTACTTCGAATGTTGCTCCCTTCGTTAAGCGGGAGCTCTCAGCGGCCAATGCTCTGATGGACGAGGGCCGAATGGCTGAGGCCTTTAAGCATCTCGAGGATGCTCATGTGCTTGGGCAGCGATCGACAAAGTGGCATGTCCTATCGCATATCCGAATGCTGCGATGGGCGATTCGAAATCGGCAGCATCGTGAAGCGCTAGGACAGCTATTCAGAATCGTAGGCGCCGCCACAAAGACTGTTGTCGGCCTAGTGCCTACCGGCAACACCGGCGGTTCCAATGTAAGTCCTTTCAAGCCAATGCCGCTAAGCGAGCGAAATCGAGAGATTCTGCAGAGCGTCGAGGTCAATGATGACTAACAAAACATTGCAGCTGACACGAGGCATCTGTCACACCTCTTGCTGTCGCAAGAGCCGCGCCAGCCACGTTCGCGCAGCTGAGCATCGGTGTTATGTGGACTACTGAACGTGAAACGACTCACTGGTACACCGTATGTCTGGAAAGTTATTGTTCCTGCTCTCTGGTTCGGTAGCCTACTAGTCATTGCGCTGCTTAGTCTGCGGCGGACTGGCTTCTCACTCGCGACGCACGGAATGCTCATGGTCATGGCTTTGGTTGGATATTTTGTATGGCGAGAGTATGCGTGGAGTTTTCTTGATGAGGTGATTGATGAAGGCGATAGTCTTTTCTTGCGAAAAGGCAACATTAGCCAGCGCGTTAGCTTTCACGATATCGTGCACATCACGTCAGGTGACAACGAACAGACTAGTCGGATCACTATCCATCTTTCAAGCGACGGGAAACTAGGTAAGGATGTCTGTTTCTACCCATCTATTGACCTAAATCGAAGTGCATACAGAGGATTGGTTGAGGAGTTGCGCGAAAGAGCAGAGCATGCAAAGTCTACATAACAAATCACTGCAGCAGGCACGAAGCGTCTGTCACGACCCTTGCTTGCGCAAGGCTCACGCCAGTCACATTCGTGCAGCTGAGCATGGGTGTTAGGTAGCATGGCAACGCCAGTTGAAACGATGGCACGCGGAGCAACGTGGTTGAGGGATTTGGTTGCATCTCCGCCCGCGGAGCCAGTTGTTGAGCTAGCGAATTGCTTTTCATTTTTGGCACATGCAGGCTGTTTACTTGGCTGGCATAGTTGCTGTCTGATAGATCGTCACGATCTCTCGGAGCAAGAAACTCGGCTCTTGGCGGATTTCGGAATGAAACTACCTCTGCAATACTATTCAGAGGTGTTTTCTACCTTGATCGTCCCACCTGAGAAACCCGTGGTTGGTGACTTGTCGGACGATCTTGTTGACGTCTATCGAGATATCGTTCCAGTTCTATCGATTTACGAAAAAGGAAGGGTTGACGAAGCTGAGGATCATTGGCGCTTTTGGTTTCATTTCCACTGGGGAGAGCATGTAACGTCGGCAAACCGAGCGCTATGGTCGTACCTATCAGGCCAGATTGGTTCCGACGGTGATCCGTATGCAACCTAACAAATCACTGCAGCAGACACGAGGCATCTGTCACGTCTCTTGCTTACGCAAGAGCCGCGCCAGCTGCGTTCATGCAGCTGAGCATCGGCGTTATGCCTTCAATCCATGCTGAGTGGCTAGGTCTATAAAGTCATCCTAGCACCTCAGCCATGTTGATCATTAAGCTTGGGTATCAATTTGAGGCAAAAGGTTGCTAATGAGTGGCACACCCTCACTTAGCGCAGCCTCGCTTTTGTCACCGGATTTGAGTCGCTCTAACACATCGTCTAATCGCTGTCGTTCCGAAGGCTCGACAGCATCGTCACTGAGAGACTCCATAAATGACAGAACGGCATCAAAGCCGTCTTCTCCACTGTCTGCTTTCGCCATCATGTTGGATATACGATCTTGTGCTTTCTGCATCATCTGCTGATGCTCTTGTTGGCTTATACTGCCATCACCATTGGCATCTATTCTATTGAACGTGGTTTCCATGCGCGACGCATCGATACCGTTGGCGCTAACAACCTGCAAGAACTCATCTTTGGAAACTTGTTTGTTGCCATCGAGGTCAGCAGTCTTAAAACGTTCAGTGGATTGCTGATTAAACTGGGAAGGGTCGAAACCCATTACATTTGAAATTGTGTTCATACTGCCTCCTGTCATGATTGATATAGCTACTAGTCGTACATAGCAAAGCAAGCCTCATGCCAAATGGTATTACTGTAATTTATTCATAGGCTTATAAGTTGGTGCTAAAAATATTACGAGAAGTCTTAACATAAGAACGGGCAGTAGAGGCATCCAAAGGGATAAATCTTGCCGGCAGGCGGCAAGCGTTTGCCGCCTTGCTCATGGCTAGATAGGGGGAGAAGTTAACAATCGGTGTTGTGCGCTCCGGCCGAAAGAGCTTCACCGGACAAGCGAAGCCCAACGCGAAGCCGCTTCGCAAATATTCAGTGAAAACCTCTTGAGTTTTTTTATGAAAATAGATTTAGTTGCATACACGAGCGTCAATTAGGACGCTCGCAAGCTCGCGCCCAATGCGCGAGCGTTATAGGCCAACCTTGGGCGGTGTTGACAATGACCGCTACTGACCCAAAGCAGCCGTTCAAGATAACTGGAGTTTTCTTTGGCGCAACTCGACTTCTATGCTCTAAGGAGTGACATAGAAACGATTCTTGAGTTCGTCTTCGAGCAGACGGATTGTCGGGTATTCGAGTCTTACTCTCGACCCAGTCATGAACTGCGTGAGTTCTCAAGTCTCGACTCTCTGCGTGGGAGCGATTTTCTTGAGGCTAATCATGGCCGCTACTTTCTTCGTCTTTTATCTAAGTCAATCAATTGCGAGCCAATCATCAGAGAGTTCACGCTGACGAAAACCGGCCAGAAGCGACAAGAAGTCAATGGTCCGGGAATGTTTCAGATCGATGAGGGTCATAGGCTAGACACGCAAGGCGATGCGCTAAGTTGGTCAACGTTCCGGCACTGGAATGAAGCGGGAGCGAAGCAGCGATCGAGTTTTCCAGACGAGTTACTGGAGACTGTTGATTGGAAAAGAATGCGTAGAATCTCCGGCCAAATTCAAAGGCACATCAGAAACAAACTTGCGGTTGCGAAGATTCGGACAAGACCGATATTGCCTGATGCATTCAGGGTTTTGGATGAATCACAATTTCTGTGGGCTGGGCCGGGAGTTGTGGCTAAGGGGTCAGATCGAATCGAGGTTTACGATCGTTGAGCGTCTGCAATTGGCCGATAGCAGACGGTTCAGCTATTGTTGGTTGAGAGATATGCACGGAATGGAGGCCTCCAGCATGCCGCCCTATAACAAATCACTGCAGCAGACACGAGGTGCCTGTCACGACCCTTGCTTGCGCAAGGCTCCCGCCAGCCACGTTCGCGCAGCTGAGCATCGGCGTTAGTTTTCATGGGGGGGATATTGTGGAAATCTGGAAGTTATTGTTCTTTATACCAGCGTGCTTTGCGCTCAATATGACTCCTGGTCCAAACAACCTATTGTCTATGAATAATGCTCGTTGTTACGGCTTCAAGTCTGCTTTCATTGCTGGTTTGGGTAGAATAGCAGCATTCTCTGTAATGATTGCTTTGGCTGCTTCAGGCTTAGCTATCGTTCTCTATGCGTCCGAGACTCTATTTCTAACCATTAAAATTGTGGGCGCGGCTTACTTGTTGTGGATTGCCTATGATCTTTGGCGTTCGGAGGCCAGCCCCGTCGCTGAACTAGAAAGCACTCACAACCGGCTAGGTTTAGCTAAACAAGAATTTTTGTTAGCCGCTGGTAATCCCAAGGCCATCTTAATATTTACTGCATTTCTCCCACAGTTCGTTGATGTTTCGGCTAGTGTAAATGAACAGTTCTTCGTTTTAGGCGGTACATTCCTAATATTAGAAATGGGTGCGATATCAATTTATGCCACATTCGGAATATATTTAAGGCAGTGGTTCAAGAAGCCGAAAATGGCAAGACGCTTCAATAGAGGCTGCGCAACTTTTTTGGCTATGTCTGGAGCAAGCCTGTTATTAAGCCGTCAGCAATGAAACTAACAAGCAGCTCAATCCGACCTCCACTGCGTTGCTCGTTTTGTGTTTTACCGCGACGCTAGCACAAAACAATCAACTCCGTTTCGGCGGCTTAGCCGAGCGTTAGATTGCTTTAGAGCGTTTGGCTGGTCGCATGGATTCCAAGAAGGAAAGCGTAGTGGATCGAATCGAGTCACTCGAAGCCGAATTGAGTAAGGCTCGCGAGTATCTTGCTGATGGTTCCCATTCTAGCTGGCATGGCTTTCGACAGTTCTTCGTGCCGAAGATGCGACACGGCAAGGCCTTGCCACCGCATAGAAAATGGATAGAGAACGTTTTCATACCGAGTCGCGAGCGGGCGCTTCGCAATGCAGAGAAAATTCTCGAACGAATGGACAGTAGAGATCGCAATGTTTGACGTAAGGCAGCAAACTAACAAATCACTGCAGCAGACACGGGGCATCTGTCACACCTCTTGCTTGCGCAAGAGCTGCGCCAGCTGCGTTCGTTCAGCTGAACATCGGCGTTTTATGTCATTTGAAATACAGCGCATCCAGTAAACGCCCCGATGGCTGTCTCTGTTGAAGTGTCGAGATCGGGTGAGGGCGAGAACAAGGTCGCAGCGACAAAACTTTTCCGAAAATTCTGTGCTCTCAACCTAAAAGAATCGAAGGACATTACAGACGAGTTGATAGAAGGCAAGACGATGCTGTTGTTAGTCACATTAGACTCGGATGTCTCTGAGTTCATGGCTGGTCTGCAGCAAGCTAGATTCAACGCTAAGGTGGTTGAGAATGACAGATAACAAAACACTGCAGCAGACACGAGGTGTCAGTCATGCCTCTCGCTTACGCAAGAGCCGCTCCAGCCACGTTCGCGCAGCTGAGCATCGGCGTTAAGCGTCTTGGATACCGATGTGATGGATTTTGACCTAGTCGTTCAAATTTGCGGTATCGCGTCGATACTATTTACCCTCAGTTGGCTAATACAGAGGCTAGTACCGCGGCGAGCGAATGTCTTTATCGGCTTGGCGGTTCTGTTTTTTGTGGCCTATTTTTATCTGGCTTTCGTACAGGTGACTCCGCACACTCGTGAACTGCTTTCGTTGTATTCTCTCCAATGGCTGCTATTCGGAGTTTTCCTTTTTTCGGCCAGCACAGCGACCAAACTTCGCCGGGGACGAGATGCATAGCAAAACATTGCAGCAGAAACGAGGCATCTGTCACACCTCTTGCTTGCGTAAGAGCCGCGCCAGCTGCGTTCATGCAGCTGAACATGAGTGTTAGACGGCTATGTTGCGCGTCGCATGCATGCTGACAGTTCTTTTCTGCGGTGTTGTAAATGCTTCGCAGTCTCACGACGCCCATTTCCGACGTGCTAGCGCCGACTTGAGAACTATCGATAAGTACGTGAAGAGCTTTCACGCTGAGCACGGAACATACCCGTCAGCTTTGAGCGAATTAGAAGGTTTCAAAACTCACGGCGTGCCATCGGATCCTTGGAATCGACCTTACTTGTTTAGTTTCCAGGCGCCGATTGTGGGCATTCCGGCGACTAAGTACTATATTTGGACCCAAGGCGAGGATGGTGAGATCGGTGGTGAACGTTACTGCCAAGACATGGGTACGTGGAACATGCACAGGATCCCAAAAGATCTTCAGCTCTCTTTTTTCGAGCGCTTACTACAGGTGATACTAGGAACACGATCAAGGTGTTGATGCCGTCTAACAAATCATTGCAGCTGACACGGGGTGTCATTCACGATCCTTGCATACGCAAGGCTCGCGCCAGCCATGCCTCTGCAGCTGAGCATCGGTGTCAAACCGCATTGACTTTCTTTTAGATGTAAATACAATGTATTTATGTTGCGGTTTGAATGGAATCCAAAGAAGGCTACCCATAACCGTCGAAAGCACGGGATTTCATTCGAAGAGGCACAGACAACGTTCTATGACGAATTCGCGTTGCAGTTCTTTGATGACGACAGCTCTCAGAATGAAGATCGATTCATCTTGCTTGGACTGAGCGCCGAATCCAGAGTGCTGGTCGTCGTTCATTGCGAACGTGATGACGGGGATACCATTCGTATCATTTCCGCACGTAAGGCGACAGCGCGCGAACGCAAACACTACCAAGGTCCATTGCAATGAAGAAAGAGTACGATTTCAGCAAAATGAAGTCTCGGAAGAATCCATACGCTTCCAAACTAAAGCGGCCGGTTACTATTCGCCTTGGTGACGATGTGATTGGCTACTTTAAAAAACTGTCTGAAGAAACGAGTATTCCTTATCAGTCGTTAATCAATCTTTATCTTCGAGACTGTATGTCTAGCAACCGCAAACCGGACATGTCGTGGCATTGATGCGGCATAACAAATCACTGCAGCAGGCACGGGACATCTGTCACACCTCTTGCTTCCGCAAGAGCTGCGCCAGCCGCGTTTATGCAGCTGAGCATCAGCGTTATGCCGCATGAGCCCTCAGCCCCGGGAGCAGTGGGAGTTCGAACGCATGACGCGTTCTGCTGTCCGGGAGCTGACTGTTGAGCTGGTTCACGGCGACCCGACCGTCGTAGAGCGCGTTGTCAGGTTCATATGCTCGGATACAAGAGGGCTGTGGCATGGCCGCGGACGAGCGAAGATGTGTAGACGACTTAAGCACATTCAACTTCCTCGATCTTCTCGGACGCGGCTAACTGACGTGATACTCACTAGGCTAAAGACTGGAGATTTCGCCGAACAGTTCAAAGACCAGCTGAAGCTTAGTCTTTTTCTTGATCGAAAGAAGACGCTGTCTGCTGGAGAGATCGCATTGAATAGCGATAAGGACTACGTGCGGCGCTACGCTCAGTGGTTGATTTCATTGGCGGAGAAGCAGGATGCCGCATAACAAGTCACTGCAGCTGACGCTGATGGACTCAGCTCGTGTCTTGCTTTCGCAATCCACTCGCTGCGTCAAATGCGCTGCTGAGCTTGAGTGTTAGGCAGCATGGGTTTCACCCTTCGTTTGATCCTAATCGTTGCCGGTATTGCAGTAATGTCATATCCGATGGCCATACTGATAACACTGCTCGTTTTCGAGACACTAACTTTTGAGCAGAAGCCAGCCTATATCGGGCTCTTTTCGTTAGCAACAGAATCTTTAATTGTTCTTTTCTTTGTCTTGTACTACCAGTTACACAAAACAACGACGTGGCAGGGGCGTAGATTAATGGTCGGCGAAGTTTTGATGTTTTTCAGTTTCCTGCACTTGGCCGCTCTTATCTTCATGGCTTGGCCCGACTTGAGTGTCCTGGCGCTTTTGGCGATTTTCGCCTGGCCCTTTAGTATCCTTCTGTGTGTCGCACTGGTAGTTGGTGTTTGCATCACAATACGAGCTCTAAATGAAAGTTCATCGCGAAATTCTGCTGCCTAACAAATCACTGCAGCAGACACGAGGCAAATGTCACGTCTCTTGCTGTAGCAAGACTCGCGTCTGCCACGTTCGCACAGCTGAATCTCGGTGTTACAAAGCATGATGATAGTTAAGCGACACGCATTGGCGTTGCTGTGGTTCGCAGTGGTATGGGTTAGTCTAGGAGTGCTGTTCGAAGCGATTCCGTTGCCTGCTTCCCTGACAGGCGCGTTTTCAAGCAGAAACGAAGCGGAACAAGCACAGAACATAGCTATGCTATGGATAAATTCGTTTCTATCTATTCAAGCGCTTATCGCTTATGCAGTCGGTGCATATACGCTAAGACGAAATGCGTTGGTACCTGGCTTATTGGTCTACGTTCTAATGGCGTTGCCTGCGATTTGGATTCTTCACAGTATTGCTTTGCCTGCTCAACCTTCAATCACATTCGCGGATGTAATTGCTGGAAACCTTTCCGGATGGATATCAAGCTTCGTAGCCTGCATAGCTGGGCTGCTCATAGGCGAGCATTTGGCTAAGTATCGTTACGATACTCGCGCGTATGCTTCGTAACAAAAAATTGCAGCAGGCACGATGCAACTGTCATACATCTTGCTTTCGCACAGCTGAACATGAGTGTCATGCTCAGGGATAACGAATGAGTCAAGTAAAGTTAATGAAGGTAGAGGATACTTTTTTGATTGACAGTATTGGCCTGGTGCTCGCTCCTTCATTTGATCGTCCACCAGAAGGTAAGTGGGTGAATATCAACGAGGAAGTGACCATCAAAACACCAGAAGGAACATGTATATCCGCTGAAGCACTGTTCAGTGTTGCTCACTTAAATATTAAAGATCCATCCGTCAGTGTTACGGAGCGTTGGCCTGTTCTTGTATCTTTGAAAGGCGTTAATAAAGAGAGTGTTCCGGTAGGTAGTACGGTTTGGGTTACACAAACAACAAAATTAGCGGTGGCAGGACAAAATGCATAATCGGGCAATCATAGGCACAGTCTGGAAAGCTCTTGCAGCGATATCAATTGCGGTTGTTGAGCGAAAGCCACCGCCACTGGGAGTCATGTTTCACCTATGGAGCGTTTTATGCGCGCTTGTTATGCTCGTGCTCTATGGAACCGATTTCGCTAAATAACAAATCATTGCAGCCGACACGGGGCAACTGTCACACCTCTTGCTTTCGCAAAAGCTGCGCCAGCTGCGTCCGCGCCGCTGAAGCATCGGCGTTAGCTAGCGCTAGCTAAGGAGTGTTTAATGACAACAGCGATAACGACGATTCCTGGTATCGGAAAGACTTTCGCGAAGGATTTCAAGCGGATTGGAATCCACTCGGTTGAAGACTTGCGAGGAAAAACTCCCGAAAAACTGTACGACGAGTTGGTCGTCGCCAACGCAGGCGAAAAACACCGCACGAGCAAAAATTACCTCTATGTTATTCGTATGGCTGTCTACTTTGCAGATGGCGGCCGTGATCCTGCAAAGCTGAAATGGAGTGCGCACAAGTGACCTGTCCGCTGCTATCTAACAAAACACTGCAGCAGACAATTGACCCTGCTGCCAATTCCACTCCCGCCGAATCGCTGTTTGTCTTAACTGCCGCTAAGCATCGGCGTTAAGCGACATGACTCGCCAGCCTGATAGCTTTGACGCAAATGGTTACCTCGTGATCCCCGAGGTACTTTCGCACAATGATGTTGCTGAAATAGCAGATCATTTGCGAGAGTTCTCAGGGAGTAGTGTCAGGACCAGAAGGCTTCTGAGATTCGCTTGGTGTTCAGATCTTGCCGCACGCATTCGAATCAATGATCAGGTTGCTGATGTCTTGCCTTCGAGCTACGTTTCGATTCAAGCAACTTATTTCCCAAAGTGCGAGAACGATAATTGGAAGGTGCCACTGCATCGAGACTTTTTCGTTCCGCTCAAGGAGCGCAGTGATGCTCCAGGTTGGAGTGGCTGGTCCGAGAAGGAAGGCGTGCAGTTCGCTCGACCACCTATAGAGATTCTAGAGCGTCTCGTGGCCATTCGCATACATCTGGAGGCCAATACATCGACTAATGGCCCGCTTTTCGTGATACCGGGTTCTCATCTGGGGCCTAGTGATTCTGATCGGGTTGCCTGTGAGGTTCCGGCCGGTGGTGCTCTGGCAATACGACCCTTAGTCTTGCATGCTTCATCAAAGGTTCAAGAAGGAACCCGACGTGTACTTCATTTTCTATTTGGCCCCGCGCATCTGCAGCATGGGTTGGCGTGGGCAGATGCCGTGTAACCAATCTTTAAACCACCTAAACGAAGTGATACAACGCAGTGGAAGAAGGTCAAGCTTCTTTGGGAAAATGGTTTCCGCTTCCAGAAGATCCGCGTGCAGGCTAACAGCAACGATTCCGTTCCTTATCCAGAAAGTATGGAAGATGCTAAGCGATTTGTTGTGGAGTATGCATCGCATGCACGATTCGATATATAACAAAACACTGCAGCAGAAACGAGGCATCCGTCGCTAACGCACGTCCGGCAGGTCGGAGTTTGAGGTGATTGAAGAAAATGGGGGCATCATCGAAGCTAGAGCAAGGTCATAGTGCGGCTATGTTTTGTGATCAGAAGGTAGTTTACCGCGCTGACCAACGGTGGAAGACATGACAACCGCGATAATGGGACTCACTCTCTTTTTGATTCCCGTGTTAATGATACTGCTCGTCGCATTCTTGGGTGACCGCACGGGCTATGGTCTGGATCTCGTGACCCGAAAGTGGCGAGAAGTTCGGGTAAGCGCCAATGTCACGTTTCTGACAGAGGAACAGGGTGGTAGTAAGCAGCCGGCTTGGAACAGTCGATCCTATCGGACTCATTTGGTCGTCGGTGATCCCGAGCAACGCGAAGTCAAGACACCCGAAGACGGAAGCGCACCAAATGGACTACACCTTCCCGTTTGCTTCGACGGAGACGGAGAGGAAATGGCGCAGGGCGTTGTGCACAAGGTATGGCTCGTGTTGGCGAATTCCCGTGCTGTTGAATACAAGCGGTTGGTGCCCGGCGCGACGTTTACCCTTAGAGGGAGTGGGCGCATTGTCGGGCACGGCAAGATCCTATGAGGCCCCTTTCATTGACCGACTGCTATTGGCCGATAGCGAACGGTTCAGCTGTTGTTGGGTGAGAGATATGGAAGGAATGGAGATCTACAGCACACGACAGAGCTGAGTGAATCGTTGCTGATCACTTGTGCTTTTATTATCATTTTCAAGAGTCGCAGTGTCACCCAGATACAAACCGTTAAGAGGAGCAAGGAGGGATGGAAGTGCTAGTCGGAATGCTTATCGTTTTGATGACCGGTCTGGCCATCGTTATCGGGCTCTCGCTTATCTACGGCGTGCCGCTCTATTTCATATGGAAACAGCCATCGCACTCAGCATCATCGATAACCTACGCGAACTACTAGGTACATTGAGCTCTGAATTGATGTGACGGTATCGAGCTGCTATTTACAGAATTCTTTACCTGTATAGTTTTCCGCAACGTCTTGGGTAGCAGAGATCGGGTATGGAAAGGATCTTCATCTATGGATCGCTTCAACCGGGCGGTCCCAACGAGCATGTTCTGGCTGACGTTGATGACTGCTGGGAGGCTGCTGTTGTCACAGGAAAGCTCGTAAATAGCGGTTGGGGCGCGAGTTTGGGGTACCCGGGGCTGGTATTAGACGAGTGCGGACAAGAGGTCCAGGGGCAGATTCTTACCTCAACCGAATTAGGTGCGAAGTGGGCGGAACTCGATCAACTCGAGGGCGACGAGTATGTGCGCACGGAGCTTATCGCATTACTTCGCAACGGAGAGAAGGTTTGTGCCTATGCCTATGTACTGAAAGAGGACGGATCGTAGGCGGCCGCTAGTGGCCGACAACGAAAGCCCGAGGTATTCTTGGCCGAAAGGATGCACATGGAATGAAGACCGATAGCATGCCGTGCAATAACAAGACACAGCAGCCGAAGATTGATCCTGCCTGTGCTCTGGCTATCGTCAGAACGCCATCAGCCTCAATCGCAGCTGATCTATAGCGCTATATCCCAAAGACAATCCGACTAGGAGTGTGGCTCGATGAAAGACATCCCCGGGATCGATGAAGATGGCAATCCTAAGCATGGCCCCTTCAAGCTATTTTTCAAAAATGGCCTTGTTTCTTGTCAGGGGGAATTCGACCACGGAAAGAAATCCGGAAAGTGGAAGTACTTTCTCAACAACGGCCAAATGCAGTCCTTCGGCAGCTTCAAGGGCGGAAAGATCGTCGGGCGCTGGAAATGGTTTTTCAAGACTGGCGAGCCAAGAGCGACAGGCGGCTTTGACGACGAAGAGCAGAAGCACGGTGTATGGAAGCGATACCATGCCAATGGCCAACTCTGGGACGAAGGTCGCTTTGAACACGGCAAGAAAAAGGGTGTTTGGAAGGTGTACGATGAGGCCGGTGAGCGCATAAAGACGCAGACGTTCAAGTAGCAGAGCGGGCGAACAATGAGTTGAGAAACGCCTGATCAGCCGCTTAGTAAACGTTTCACTGCCGGTACATTGGCGCGTGAAATTGGAATCAATACATCAGTATCTGCCAGCGATAGAAGGTGTCGTCGTTCTTGGATCGACAGCGACACTGCTTTGCTCAAATTCACAATATAGCTACGGTGCAAACGAATAAATACGTTCGATGCGAGCTGCGATTCAAAATCGTCAAGTGTTGTGTCGGAGATGATTGTTTGCATCTTGTGAATGTCGGCGCCGGTCGAATCCAGATGCACTCGACGATAGCGGCCAATGCCCTCGATGTAACAAATATGCTCACGGTTCAGAACCCGCGTTGACTGGCCGTCCGACAACACCAGGTTTTCCCTGGCGCCGGCGCCCCGGTCTAAAGCCTCAAGCGCCAGACCTTCCTGAAAGAGCATCTTTCGAACGCACTTTTCCAGCACAGAGGGTCTCACTGGTTTCAGCAGATAATCGATTGCATTGGTACCGAAAGCATCCAGCGCATACTCGCTGTATGCGGTAACGAAGACCAACTGGTAACTCAGATGTGCTGTTTCTTGCGCGACGTCAAAACCATTCACGCCTGGCATTTCTACATCCAGAAATACAATGTCAGGACGCAGCTCGATAATCTTCTGGATCGCCTTCTCTCCATCGCTGACCTCCGCCACAATGTCGAGTGCGTCAAAGCCGTCCAGTACCGCGCGCATGTTGATGATGGCCGCAGGTTCATCGTCTACGAGGATGACGCGTTTTGTGTCTGATAGGGTGTTACTCATCGCTGCTGCCTCGAGGGATGGCCGGTAGATCCAGCGAAAAGAGGCCACCCTTCTCAGTCGACCTCAAGTTCAGCTGGTAGTCTTCGCAATAGTGAAGATCCAATGTTCTTCGCAAAATCCGAAAGCCGTCGCCTTCAACAATAGTGTCATCGTCGAAACCTGAACCCGTGTCGCTGACGGTGATCGACAGTCGATCAACATGCAACTGAGTCGCTATGGCGATGTGCGCAGGACCTGCGTAGGGGCTGACTGCCCACTTGATGGCGTTCTCGACAATGGGTTGTAGTAACAGAGACGGAATTTGCAGGTCCTCGGTTCGGGGGTCCATGGTGATGTCCACCGTCAATCGGTCCTTGAAGCGGCGTTGCTGCAGGTCAAGATACAAAGACGACAGGCGGACGTCCTCAGAGACCGTGACCAATCGTTTCTCGGCGAGTTTAACGCTGCTGCGTAACAGATCCGCAAGATCAAAAACGGTCTCTTTGGCTCGATTCGGATCGGTAGATATTTCGGCCGTGATCAGGTTTAGCGTGTTGAACAGAAAATGAGGATTACTCTGCAACTTCAGCACACTCAGTTGCGCTTCTCTCAGTCTGTCTGTCGTTGCAAAGTTGACCTCTTGTTGACGCAACATCCACAACACCGCCACGTAGACAACGATCTCAAGAATAAGGAAGACAGGCGGCATCAACATGCTGCCCTGCTGTTCAACAAACGCTGGTTTCTCGAAAAATGGCCCAATCAATGCGGCAATGCTGACAACCACTAGAACATGTACACCAAGCTGGCGCCAAAATCGGTCATTGTCGAGCATTGCGGGCGCGTATGTTCGAAGTAGACGCAGAGCGACGAAGGACAAACCGAAGACCAGCCATAGTCGAAACGCAGCACGCCCAGCCCTGCCGGGCGTGCTTACACCTAGGTCATAAAGCGTTACCACGACAAACGCCCAGTTCAATGCCGGCAGCACCAGTAAAAACACAATGCTCTGGAGTTGCCGGCGCGTAAGGCGGCTGAATGTTTCTGTTATCACTGCCTCGCTCAGTCGCTCACTGACACCCAATCTGCGTCGTCGTCGAGCATATCAGTAATCCACTGCTTGACCGTCACGCCGCCGACCGCACGTTCGAAATCCCTTAGAATAAACGTGTGGCCATCACCATCAGCGATCATACTCTGGAAGCGCTCGGGAAACGCATCGCTAAGCTCCCCGATAGCAACCAAAAGCTGCTCTTCGAACTCGGCGCCACTCAATGTACCGCGCTCGACGGTGACCACCGCATCCTGTTTGGTACTTAGAAACCCGACTCGAAGATCAGGGTCCTCTGCCAGTTGATATTTGTGGTAGTCAGTCAAGTTGCCGTCATCGCCGATGCAGTTTTCACAACTGTCCGGAAAGAACGCATCAGAGTTCCAATACAGGTTCAAATTGTCTTGGCCACCTTCCGGCAAGATACCCATGCCTGAGTCGTTGACGAGCTCAATTGGCACTTCGGGGTACAGCTTGCGTACGAGTGGTATCGCGGCATGAGTGCCGGCGCCTCCGGCACTGTTGCCCGTCAGCAAGATTTTGCTCGGTGACGGGTATGCACCTACGATCACATCGAGCGACGCAGACAGATTTTGGAGCCCGCGAAACAGACGGTCGCTAGTGCCGTCGCCGTCCTCATCACTGTCTCGGTCACCCATCCACAATGAACCATCACAGTAAGGCAGATAGGCAGTATTGTAGTCAGCCGCAGGATTGGTTGGATCCGTCGCGCTTAGTATGCCAAACGGAATAGGCGTGGCAGGCTCAGCCGCTTCAACGGCATCGCAAGCGTTGGGAGTGCAAGCGCCGCCACCCTGAAGGAAAATAATCAGTTCGGATCTGGTGCCGTCGCGCGTGGACATGGCGAAGGGATTGCCAGTGAAGCAGACGGGACCGTCGGCGCTACCGTCAAACGTGTACGTTGTAATACCGTCAGACGACTGGTTGGCGGACATCGGTGCAAAGACCCCGAGGTAGCGGTCAACGCCCTGGTTGTACAACTCCTGGAACGGTTGTTCAGCGACTGGCGGATCTGTTGGCATGTCCATTGACGTGTCGTCGACTACGTTGACTGAGTCATCGCTGCTATTCGACCCGCAAGCTGCTGTGAAAGTCAGAATAAAACCAGCTAGCAGCAAGTTCCTGAGGTTCGGTGATTGTAGGTTCATGATGCGTGTCTCACTTTGGTTTGGCAATGAATCATGGCTGTTGGATCGACACTGTGATCGCGCGACCCGGTACGTTCTGCGGGGCGTAGAACGTGTGACTGTTGACCTGAGCGCGAATCAATCGCAAACCCTCAGATTCGGTGCCAAGGCATACGTCCAGGTGGTTGTCCATGTCGTCATCGCGCAGTGCGGTCGGGTGTAGAACTCTACGCATGCCGTTAGCCGCGACACCCATAATTTCAATGCCAGCCATAGCGGTCGGGTCGTCCGCTAACGCTCCGCCGTTGGGTCCGGAAACACCGCCAGAGAATGTCAGCTTGACGATTTGCGTCGTTCCGTCGCTAGGGCAGAAACGGTTGCGTGTCCCATCATCGGGTTGCGATGTCGAAACCTCGCCAGGTGCAAAAACTTCGGCCAACACCAAGCTCGGCCCACCATTTACTTCGCCAACGTCGAGCGTCCTCGCACCGCGCAAACTTGTGCCATCCGTTGCGGTCAGATCACCTTTTACACGTAGCGCAATCGGTCCGTTGTCGCCACCGAGGCCAAACTCGCCAATCAATAGAACGGTGCGCCGTTCGGCCGGATCGACGGCGGGTGCCAGTGTTGCGCAGATCGGTTGAACCAGGCCTGAGCGTTTGCCTACTTTCACTTGGAACAAGCTCGGGTCCAACGCATTCGGATCACCCATGAAGCCGCCGAGGTTATCAACCGGCTTGCTGAGTACCACCGGCATGCCGCCAAACCCTTCGGACAATGCGATCCCGCGGCAAAAGGCAAAGCTGGCAATCGCGGGTAGCATGGCGTCGCCCAAGCCTGCGGAGATCACGGGACTGTCGTCTGCGGTGGCGTTGAATGGCGCTAGCAGAATCAGCGGTGCAAGGAGTCCTGTCAGTAACTTGTTCATTGGGTGTGTCCTTTAGTCGAGATAGTGAATTGAGGTAGATGTACAACGCCGCATTGGTTAGCGCTGCGTTGCGAACAGAACGTATCCAGATCGATTCGAGCACAGGCGCGCCACTGTACGAAATGCACTTATCACTGCATGAGTGGTACGAATTTGCGTCATATACTCAATAACGCAGCCCAGTGGTTTGGAAGAAATGCGCTACGACGAATATCGAACCGACGTCGTTGTGTCTTCAAAGTCTGTAACAAAATTGAGGTTAGTGATTCGTTGGAGAATGCGATTGAGTTAGAATCCAATGCTCCAGGCGTTTAGCTATCGGACACCGACGAAAAGGGCGTGGACCTTGGGCTTTGAGCCACGAGTCACGCAGCAGATTTTGGGGGGAGGATAAGAATGAGAAGAACGGTTCTTTTGAGCATGGTCATGCTGGTATGCACAGGGTGCGCAACCAACTACGTCGACATACCTGTCGATGAGCCACACGCGACCATTACGTTTCAACGAAACAAAGAAGGCGTAAGGGCCGTCAACAACGAGCCTTACCAAGGTTACGATTTATTGGAAAACCCTCAATGCGACAGCTTTGAACGCATTACTGGTTTTTCTTTTGATGGACAGTTCATAAAGAAGGCGCGCTTTCCTGTTGGTGAGAAACTGCACTTCATGATGCACTCCGTACCCAACCAGAACATCAATGGCCCGTGGTGCTGGTCTTACCTTGGATTCGAGCCGGAAGTCGGGAAAAACTATGTGGTGATGCATGAGTACTGCACGCCCGTGGTCTATGACACATCCAATGGCGATTGGCGGGTCGTTCACGACACGGATGTCATCGATGGTTTTGAGTGCCCCAAGAAATAGTCTGAGTCGTGGATATGATGAAAACAAAAACCTTCTTGATAGTCTTGTCGCTTATCGTGATTCAATCGGGTTGCGCGAGTGATCCACGAAACGCAAACCAAATGGATTTCGAGGACGCGCTCGAATTTAGTGATCAGGTAATAGCTAAACAAATCGTCGCAGAGTCAGAGCTTAGAAATTTAGACAATGATCAAGTTCGTGAACGTCTGAACGAAGCACTCTCAGATGTCACGGCGATCGTGAAACAAACCGGCCACGGAATCTACGTTGAATACACAGCGCCAGACGGGCGTCTCTTCATGTGGTACCCAGGAAATATGGTGACGGTGGGTGGTACATGGGGTATCTCTGATGCGTTCTCGCCGCCAAGAGCCTGTTTCAGATATTTCTCTGCCTACCATGGCGTGACAGGCGAGTACGAACCTAACGAGTGTGTTACGGCTTCTCAAACGCTGAGTGAAGCGTACGTCATCGATAAGCGTGCTGGCGATGTATTCGAGTTGAGCACTAAGGGCATTCCCTACACAAAATCCTCCGGTAATCTTCCGCCGTGGCCGGAAACGTGGGCGCAGTTTGGAAAATAGTAAACCTAGTGTTGAGCGACAGGGTGCATGGCGGTTGCCGCGCTGCGGCGGAACGCCAGCGTGAGGTCACAATACCCATGATGCAAAGCTCATGCGCGTGATCGATTTCGTTGCTCAGAATTGGTCGCTGGTCTTGGGTTTTTCGCTGGTGTTATCGCTGCCTTACCAAATGCAGGCTAGATACAAAGTTCGGCGGCCAATATTGATAGGTGTTAGCTGTAGTTTGGGTTTGACACCACTGCTAGCGAGCATAGCGCTCGCGATGAATATACAGTGGTCGCTGGTGCTTACGACGTTTGTGATGTGGGTATTAAGCGTGCTTTTATGTGTCTGGCTTGCAAGCATCGCGCCTGGTCGGAAACCGGATTAGCGTGGATGAAGCTCGCGCAAGTGCATCCGCGCTCGGCAGTAGCGAAGCACATCATCGATGTCTATTGGGAGACGAAACTGTGAGCGCACCGTGTTCGAGTGTAAGATTGATGTCCGTAACGCGTCGCGTTTTCGTGATGTGTTCTTTTCTTGCGCTCAGCGCTTGCACGCGCGACGCTGGACTACGACCTTTTGCCAGCGATGGTTGTTCTTTGTTTCCTGATGCCAGTGTGATCGGCGAAAGTGATTGGTGTAACTGTTGCTTTGAGCATGACATTGCTTACTGGAAAGGCGGCACGGCTGAACAACGAAAGGCAGCCGATCTTGCGCTGAAGCAGTGTGTGGCTTCGGCGACTCAAAACGACGCATTGGCTGCCGTGATGCATGAAGGCGTGCGTTTGGGGGGGTAGTCCTTATTTCTATAATTGGTACCGCTGGGGTTACGGTTGGTCGTTCCAACGCAAGTACCAGGCACTGACCCCGGCCGAAGAAGAGACGGCTCAGCAGTTACTTGCCAACTACCGGCAATCAGTGCCGGAGCAAGTGTGTCGTAGCAACGAATCGATCGAGACTACAGCAACGCCATGACAATCATGAGTTGTACAAACCTGTAGCACAGGTGCGCTGCCAGTAAAGCGGGTGCGAACAACGCGGTGCTAACAACGGCCCGCAACCAGCCAACACCAAACGCTGTTTTCATCATCGGTATCGTGTAGGCGAATTGCACTAACAGGGCGATATGAAATGCCGGCAGCGAGCCGCCCACAAGCGCGTTGAGACCGCTGAGGAGCAGCACCACGACAGGCAGCAGCGCGTAGTAGAGCATGAGGAACGCAAAAAAGTGTAACGCGGTCACGACATGATCGGCGTACAGTAATTTTCGGTCGAAAAACAACAGCAGTGTAATAATAGCGATGAATGGCACATGCAGGATGACGAGTGTTTTCGCGATGTCATTGCCGCGCGCCGCGTAGCGTTGAGAAAATTCAGCGAACGTATCGCCGCTGCTTTCAATGCGCGCATCAATCCATGGAGCAACCCATTCGCTATAAGGTTGTGATGTGCGTTGGTCGTAGAGTCCGACGTTAAAATCGGTCAGTGCGGGTGCGAGGAAGAACACAAGGTTCGCCAGCAAGAACACATTGATTGGCGTAAGATATCGGCGCCACTGACCGCGACGGTAGGCAAGTGACAAGGCACCCGGTTTTAGCAACAGCGTTGCGAATGTTGGCAGAAACCTGCCGTTCAGTGATGTAACGTCTTCCAGGCTACTGCTGACCAAAGCCGGGAGACGCCGCTGGTCGGGCGTGAATACTTTTTGCCCGCAATTCGAACAGAATCGGTCGTCCGCGTTTAGTGCAACACCACAGTTGCTGCAGTGTGTGGGTGTGCTCACCGTTGCTTAGGCATCAGATGCTTTTTTCCCCGGATCCTGGGTTGTATCAGAGGTTTTCATTGCGCCCTCGGCGCTCGCAGAATCATCGCTGTCGCTGTCGCTGTCGCTGTCGCTGTCGCTGTCGCTGTCGCTGTCGCTGTCGCTGCTGTCTGCATCGTCATCAGGTTCTGCTGCTGAATTTGCGTCGCCCTGTGATTCGTCTTGTGTATCGCTGAGCGGTTCGTCGACCGCCTCGGTCGATTGCTCAGCTTCCGCTTCAATAGGTTCGGCTGGAGCATGATCGATTTCGTCTACAGTGCTGTCTTCGCTGCTTTGATCCAGCGTTACGGCACCAGCAGCCGCAATTCTGGGGAAACCCTCCTGGCTCACATCGGAATCGGCGCCAAGCAACGCTTCGGCGCTGCCAGCCATATGCGCATACAACGCGCGATATTCCTGACCGATTGCCGCAAAGTGCTTGGCAGTCTCGCCAAAGTGAGCGTTCACATCCGCTTTGTATTCGTCAAATGCAGCTTGCACCGACTCTGCCTTTGAGGCCTCGATGTTCTTGCCACGGCCCGCATACCACAAGCCGAGAATCAGCCCGACCAACAAACAGACGACACCAATAGCAACAGCAGCAACAGTAGTGACCATGAGACCCTCCATGAACGTTCGAGATCATTACCAACGAGTGTAGCAATGATTCGTCTGCATGCTGTGTCGCCGTCACAAAAGTTTTACGTTATATTCAAACACACGAAAGACCACCCGCACTCATCGTGCGTTTCGTGAACACATAAGAAAGAGAGGCGCAATGAAGCGATTCATGCTCTTACACGTCGGATTCGAACAGCCGACGTCAGACGTTATGGCGGCATGGAATGCCTGGTTCGACGAGGTCGGGCATTGCACAGAGGAGCACGGCGGCCTCATGGACGACCGTCGGATTACCAAGCAAGGCGAATCAGAGATTCCGTTCGATAGTGCTGCAACAACAGGATTTTCGATCATCAAGGCTGAGAGTCTTGAGGCTGCTCAGGCACTGGCGCGCAAGAATCCGTTCATTACAGAAATACGGGTCTACGAAATCGTTCGGCACGGCGAGTAGGCCGTCTCCAACGTCGCGCTGAGCGACAGGTGTTTGATGAAACAAAACAAAGTCGTTGTTGAGAACGTCAATACGCCCGGCCGCACGACGCGCGTGACTGCTGAGAAATATACAGCAATGCATCAAGCGTACCTGCAGGTGTTGCCAACCGTGCCGCCCGGCGCCACGCACGCCCAGTTACTTGATCTTGTAAAACCACATTTACCAGAGGCGCTGTTCCCGGGCGGCAAGACATCCGGATGGTGGATGAAAACAGTTCAGCTTGATCTTGAGGCCAAGCAGCAAGTCGTGCGTACACCTGGCCGGCCATTGCGCTGGCACCGCGCCTGATCCCAAAGCACCTGTGACATCTTCCTCAATCGGCGCGTGGGCACCTCTGCGCAATCGAATCTATTTTTCTTTGTGGTTAGCGATGTTGGTGTCCAACACCGGTACATGGATGCACGATATCGGTGCCGGGTGGCACATGACGTCGCTGTCCGCGTCGCCACTCATGGTCGCGCTGGTACAGACAGCGACGACATTGCCGATGTTTTTGTTGGCGATACCGGCCGGTGCATTGGCGGACATTTTTGATCGACGGCAGTATCTGATCGTCACGCAGTGTTGGCTGCTGGCTGTGGCGGCAACGCTTGGTGTGCTCACGCTCAGCGGTGCAACAGACGCAACGGTGTTGCTGATGATGACGCTGATGATGGGTTTAGGCTCTGCGATGATGATGCCGGCCTGGTCGGCCGTAACGCCTAACGTCGTGGCGCGTGAGCAACTGCCGGCGGCTGTCGCCTTGAACAGTTTGAGTATCAACGTCGCACGGGCAATCGGTCCGGCTCTCGCAGGCATTATTGTGGTCAAGTTAGGGGCAGGCGCTGTGTTCTTGCTCAACGCGGTGTCTTACGTCGCCGTGCTCGTCGCACTATTGCGATGGCAATACACACCGCGCACTTTGAAAACGAGATCGCAACCGGTGTTGCAGGTCATTGGTGATGGGCTTCGCTACGTTTGGGCGTTCAGCGCATTCAAGCTCGTCATTGCTCGCGGCATGATGTTCTACGTATTCGCCAGCGCATTGTGGGCACTGTTGCCGGTGGTTGCGCGCGGGTTACCTAACGGCAGCGCGGCGACGTTTGGTTTGTTGGTAGCCGGTGTCGGCGTCGGTGCGGTGAGTGCCGCGATTGTTTTGCCGGCTATTCGTCGGCGAACGACGAGCGATACGTTAGTGGTTCTGGCGTCGATGCTCTGCGCGCTTGGTGTGGGTGGTTTGTCGCTCGCCGATCATTTGTTTGCTGCACTAGCGGCGGTCTTTACGTTCGGTTTCGCGTGGATCGCCGTGCTCTCATCGATTCACACAGCAGCGCAGCTAGCGCTCGATGAGGAAATGCGTTCGCGCGCGTTATCGGTCTACATGATGAGTTTTATGGGCAGTATGGCAGGCGGCAGTGCACTTTGGGGAGTGCTTGCGAGCATCACGAGTACACCGAACGCACTGGCGTGCGCTGCTATTGGACTTACGGTGTTCGCCTGGCCCGCTCGTGTGTTGTCGCTAAGGCCTGCAGAGATGCGCGTCTTGAGTTGAGCCGCGCGCCTGATTAGTTCAACGGGAATTCGACGATGCGCCAGTAGGATTCGATCAAACCGATCGCGTCAACGAATCCGTCTCCGACTTCGGTTTTCAGCATGTATCCAGCGACGTTGAGTTCATATGCGTCAAAAATATCAGACTGATTCGAGGAGGTCGTCAGGATAAACACGACATGACTCTGGTGGTCATGGTCTTTGCGCAACTCGCGCAGAAACTCAAGACCGTTCATCCGCGGCATGTTGATGTCGAGCAAGATCAAAATAGGTCGTGTAATTTCTCCGGTACGCAACAAATCCAACGCTTCAATGCCGTCTTTGGCAACATAGATTCGGTTAGCGATTCTCTTGCGCTCAAAAGCACGCCTAACGGTGACTACATCGACTTCGTCGTCATCGATCACCAATACATTGACAGGTCTGAGTGGTTGCTCAGCTTCATGCCCTATTGTTTGTGCTTGCATCTCATCCTCGAGATTGGTTTACGCTAATGCCGCTAAGTACGCTGCGGGATAGCTTTTGAGCAATGACTGCCATTGCTGCTGTTGTTGTTTAACACCAAGTGTTTGCGTTATCGCCCGCCACTTTGTTGTTACCGCTTGCATCGCTTCCAGTGGTTTTATGAACCCTCTGTCTGCTTGAACCAGGTAGTGGCTCAAGACTTCCATGTACTGGCCGTGCCCGCTGATATACAAGTCTGGAATTGCCGATTGCATACCGCGCTGGTGAACTGCCAAAAACTCCCTTCCGTAGGCTTTCTCGATCTCTTCGCTAGTGTAGTGCGCTGGCTGGAATGGGTCAAAAAAACCGTCTCTGGCAGCGACCGCTTGCGTCGAAACTTCGGGCTCTACCGCCAACGCTGCCAACAAGAAGCCAAGTTCGGGGTGTGGGGCTCCTGTGGGTATCACAAGGTTCCAACCCCAATTGAAATACGGGATCGGTAGAACGCCTTCTGGCGTTTGAATACCCGGTAATTGAGTCACCGTGATGCCCTTCGGGAAGTCCTTGGAATGTCGCGCAAAGAATTTCTGACTGCCACCCCAGCCGATGTTGCACAACGTGCGTCCCTCGCAAAACAACTCCCAATTTTCTGTCAGCGAGGCGGCATTTGCCCGGCGGTGCAGGCTCGCAGAGCTCGATATCATCGCCTCCAACGCAGCGATACTGCGCGAATCTGCCAGTTGTGGCTCCATAGCGTTGTCGAAGGGCAGTACGCCGGCAGCATGCATTCTGCTCCAAAATTCCCAAACGATATAGCGCGGTGTTCGAAACAACAGGCCGCCGTAAGCCGAACGATCGGCGCGTTGCGCGACGCGCATCAATCGATCTAGCTGATCCCAGGTTTGGGCTGGCGTCGGTGGCTCGCCGTAGATTTTTTTGTAGCGCTGGACAAAATCCGGATCGTTCAAAACGGCATTGTTATAGAACATCACATACAAATCACCGTCCACTTGCGGGCCATAGCTATGGCTGCCAAAACGGTCGCCAAGCCGGTATAAACCTGATTCTCGTGATTCTCTGGCGAACGGAAAGCGTGCTTCGAGGTCGTCGATTGGCATGATCGCGTCTGCGCTAACAAGATCGGGAATACCGAACGTTGCAACCACAACGAGGTCGTAAGCGCGGCCCCCTGAAATCTGCCCCAGCAAGAGTTGCGTATTGATATCGTCGACAGGTGCAAGATCAATTTTCACTGAAATACCAGTCAATTGACGATATTCACGGATGATAGGCGCAAGGTTGGCTTCTGAGCCTGCCGGAGCCAGCAAGCGAATTTGCTCAGGTTTGTCGTCGTTCAGCCGCTCTATAGCCTGACTGACATGCGCAAATCGCGTATCGTCGTTTGCTTGCAGCGGTGCGCTGGTGAGCAGGCGCGCAGCCGATAGGCCGCCGAGCAATGCGAATATCCTGCGGCGGGAGAGCGATTCGTCCATGGCTAGTGTCCTTGCTGAGTTTGAGCCTAGAGTGTCATACATTGTTTAGAGATAGCGACGGAACGCGCAAATTTTGAATAGCCCGACGAACACGACCGCTAGTTTACAAGCTCCGGCCAGTGGCAAATCCCGCTCGGAGAGCCTGTTCTATGGCATCAGTGGACGGCTTTTGATGGCGTTGTTGTTGTTGTCGTTGCTGCCTACGTTGGCAGCAGTGATCGGCTGGGTTGCCAAAAATCGAATCGAAGAACCGCTGGATCAGGCCGTTGCACGCAATCTGACTTTTTCCGATATTCAGGTTCAGGCTCGCGCGCTGTCGCAAATGCTATTTGGATTACTGGTTTACGATATCGAAGTTGATCAGCAACTCGATCCGGAAAAGCGCAATCGGATTGACTCATTGCTGGCGCAGTTCGACGCGCTTGCACCAACACTTGATGCCGCGGTCGAAGAGTTTCGCGAGCAAGTGCCCGAGTCTCGGATCACCAGTGTTTCGCAGACGAGTTTCAGAGACACGGTGAATGCAATTTCGTCGCGAACCAACGAAGTCACCGAGCTGATCGATGCGAACGTGCGCCGCCGTCAGGAGATTGGCGAACGGGTAGTTGCTGTCTCTGAGGCTGCCGCTGATATTGAAAGCGTCACGCTGCCTGGCGATCTGCAGGGCGGTGATGTGTATGCCGATGTGCTCAACATTCGGGCTGGCGCCAGAAGACTCAACGTTTTGGCGACAGCACTTGCCAACAGCGAAGCAGCGACCGGCGTTGATACTGCATCGACCGATTTTGCAGCCACGTTGCGAGAGATGGTTGCAATTACGGCAACGCTGGGTGATGTATCGATTCGTCGTGATTTAGCCAAGCCACTGTCTGATTTGTTTATGCTGGGCAATGCAATGGGCGAGGACAGCCTGTTCTTCTCCGTGCAGCAAACGCGCAGTTTGCGAGCGGAACTTGATGAGACGCTTCGCACCGTTCAACAATTGCGCGAGCAGCTCAATATGCAGCTTATCGTCGTCGAAGAGGCCAATAACACGGCAGTACGTGATCTTGTTATCCGCGCGGATCTCGCCCTCAGCGGCACACGCACGTGGTTAGTGGTGACGGCGCTGCTGAGCGTGTTCGTTGCGCTGACGTTCACCTATTTTTATGTGTACCGCGTTTTGCTGCGTCGGTTCCGGCGACTGTCGAATGCAACGATGCGGCTCGGGCGCGGCGACCTTGGCGTTGAGATTGAGCATGTCGGTGAGGATGAACTCAGTGATATCGCGAACGCACTCGAGGTGTTTCGTGATCGGTCACGCCGGCTTTTGGAAAATGAAAATGCCCTGGTGACACGCTCTGAGGAGCTTGAGCAGGTCAACGCTGAATTGGACAAGTTCGCGTATGTCGCGTCGCATGATTTGCGTGCGCCGTTGCGGGCTATCGAGAACCTCGCTGGCTTCCTCCATGAGGATATCGGCGACAGCATTCCTGCGGATTCGCAGAAACATCTGAACATGATTACGCAGCGAATCCAGCGCCTGGATTCGCTGTTGTCTGCATTGCTTGAGTACTCGCGCGTTGGCAGGATGCAGCAACCTATCGAGCGTGTGGAGTTGCTTGAGTGCGTATCGGATTGCGTCACGATGATTCGTGACGATCGATTCGAGATTCTGGTGCATGCAGCGGAAATGACCGTGTTTACCTACCGCACGCCTATGGAACTGATCCTGCGCAACCTCATCGACAATGCCCAGAAACACCATGATCAAGATACAGGTACCATTGACGTCACCGTTACGCGTATCGACAAGATGCTCGAGTTCGAGGTGCGCGATGACGGCCCGGGTATTCCCCTGCAGTTTCAGGAGCGTGTGTTTGAAATGTTCCAGACGCTTAAACCGCGGGATGATCTGGAAGGTAGCGGAATGGGGCTTGCGATCCTGCTCAAGACAGTCGACTCGTACGGTGGTGCGATTAGCGTTGATTCCGACCCTGACATGGCACGTGGTGCGAAATTTACGTTCACATGGCCTGTTTTCGACGCGCATGAACTTCCCTCGGATACGCCATTGACATAGCACTTGATGGCGATTTGTAGAAGGCGCGAGACAGGCGCTTTGCGTACACTAGCGGGTTAACCGCATCGCTGAAGCTATGACCTCGCATGACACGACCGTCTTCTGACCCAAACGACTTTGACATCATTATCGTTGGCGCCGGCTTGTCCGGCATCTGTGCTGCGTGGCACCTGATGCGCGCGCGCCCTAACGATCGTATCGCGCTGTTCGAAGCGCGCGACGATGTCGGTGGTACCTGGGATTTGTTTTCCTATCCGGGCGTGCGTTCGGACTCTGATATGCCGACGCTTGGCTATACGTTTCGCCCTTGGATAGAGGATGAGTCCATCGCCGATGGCGCGCGTATCAAGCGTTACATCAAAGCAACAGCCGAAGACGGCGGCATCTTGCCGCATATCCGTTTTGGACATCGACTGCGAGGCGCTGACTGGAATTCACAGCAGCAACAGTGGTCGTTGCGACTTCGCAAGACGGACGACAACACGCTTGTGCAATGCCGCTGTCGCTTTATGTTGTTGTGCACCGGCTACTACGATTACGCCGCCGGATATACGCCTGATTTTCCAGGTCGGGATGGGTTTGCAGGTGACTGGATACACCCGCAGCATTGGCCGCAAGACTATGCGCTCGATGGCAAACGTATCGCTGTTATCGGCAGCGGCGCGACAGCAGTGACCTTAGTGCCCAGTCTCGCCGAGGCGGGTGCACACGTGACGATGGTGCAACGCACGCCGACCTACATTGCAGAGATGCCGGCACGCGACAGACTCAGTCGATGGGCGCATCGCTGGTTCGGCGCGCGTGTCGCGCATTGGTTGACACGCTGGAAGAATATTCTATACACGATGAGCGTGTTTCAGTTGTCGCGGCGTTTTCCCGGCATGATTCGCAAGCAAATTCTTGGCAATATCAAAGAGCGGCTTGGAGATACGCTGGATGTAGACAAGCATTTTCGACCGCCTTATGACCCTTGGGATCAACGGCTGTGTCTGGCGCCGGACGGCGACTTTTTCGCGGCTATCGTACAAGGTAAGGCAAGTGTGGCGACCGGCGCGATTACCGGCTTCGATGCGCATGCTGTGCATCTGGATGATGGCACAGTGGTCGATGCAGATACGGTTGTGTGCGCGACCGGTCTTGCGTTGCAGGTGGCCGGCGGCGCGCGCATCAGTATCGATGGCGTGCGTGTCGAAGCAAACGAGCGCACCACATACAAAGGCGCGATGCTCAGCGGTGTACCTAACCTTGCTTTGACGATGGGCTATACGAATGCGTCGTGGACACTCAAGTGCGAGTTGATCGCCGAGTGGGTTGTGAGGTTATTGGCGCACATGGATGACAATGGCAAGGCGGTCGTGCAACCGCAATCCGTTGACACGGACGGGGCACGTCCTTTCATTGATTTGGACGCCGGCTATATCAAGCGTGCAGCGGCGATATTGCCGCGCCAGACCCGTCAGCGCCCTTGGGTGGTCAATCAAAACTACTTTTTGGATCTGCATGCGTTCAAGTGGTCGTCGATCGATGACGACGCACTTCAGTTTTTGCCACCTGATTCCCACAACTGACAGATCGACATCGACGGCTTGTCCGCTATGGGGCAAAATCAACACAGTTTGATTGTCGGCTCGAGGGGGAATAGCAATGACAGTAGTGCATCCGGTGAACGCTTATTTTGCGGACAACGCGCATGTCGATGCGACCGATTATGACCGTATGTATCAACGGTCTGTTTCCGACAACGAAGGTTTCTGGAAAGACGCGGCGGGGATTGTCGATTGGATGACGCCGTTTACGCGTGTCAAAGATGTCTCCTACGCCCGCGATGATCTGCACATTCGGTGGTACGACGACGGCGAGTTGAACGTTTGTGTGAATTGCGTGGATCGCCACCTCGCGGAAAATGCCGATAAAACGGCCATTCTTTGGGAGGGTGATGATCCCGAGCGGGATGAGGCCATTACCTACGCCCAGCTGCACGAGCGTGTCTGCCGTATGGCGAATGTGCTCAAGCATGTCGGGGTCACCAAGGGCGACCGCGTCACGTTGTACATGCCGATGATTCCTGAGGCGGCGATTGCCATGCTCGCATGCGCGCGTATCGGTGCGGTTCACTCGGTGGTGTTTGGCGGGTTTTCGCCGGACGCGCTGGCGGGCCGCATCGTTGACTGTCAGTCCAACGTCGTTATTACGGCGGACGAAGGTCTGCGCGGCGGGCGCGCTATTCCCTTGAAGGCGAACGTTGATGCCGCTGCCGCGATTGACAGCGTGACCACGCTTGAAAAAGTGCTGGTTGTGCAAAACACCGGTGGCGACGTCGAATGGGATGATGCGCGCGATGTCTGGCTGCACGAAGCTGAGACCTTAGTGCCTGCCGACTGTCCTGCCGAACCGATGAACGCCGAAGATCCGCTGTTTATCTTGTATACGTCAGGATCGACCGGTAAACCGAAAGGTGTGCTGCACACCAGCGGTGGCTATCTCGTTTATGCGGCGAGTACGTTCCGATACGTGTTTAACCACCAACCGGACGACGTGTACTGGTGTACCGCCGATGTGGGTTGGATCACCGGTCACTCCTATATTGTCTACGGGCCGCTGGCCAATGGTGCGACCACATTGATGTTTGAGGGTGTGCCGACGTATCCGGATGCAGGTCGACTGTGGCAGGTGTGCGATAAACACAATGTGAATGTGTGCTACACCGCGCCTACTGCGATTCGTGCACTGATGCGTGAAGGAGATGCGCCAGTCGAAGCAACCTCAAGAGCATCGCTGCGTTTGCTGGGTTCGGTCGGCGAGCCGATCAATCCGGAAGCCTGGGATTGGTACCACCGAGTGGTGGGTGAAGGCCGTTGCCCCATTGTTGATACGTGGTGGCAAACCGAAACAGGTGGCATCTTGATCAGCCCGCTACCCGGCGCGACAGTATTAAAACCGGGCAGCGCGACGCGCCCGCTGTTCGGCATCCAGCCGGCTATCGTCGACGGCGAGGGCACGATTCAGGACGGCGCTGCGTCGGGAAATCTTGTGTTGCTCGACAGCTGGCCAGGCCAGATGCGCTCTGTATACGGAGATCATCAACGGTTCGTGGATACGTATTTTTCAACGTTCGACGGTATGTACTTCACGGGCGATGGCGCGCAGCGCGATGCCGATGGTGACTACTGGATTACCGGTCGGGTTGACGATGTCTTGAATGTGTCGGGTCACCGCATGGGCACAGCGGAGGTGGAGAGCGCGATGGTGGCGCACGAAGCGGTCGCCGAAGCCGCCGTTGTCGGCTACCCCCACGACATCAAGGGCCAAGGCATTTACGTGTATGTCACGTTGATGGAAGGCGTTGCGCCTGATGATGCGCTGCGAGATGCGTTGCGTCAGTGGGTACGCAAGGAAATCGGCCCGATAGCAACGCCGGACGTCATTCAGTGGGCGCCGGGATTGCCAAAAACCCGCTCTGGAAAAATCATGCGGCGCATTCTTCGTAAGATCGCCGAGAACGACGTCAGCAATCTCGGTGACACCTCGACACTGGCCGACCCTTCTGTTGTCGATGACCTGATTGCGGGGCGCAGCGCATGACGCCCGCCCAACAATATTGGCGCGCCAACTTGCGGCTCGTCGCTGGCTGTCTGGTTGTGTGGTTCATCGTGTCGTTCGGATTCGGAATCATCTTGGTTGAACCACTCAACACGATTCGTTTGGGTGGTTTCAAGCTCGGTTTCTGGTTTGCCCAGCAAGGCTCGGTGTACGTTTTCGTTGCACTGATTTTCTTCTATGCGTGGCGCATGCATGTGCTGGACCGCAAATTCCACGTCGACGAATAGGGTGCGACTATGACTGACCTGCAGTTGCTTACCTATATTGTCGTAGGTGCCACGTTCACTTTGTATATCGGTATTGCGATTTGGGCGCGGGCCGGCTCGACCAAAGAGTTTTATATCGCCGGGGGTGGCGTGCACCCGATTGCCAATGGCATGGCGACCGCTGCTGATTGGATGAGCGCAGCGTCATTCATCTCCATGGCCGGTCTTATCGCCTTCATGGGTTATGGCGGTTCCGTCTTTCTGATGGGTTGGACCGGCGGTTACGTATTGCTTGCCATGCTGCTGGCGCCTTACCTGCGCAAATACGGCAAGTTCACGGTGCCTGAGTTTATTGGCGATCGTTTCTATAGCAATGCAGCGCGTCTGGTAGCCGTCGTGTGCCTGATTCTGGCATCGGTCACTTATGTGATCGGGCAGATGAAAGGCATCGGTGTCGCGTTTTCGCGTTTCCTTGAAGTGGACTATGAAGTCGGTCTCGCCGTCGGCATGGGGATTGTGTTTTTCTACGCTGTCTGGGGTGGCATGAAAGGCATTACATACACCCAGATTGCTCAGTACTGCGTGCTGATTTTCGCCTACACGATTCCGGCGATTTTCATTTCCCTGAACCTGACCGGAATGCCGATCCCACAGATCGGCCTTGGCTGGACGATGACCGGCAGCGAAACCTATTTGCTCGATAAGCTCGACCTGATTGTCCAGGATCTCGGGTTTTCGCAGTACACGACATCGGCGCGATTAAGTCAGACCAACATGTTCATGTATACGATGTCGTTGATGATCGGTACTGCCGGATTACCGCACGTCATTATTCGGTTCTTTACCGTGCCGAAAGTCAGTGATGCGCGTATCAGTGCGGGTTGGGCATTGGTGTTCATCGCCATCTTGTACACGACGGCGCCATCGGTCGCGGCAATGGCCCGGCTGAATCTCATCAACACGATGGAACCCGCGGCAGGCGAATACATGGTGTACGACGAGCGTCCTGACTGGGTAACGAACTGGGAGAAAACCGGTCTGTTGAAGTTTGAAGACAAAGACGGCGACGGGCGTATCCGGTATAGCGCGGATGCGGCGGTTAACGAGGTGATCAAAGTAGACAACGACATCATGGTGTTGGCGAATCCGGAGATCGCAAAACTGCCGAATTGGGTGATTGCACTCGTTGCTGCTGGTGGGTTAGCGGCGGCGTTGTCCACCGCTGCGGGTCTGCTGCTCGCAATCTCGTCGGCGATTTCGCACGATGTGCTGAAAGGGGTGTTCAAGCCGGACATCACCGAACGCCAGGAGCTCACCGCCAGTCGGGTGTCGATGGCAGGCGCAATTCTAGTAGCGGGTTACCTCGGTTTCAATCCACCTGATTTTGCTGCGGGCACGGTTGCGTTGGCGTTCGGGTTGGCTGCGGCTTCGATGTTCCCTGCTTTGATGATGGGGATATTCTCCAAGCGCATGAACAAGGAAGGCGCGATTGCCGGCATGGTTGCAGGCCTAAGCGTAACGCTGCTCTACGTGTTTCAGCACAAAGGCATCATGTTTGTTGCGGACACCGCATTCCTTGGTGATCTGCCTGCCAACTGGTTCTTTGGCATTGAGCCCAACGCATTTGGGGCTATCGGCGCGGTGGTTAACTTTGCCGTCGCGATCAGCGTGTGCGCGATGACATCGCCGCCACCAGATCACGTGCAACAGTTGGTTGAAACGATCCGTGTGCCGGGAAGCGTACAAGCGCCGTCTGACTAAGCGCGGCGGAACACAAATCGCAGACGAAAAAAAACGGGAGCCGAAAGGCTCCCGTTTCAATACCTGACAAGGTAATTGCTTAGGCGTTACGACGACGGCGAACCGCGCCCATGCCTAACAGGCCGAGGCCTAACAGTGCCAATGCGCCTGGCGCTGGTACTGCTTGTACGTTGGCGTACAGTGTGGAGTGCTTCCACCAGAAGTCGTTGTGACCTGCCCACCAAGCGGTGTTAGCAGCGTTCACTGTGACCGCCAAAATACCGTTGTCGTTCAGGCTATCGATGCCTGCAGCGCCAACGCCGATCCAGCGAACGTCAAAACCGAAAGCGTGTGTGCCGTCGACTTCATAAGTGCGTGAAACGCCTGCCGCTGAGATGTTCGCAATATCGAGCGCCCAGTCGCCACGATGGTAGCCGTCCGAGAAGCTCAAACGCAGCCAAGCGTTGGTGACTTCGTTCGCGTCAGGCACGCCGTAGGACGTAAGGTCATGGTAGACCGTGTACGACTGACCTTGTTGCAGGTTGACGTACGGGTTAGACGTGTCGGATACGATAGTTGCTGAAGCCATTGCTGGCAGAGCGACTGCGATGACAGCGATCAAAGCTTTGATTGATTTTTTCATGATGTTTGACCTAGGTAATTGTTCTATCTTCATCTGAAGTGAAGCAATTGCCATGCCAAAAAATAAAAATTAATAGGATCAATTACTTGAAGGGCTCGCTTGGACCATTCGAAAGACGACTGTAAGCTTTCTCGACGCTCATTAGTCAGACCGCGTTTCAGTATGGTCCGTTTCGCTCAACTCAAGGTACGCGCTCAGTTTCGCGGTCAGCACGTAGAACGGTAGCGTGTCGATCAGCGCCACCAGCATCTTGAAGAGATAATTGCTGCCCATGAGGCCTAGGAGCACGGCAAGCGACATTTCGCCTGCTATGAACAGCGCCCCGAACGTCACTGAAATCACCGCGATTGAGTCGACGAGCTGGCTGGTCAACGTGGACACATTGTTGCGCAACCACAAGTGCTTGCCGTTAGTGAGTTTTTTGAGAAAGTGGAACACGTGTACATCACAGTACTGCGCTGTGATGTAGGCAATCATGGATGCTGCCATCGCGCCGGTTGTGGTCGCGTAAATGAGATCGAACATCGCAACGGTGCCTTGAAGCGAGCTGCCATTTGGAAGTCCAACCGGGCTTGCCAGTTCCATCGCTTGCCACGGCGGCATGATCGCAGCGGCTGCGGGCGGCGCTGCGTCAATCAACGCCAACACCGCAAGAATAAAAAGGTTGAGACCCAAACCGACCGTGACCATGAAGTTTGCCCGACGCTTGCCGTAAAGCTCGCTGATCAAATCGGTACAGAGAAACGTTAAGGGGTAGGGCAACACGCCTGCAGCGACTGTCATTGGGCCTATCTCAATACCGCCTACCGTAAATGCTTGAATAAGCTGCACGAAATGGGAAATACCAACGATGTTGAGCATCGTCATGGCGCACAGGAATACGCCTGCTAATACAAGAAAGACGCGCTCGCGGCGCTCCTCTAATGGTGTTTGCTGCATAGTGTTCGGTTGGTGCCCGGAAAACGCATATTGTAGGTGAAAGCGAGGCTGCGATGCGCAATGGCGCATGGATCACAGATGTTGTCGAAGTCTTTGCGTATGCTGTTGCGATGAAATTGTTCGTCAAGCTTGTGATTTTGGTCGTTATCGTCGCCGTTGTGGGGCCATTCTTTATCAAAGGTCAAGACGGGCGGGCGTTGTGGAGCGTGACTGACAGCTGGGATGCGTTTAACCGCTGGCGCAACGGCGTGACATCAGCCACTGTCGGCAAAGTCATTCCTGATGCTGGCGTTGTGACGGTCTATCGATGGCAGGACGATGCCGGTCAATGGCATTTCACCAATGAATTGCCGCCAGGGCAGGACGTCGATGTACTGTTGATCGACCCTGCGACGAACATGGTGCGCGCGCAAGCGCCGGCGCTCAGCGAAGAGATTGCGTCAGACGATGAGAGTGAAACGCCCTCCGCACATATCTCGCCGGTATTGCCATTGCCTGATCCCGAGACAACGCGACGGTTGATTGAAGATGTACATGTCATCCAGGAGATGGCGGATCAGCGCAACGCTGAGTTAGAAGATCTGTAGCGGTTTCGTCGTCGAGCGATGGCAGGCTTTAGCGCTGTCGAGTTACCTTACAACTTCATTGTAATTTACATTTGACAGAATACTGAATGGTACTTAAGTAATTGTATTTATAAACAAAAAAGGTTCTGGCACGTCGATTGCTTTATCACTACCGATAGACAAAATTACGTCTGGAGACGAAGAAGAATGAACATCAACAAAACAATTAAAACACTGGCTGCAGTAGCCTCTTTGGCAGTAGCGGGCAGCGCTTTCGCTGGTCCCGTATACCAATTCGAGCGCGGCGCTGGCACGTTCGGCGGTAACGGTAACTACGGTTACGACTCTCTGCGCGCCACGTACGACACCGATACTCAGGATTTCACCTGGGAAGTTGACTACGCCAACGACAACAACGATAACGCGTCAACGGGTACAAGTGGCGACACAGCGCGCGGCGGCTGGTTAGTCATCAGCAATGGCCCGAACCCGAAACGCTCAACCAGCGAATTGGCGATTTTCTACTTTGACCGCAACACCGAAAGCGTCTTCGCTTACGCGTACAACGGTCAAAACAACAGCGCTAGCTGGCGCGGCATGGAATTCCTGGGTCAGTTCGAAAATGCGTATGACACCATGGGTTCTATCTCAACGCTGTCCGTCAATGTTGCGGCAATCAACGACGCTTTGGACCTCGGCGTGCAGTTCACCGACACCATTGGTATCTGGTTCCACCCAGCATTCGGTAACACCCGTTTGCAAACGAACGCAGCGGGTGAAATCACCAACTTCGTTCCTGCTGGCCAGGTTTGGTATGACACCAACAACGAAACAGCGTACCAAGTACCTGCTCCTGCAACGCTTGCGCTGCTCGGCATGGCACTGATGGGCTTGGGCTTGCGCCGTCGCAAGACCGCTTAATCGCTCAGCGTTTGGCGAGCGTTTTGCTCGCTGGAAAAAGGCCGACCTTGTGTCGGCCTTTTTTTTCGCCCGAAATTTGGTGCGTCGTGTCAACCCATTCGGCGGTCCCGCGTTGTGACTTGATATGGCGGCTCTAAACGCCTTGTCGTGACAACAAAAGGGATCTCACAATGAACAAAACTATCTTGATATGCGCCAGCTTTGCGTTGGCCACGCTAGGTACCAGCCCAACTGTCGTAGAGGCCGCTGGTGCGTCTGAAGCTCAGCAGAGCTCGGCAAGCGCCAAACGGCAACGCCAGAAGCAACGCGTACGCACAGCAGACTCGGTCGAGCGCACGACCACGGCTACTAGCCGCAACGGTCGCACTGCCGAGCGTCGTGTGACACGCGAGACGGATCGGGACGCTGGCACTCGCCGTACCGAACGTGAGGCGACAGGGCCGCGTGGCAGACAAGCGAGCAGCGAATCGCTGACGACGCGTACCGACAATGGCTTTACTCGAAATTCTACAGCGACCGGCCCTAACGGTGGCGAATGGCAACGTGATGTAACGGGCAGTTATGACGAGCAGACGGGTTACACCCGTACCCAGAATACCGTACGACCTAACGGCGATACGGTGTCGCGCGACAGCAATCGCAACTGGGATCCAGAGAGCCAAACAGGCACGAGAAACGTTACCCGTACCGGGGCCAATGGTGGCACGCAAACGTTGGATGTGAACGCTGCGCGAACCGAAGATGGTGCGGCGCGAAGCGCAACGCGTACGCGCGCGAATGGCGATAGCGTCACACGTACGCAAGAGGTCGTCGTTGACAAAGACGACGAATAGCCTAGACAGGGCAACGTGTTTTGTTAGTCGCTACCCCCCTGGCGGCAGACGAAAAAAAAGCCCCGGCCATGAGGTCGGGGCTTTCTGTTGCGCATCGCTGAAGCCGGACTAGCTGTCGGCCGTTTTGTCCTTGGCGCTGTCAAATACAGCCGTTGCTGTACTGATCATTGACGTCATGTCGGAAAGGTTGGCCGGAACGATCAACGTGTTGCCTTCTTTGGCGAGCTGACCGAACTGACCGAGGTAGTTCTCCGCAATCTTGAGCTGCACGGCTTTTTCGCCGCCTTGCTCGTTAATCGCCAGTCCTACCAGGCGCAGACTCTCCGCCGTCGCCTTGGCAACTTCACGTAGCGCTTCAGCCTCACCCAAGGCTTCGTTAACCTGTTGTGCTTGAGCCGCTTCAGATGCGAGCACAATGCGCTGCTTATCAGCCTCGGCTTCGTTGATCTTGGCATCCCGTTCACCTTCGGATGTCAGAACCGTGGCACGCTTCTCACGCTCGGCACGCATCTGTTTCTCCATCGCGCCCAACACGTCATGCGGCGGGTTGATGTTCTTGATCTCGTAACGCAGCACTTTGACGCCCCAAGGGTCGGATGCTTTGTCGAGCTCATCGACGACAGCGAGGTTAATCGCGCTTCGTTCCTCAAACGTTTTATCAAGATCGATTTTACCGACCTCACTACGAAGCGTAGTTTGTGCCAGCTGGGTAATTGCGAAAATAAAATCACCGATACCGTAAGAGGCACGCTCCGGGTTGGTGACCTGGATGTACAGCACACCGTCGACGCCTACCTGCACGTTATCCTTGGTGATACAGATCTGCTCCGGTATATCCATGGCATGCTCTTTCAACGAATGCTTGTAGGCAATGCGCTCAATGAACGGGATCAGGATATGAAAGCCGGCGGGTAGCGTGCGTGAGTACTTACCGAGATTCTCAATCACAAAGGCTTGTTGTTGCGGCACAATCTTCGCTGTCTTGAATAGTACGATGACGACAAGCGCCACGAGTATGACGGCGACAAATAAAAAGTCGTTTTCACCCATCAATGATTCTCCTGTTGTTGTTTAGTGTAATTCGTTATGACGTTTAGCCGGGCGGGTTGAGCGCAGTGATTTCCAGTCGCGATCCATCAGTCTTGTTGATGATGGCCTGATCACCGGTGGCAAGCGCCGCGGTGCCCACATTGGTGGCATCCCAGCGTGAACCGCGAAACTCTACGCGGGTTTGCCCGCCAGCGGCGACATCTTCCATGACGGTAACGTGGCGACCATCCACCTGATCGGAAAAACCAATCGGGTTGCCGCGGATTTTGAGGTACACCTTACGACGGAAAAAGACCATCGAGGTTGCTGCCAGGCCGGCGAATAGAATCCATTGTCCGGCTATCGGTAAATCAATGCCAAGCATGCCTACAAAACCAACGATAACTGCTGCGAAGCCTAGGAAGACAAGGTAAAAAGCGGCATCGACCGCCATCATCTCCGCGCACATCAGCAACAGGCCAATGACCATCCATCCCCACCACACCATATTGTTCTCCTTAGGTTCTGCTAATCCATACAGTATACGGGCGCATGCTTCGTGACCGAAGGGCTCGGAACGCTAACCCTAGCTAAAAATGGTATTGACAAACCATAAATGCTAAGTGAAACGCCGACTTAGCAAGACCGTGTTGGCATGTTCCAAATTGGAAAAAAAGCTGCTGAAACCGCGGGTTAACGCCTTTTTTTGGTGCAACGGCCTTCGCGATCGCCGCTTGCAAGCACCTATCATCCCACACACAATGGAGACGCGTTGCGGCATTTATCCACAGCGTGCTTGTTCTCTTCAGCCCGGTACATTGTAAGGTAACCATTATGCGTGTGATTCACGGCTTCTTGTTAGCCATTTTGTTAATTTTCGGCACTGTTGGCAACGCATTCGCAGCAGAATCGAAGCCGATGCCGATCAAAGTGGTTGTCATGGCAATGTTTGAGCGTGGCGAACCAACCGGTGATTCACCCGGTGAGCTGCAGTTCTGGCTCGAACGCGGGACATTCGATGAGCAACACGAATTCGTAATGGGAGAGGCTGATTTGTACACCAGCAAAGATGGCGTGATGGTGGTCTTGCTAGGCGGTGGCATTCCGAACGCCACTGCCTCCGTGATGGCGCTCGGAGTTGATCCGCGCTTTGATTTTTCCAAGGCTTATTGGCTGGTTGCCGGTATTTCGGGTGCTGATCCAGATGACCTGTCTCTAGGCTCCGCCGCCTGGGCGCGACATGTGGTTGATGGCGACTTGCTCTATGAAATCGACGGGCGTGAAATCCCGTCGCATTGGCCGTACGGCATGGTGCCACTGGGCGCGAAAGAGCCAACGCAAAACCCGGAAGATGTTTATGGCGGATGGACGCTCGATACGATCTCGTTCTCGCTGAACCCGGGGCTTGTCCAGTGGGCCTATGACTTGACGCGTGATATCACGTTAAACGATGCGCCAGGAATGCGGGAGTTTCGCAAACAATATGCTGGCTATGCTGCGGCACAGCGACCACCGTTCGTCACGATCGGTGACACGCTCAGCTCCAGCACCTATTGGCATGGCGAGTTGCTCAACACCTGGGCCAATGATTGGCTCAAGCTCTACGCCGGCAAAGATGCGAACTTCATGACCTCCAATATGGAAGACAGCGGTACGCTGACCGCGTTGCATCGTCTGGATCGAGCCGGCTATGTCGACGCGGAGCGCGTGTTGGTATTGCGGACCGCCAGCAATTTCACGATGCCGCCGAAAGGCAAGACAGCTGCATGGAGCAAAACGGCGCCGTATCCTGACGATGGTATTCCTTCAATGGATGCCGCCTATATTGTCGGCAACACAGTTGTGCAGGCCTTAGTTCAAGGCTGGGATGCATTCGAAGATACGCTGCCCCAGCAAGCCGCGCCGAAGACGATGATCGACCCGGCGTCTATGCCCGGACAAGGTATTCAATAATGTCGTTGTTGGAGCGTCGTTTTGCGTTACGCAGCCATGGCACAACGATTAGCAGGGAGATCATTGCGGGGCTGACGACCTTTCTCGCAATGGCTTACATCACGATTGTGAATCCGGCGATACTGAGCGAAACCGGCATGGATTTCGGCGCGGTCTTCGTCGCGACCTGCGTCGCGGCCGCAGTTGGCACACTGTTGATGGGTGTGTTGGCAAACTATCCGGTCGCGCTTGCGCCCGGCATGGGCCAAAACGCGTTTTTCACCTATGCAGTAGTGCTCGGCGGCGGCCATTCCTGGCAAACAGCGCTGGGCGCTGTGTTTGTTTCGGGTGTCTTGTTTATCGTGCTGAGCGTTTTGCCGTTTCGCGAATGGCTGATCAACGCGATCCCTCGCAATCTGAAACTGGGTATGGCTGGCGGTATCGGCTTGTTCCTCGGTTTCATCGCATTGCAGAATGCCGGCATCATTGTTGATAACCCTGCGACGTTAGTGTCACTTGGTGACATGACATCGTTTGCGCCAGCGATGTGTATCGCCGGGTTCGTCGTTATTGCGGCGTTATCGTCACGCGGGTTTTCCGGCGCCGTGATTGTTGGCATCCTTGCTGCCGCCGCGGTTGGCTGGGTGACAGGCGAAGTAGAATTCAAAGGTGTTGTGGCTGCAGTGCCGTCAATTGCGCCTGTCGCGCTGCAGTTGGACATTGCCGGCGCGTTGCAGCTATCGATGCTGACCGTTGTACTGTCGTTTCTCATTGTTGATGTATTCGATACTGCTGGCACGCTCGTGGGTGTTGCGACACGTGCCAACCTGCTTGACGCAAATCACAAGCTGCCGCGACTGCGTCCCGCATTGCTTGCTGATTCAGGTGCGACGGTCGTCGGCGCGTTAGCCGGCACGTCATCGACGACGAGCTTTATCGAAAGCGGCGCCGGCGTTGAGGCTGGCGGGCGTACAGGCCTGACGGCGGTTGCATGCGGCGTCGCCTTCTTGCTGTGTTTGTTTTTCGCGCCGTTGGCGAGCAGTGTGCCGGCGTACGCGACCGCGTCCGCGTTGTTGTTTGTTGCATGCCTGATGGCGCGCAGTCTTGCGGAGCTTGATTGGACCGATATCACTGAGAGTGCGCCTGCTGTGATCGCGGCGGTCACGATGCCGCTGTCCTATTCGATTGCCGATGGCATCGGGCTTGGTTTCATCAGTTATGCGTTAATCAAAGTGGTGGCTGGGCAAGCGCATCGATGTGCACCCGTGGTGTATGTCATCGCTGCGATATTCGTGGCGAAATACGTTGTGCTTTAGCGGGCTTGGATGATGAAATTTTTTTCGGCAAAAACGTTCACCGGGGAACATCCATGGGATGCACTGTCGATCGCGAATATGCAAGGCATTACGACACGCCTGCATTGGACTGACCAACCCTATCAATGGCATACCAACGACGGTGAAGAGGTGTTTGTTGTTCTGGACGGTGCCGTTGATATGCACTATCGAGAAAACGGCAATGAACACGTCTCGCGCATGGATGTTGGCGATATCTTTTTTGCCTCTGTCGGTACCGAGCATGTCGCGCATCCTGTTGGAGAGGTGCGAGTGCTGGTGGTTGAATCCGAAGGTAGCGTGTAGACACGCAAGGCGTCGGCAGAAAAACACAGAGTGTGTTCGCCGATGCTGCAGATCGGCGACAAACTGTCCCTCTGCATTGGTATAGTCAATGCGTCACCAACACAGAATGAAAACGATGAAGACGAACCTATTGCGCTGGGTCGTCGCTTGTGCGGCGACCATAGCTCTACTGATGACGGCAAAAGCCGATGATGAAAGCTGCGGCTATCTTGAGTCCACTATTGCGAGCATCGGGAAGGCTTCGCAGCTGGCCGTGCGGCATGTAGAGGATTTGCACACGGCGCATTTTGTTGTGAGCTCCGATATCGAAGGCGAAAAGAATCGCAGTTGTGTCTTGAAAAAAGCGCAGTTGATCAACGGCAATGGTCTTCCTATTTTGCAGGCGTTTGGGCCTAACATTGAACTCGTCCGCCGAACATTCGATGGCTGTAAATCGACGATCGAGGAAGGTAACAACGAGCGTTTTAGCGAAGATCTCGTCCGCTTCGTGAAAGATCAAACTCGGTCTGAGGCGATTGAGTACGCCGAAGGCCAGTTCGAAAAAGCGAAGTTCGAAATGATCTTGGCGCAAGGCAAGCTAACACCGGCGATGTTGGCATTCTTTAACGAGAATCCTTCGATTCTGGATGACGGATACGGGCCTGACTGCGGAACTATCTATGACGATGTTAGAGCGAAGCTCGAGCAGTCCGTCACCAGCGGCTACGTGGTGCGTCGACTTGGAGAGTTTAGTCACTCGGACCTGTCGCCTAAGTCTGGCAGCGATTGTGCCGCGTTGCCCGAGCGAATGTACAAGAAGATCGATTCCAGCCACTACCCGCTGATAGGCGTTTCTCAGTTCGAGTTCGATCGCTGGGTGGGCGAGGACCAAGATTACTTCGCCATCGAAGGGGGGCGACTGTTCTGGCACAAAGACAGGGATTACTTCTTTGCGCTCGAAGGCCTGCACTTTTATTTGCAAACCGGTTTTACGATGAAAGAGGCGTTGAAATTCTTGCAAGACAATCCGATCAAAGATCCGAATAACCCTTTGACCGACGAACAAAAAAGAATGATGGCCGCTTATCACAAATACGCAGACATCGCGGCCACTGCGTCCTACGAGAGTGTTGGTCTCGATACGCCGGTTCTCTGCGGTGATGGTAGTGAGCTTGCAAGATTCGCAGCATGGAACGAGCGGCTGCATGGTCTGAACAAAGAGTTAGGCCTGGGGCGTGATTTGCGGCACGTGCCTAAGGTGTTCAAGAGATAGGCGGCGGCAGACGCATTTACCGAGCGCTTACGGCGCAATAGCGCTTCGTTGTTATAGCGCCGCAAGCTGCAACGATTCTATCTCAACAAAACGGGCTTCATCGTCGCGCGTTACCGGGTGAGCGCATGTGACAAAGCTGCGCTTTAGTCCGCCGTAGATATGCGGAAACAAAATGCCGTCCAGACTGACACCGTCGATCTGTGCAGGTTTATCACCGACCGCTGCCGGTGGTTCAAATTTAACGGTGATGTTGGCCGCGTCCAGTGCGGCCACGGGAATCTCAAGGCAGACAATCTCGCCTGTCGCGTCCGCATGGAAATGGTTCGCAATCGGTAGCAGCAGATGCTGATCCGCTGTCGCATGAATAAAACCTTCTGCCGCAAACGTCGCTGGGTAGTACGTATCGTCAATACCGATGTCTTGCCAGTCTGCTGCACTCATCATGTGATAGACGGTTGCTCGACTCATCGCGTGCTCCCGGGAATCCGGTCGCGGTAGGTATCCCAGTCGGATAACAACGCATCGATGACAACTGAGCCGACGGCATAGCCACTTTCCAACGCCACTACCAAACCGCTGTATCCGTCGTTTTCGGCAAGCAGGTTATCGGCCGCACTGATGCCCGGTGGGGGCATCGTGTAGTTGCTCGCGGTGCGCAACACCATCACGCGGTCGCGATCCACGCGACCCATGCGGTCCAGATACGTCATCGATTGCATCGTACCAGTCTCCTCCATTGCGGATGAGACGAAATCGCCGTTGCCTTCAGACCAGTGACTGACCCACGCATTAGCCCAATCGTTCAGAATCTCGCCATGCCAGAATGTTGACGCCGCAAGGTGGTCGCCCTTGAGCACAAACGGTGGTTTTTGCGCGTTTGGATGCTCAGTGTAACGCGCACGCGCCTCGGCAAGCTCGGCGCTATCGGCGAGTTCGATGTCTTTGGTCATTTCAAATGCCCAGTTCGCAAGCGCGCTGTTGATTTGGTAGACCTCGCCGTTCGGTGTGCGGCGCGGTTGTTGAAATGGTGTTTTGACATGCCGTTCGATGTAACCCCATTCCCAGTCATCCGGTTTTTCGCGCGCATCAATATGATGGGCGATATCGCCATCAACGAGATACTCGGCCCATGCCGCAGAACCGATCGATGCGTCTTCCGGGTCGAAGCCCGCGATTCCTGCCACGAGCCAGTAGCTGTGGGACAGATCAAACCGTGGATCCATGCCGAGCGCCATGACGGACGCCGCAGCTTTGGCGGTGCCGATACCGGTGACGATTGCAAGGATGCCGCTGTCTGCGTTGTAGTGAATATCATGATGTGCGCCGGACTCAAACACCGTGTCGAGCTCACGACGTTCTCGCCAAAACTGGAACTCGCCAGGCGCGTCGCCCGTGTCGGCGCCGCGTTCAAACATCGTGACGATGACAATCTTGGGTTCAATGACTTGCCGTGCGACCGACGCTGTCGGTTTCTCGCAGCCTGTCAGCATGAATGGGGCGAGTAGTGCAGCATAAAGTAGCGTTCGCAGGCGTGGCGTTGGGCGTCGGTGGTGCATTGGGATGGCCTTGGACAGTGCTGATCAGCACGGTTGTATCAAAAAAAAGCCCCCGGCAGCGCAAAACGTTGCCGGGGGCCTGTGCGTGCTCTTAGCTTCGAATGATCAGAAGCTGAAAGAGACGCTCGCTTGCCAGTTGCGTGGCAGTTCCGGCAATACGATCTGCGAACCGAACAGGTTCGGGAAGTTTGCACGGAAGTATTTTTCGTCTGTCAGGTTTTTGCCTGTCAGAGCGAACTGCCATTGATCCGTCTCGTACACCACACCAGCGTTAACGAGCGTGTAGGCCGGGAGTTCTACTGCTTGTGAGAAGCCAGAGAACACCGAGTCGACACTAACGATGCTGCCGTTGACCGCAAAGCCATTTTCAAACGCGTCGGTACCGGTGAATGAGAAAATGTCTTCTGGCATACCAGCGCGACGTGCGCCATCTTCGCCATCGGAGAACACGATACCAATTGCCTGGCCGCCAAAGACGCTGGCTGGATCGATCTGCGGGATGTCATCAGCACCGAAGAAGCTGAAGCGTCCTGCGTTCTCAAGTGTGTTCAGGTTTACGACTTCGATGTGCGTGTAGCCTGCCGTCAGAACCAGGTTTTCGTTCACAACCCAACGCGCTTCCAGTTCAATACCTTCAGTGCGGTTACTTTGGTTGGTCACAATCGCCTGAGCGTTAAAGTCAGTACGTTCCTGTTCGTAGACCGACAATGCCATGTAGAGACTATCGTCGAGGAAGCTGCCTTTAACACCAAACTCTGTCAGCTCAGAAGTATCGAACCAGCCATCAGCAACGATAGCGCCAGTTTGAATTTCCGCGCCCTGACCTGCGATCACAGTCGACTGTTCAGATGCGGTGAAGTAAGGAATGAGTCCGATCGGAGATTCCCACGACAAGCTTGCTGTCCACGACACGCCTGTTTCATTGTCGTCAGCGTTCAGCGGGGCGCCACCTGCGAAGATGCCGAGGTCTTCATCGATGCTGGTGCTTTCCACGTCGATATCATCGTAACGAATACCCAGCAACGCCGAGATGCCGTTGGTGAAGACGAAATCGCCGAGTAATGCCAAACCGAGGTTGGTGTAATCGCCTTCGTAGCGATCAGCGAAATCGGTACCGCTACGCGTTGACAGCAAACGACGATCCAGTGCCGTTGATGGGCCGGTCAGGTCACGACGGTCGAAGTACTCGTTGATGAAGTCGCTACCGTGATTGAAATCGGTATGACGAATCGACGGAGAAATCTGAATCGTTGACGTGACTGCGTCCGTGTCAAAGCTCTTTTGAATGACGACCTTGTCTTCAATAACCCACGAATCATGGAATTGTGAGAACCCGTAGGCGTTCTCGTTGAGGTTGTTGTATTTTTCATAGAACAACTGGTTCTTGACTTCCCAGCCATTCGCTGCCTGATAGACACCATCAAAGTACAAAGTCATCACTTCGTTTTCGAGCGTGTCGTCCGGTGCTACGAGTACTTGGCTGCCGTCCAGCTGCGCCGTGCCGG
>JBCBZK010000141.1:0-8878 GCA_039815365.1 Pseudomonadota bacterium | reverse complement strand
TTCAGGCTTGTGTTACTACTGTGATTGTGAAACTAAATGGCATGACAATGGGCAAAATGATAAATGTTCTCTTCCGTTCATGAATTCAGTTCGTTTAGTATTTTGATAACGTGTAGCGTACCTTTTCTCTAATATTTTCTGCTTTCTGGAATTTCTCATTACCGAAAAAGAATCCGCGGACCGCGTAGCGTTCATCGGTGAGGTTGCGCCCCCATAAACGATACTGCCAAGCGTTGTGCGTGAAACCAACCGACGCGTTCACGAGCTGATACGCATCACTGCGTTGGTCGTGACTGTTGGAGAAGAAGAACGCATCTTTGGCGGTGACGTCGATGCGTGCGAATACGCCGTTGACCGCTTCATAGCGCGCACCGATCGCACCGCTGTAGCTCGGCGCATGTGCCTGCTCGCGACCTGAAAGATCAACGCCGTCTGTTACAAACTCATCGAACGTGACGTCCAACAAACCCACATTGGCGTACAACTGCCAGTCGTCATTGATGCGCCAGGTGGATTCGACCTCAAGTCCTAAATTCTCGCCACTAGCGGCATTGTCCTGAAAAAACACGAACGTCGAAGGATCGTTAGGCACAAGCTGGAACGACGTATCAACTTGCTGGTCACGGCGTCGCGCATAGAACGCCGTCGCACTCACAGCACCGCGATCATGTTGCCAACGCAAACCGTATTCAAGATTCCACAAAAACTCCGCCGCAAACTCACGCCGCCCGTCAGGCACACCACCCAGGTTGAACCCACCCATCTTGTAACCGCGCGACAACGCCGCATAGCTGCTCAGCGTGTCACTGTGCATAAAGGTGGCGCTCAAATGACCACCCACCGCGCTTTCGCCCGGCGACAATGACAAACCGCTACTGTCATTGTAATCAGCGTCGCGTCGCTCAACGCGTAGCCCGGCAGAAACACTCAACCGGTCGCCGATGTCGCGGTCAAGCTGACCAAACACCGCCAATTTGGTGGACGTGTAATCACTATTCGATGTGCTGACACTCAGTCCACCCGGAAAACTACCGTCGCTAAAAATGCCATCATCGAAGGTCGCCAGATCTTCATTGAGTCTCAGCCCGTACACACCGAACAACCAATCCGTCGTATCATTGAACCAACGCGAGTCTTGCGTGGACTGAAGGCGTATCTCCTGATTAACCGTATCTCTGTCACGATCGCGACGAGAGAAAAAATCGTAGTCTGACGTGAATGGCGCGTCCGCCGGCGGCGCGAAAAAACCTTCCCAATAGGCTTGGTTTCCCCAGTCAGCATCAAAGCTGAATTCGACATCGGTGCGCGCAACACCGGTGATGCTGGTCAACACCCATGCATCGGTTGGCGCATGTGTCACCCGCAGACCCAACGCCGTGCTGCGCTGTGCATCTTTGCCTGGACGGTTGGAGAACGTCGTAAACCCGTTGTCCAATGCGAACGCGTCGTAACCGTTGTCTTGATCCACCCACATCAGTGTCGTATCCACGCTCGTTGACGCAGAGGCATCCCAACGCAGCCGCACGCGTGCAGTGAGCTCGTCACGACCGTTGGTATCGTCTGCACCGAGAAAAGCGTTGTCACGAAAACCGTTGCTCTGCGACTGTTGTAGCGCGATGCGATAACCGACGGTTTGCGACAACGGCCCGCCGAGCGCGACGCCGGCAGAAATTAGACCATCATCACCAGCCGTCACTTGCGCGCGCGCATCGAATTGTTCGGTCGGCGCAACCGTGCGCACAAAAATCAGCCCTGCCAGCGCGTTCGCGCCATAGCGCGTCGCCTGTGGACCGCGCAGCACTTCAACGCGCTCGACATCCCAAGTTGTCGCTACACCACCAATGCCGGAGAAATCGATGTCGTCGACAATGAAGCCAACCGACGGGTTTGGAGCGCCTTCGTATTGACTGCGTTCACCGATACCGCGCAACTGGAAATAGCGGGCTCTGTTTGAACCCGCGGCGAAATTGAGATTCGGCACTAACGCACTGAGCTCTTCGAAGTGTTGCACGGCCGCCTCGCGGACCGTACTGCTATCGATGATCGCGATACTCGCTGCGACATCCGGCAATGCACGTTCGCGAAAGTCACCGGTGACGATAACTTCATCGAGCGGCTGCTCAGCAAAAACGACGGGCACGTTGCCCAGTAAAAACGCCGCGATCGCGGCTGCAAGATAGATCTTCATCCCATCCCTCCCTACGCCGGTATTGTCCGGTTCAGGTTCTAAGGGTTCCTTGCCCACGCACCATGCGTAAACCCGATCTCAGGCCGATTCGGCCACCCCTGTGATGCGTTAAATGATAGTCGAATTCGAGCGACGGATGTGATCAAAATGATACTGCGTCGCGCCCGCTCTCACGATTTCGGTTTGCTCCCTGCGTTGCTATCCAGTCGGGTGACGAGACTCGATGTGTCCCAGCGCGCACCACCATTCTCGACGATCTCCTCGTAGAAACGATCGACGAGCTCAGTGACAGGCAACGCAGCGCCATTCTTGCGAGCCTCTGCTAACGCAAACCCTAAGTCTTTACGCATCCATTCGACCGCGAAGCCGTGATCAAACTCGCGTGCTGCCATCGTTGCGGCGCGGTTGTCCATTTGCCACGACTGTGCGGCACCGCCGCCAATCACATCAAACACCGCCGCGGGCTCAAGGCCGGCGCACTCGGCAAACTTAAGGCCTTCGGATAGACCCTGCACCAGTCCCGCGATACAAATCTGATTGACCATTTTAGTCAACTGTCCGGCGCCAGCATTTCCCATACGCCGCCATTGGCGCGCGTAAGCGGCAGCGACTTGCCGAACCTCTTCGCAAACGGCTTCATCGCCACCCACCATGATCGTTAACGCACCCTTTTCGGCGCCGGCCTGACCGCCCGACACAGGTGCGTCAACAAACGCAATGTCGCGTTCCGCCGCCGTCGCGCTCAGCGACTGAGCCATCGTTGCCGAGGTCGTGGTGTGATCAACGAAAACGCTGCCCGCGGCCATCGCACCCAAAGCGCCGTGATCACCTGTTGCAACAGACCAAATGTCTGCGTCGTTGCCGACGCAAGCGAAAACGAGATGCGCACCAGCGACAGCAGCAGCCGGCGTCGACGCCGAGACGCCGTTGTACTCACGACACCAGCGCTGCGCGACGCTTGCGGTGCGGTTGTAGACGACGACATCATGACCGGCTGCGGCAAGATGCCCCGCCATTGGGTAACCCATGACGCCCAAGCCAAGAAAGGCTACCTTCATCGCATCACTCCCACGTCAGGTCAGTTCAAATCGCTCGCCGCAACCGGACGGGACAAAATGTCCTCGAAGCGTTTCCAGCGCGCGGCGTTGTCTGCATTATAGCGCTCGACATAGTCGCGGACGATGTCCTGGCCGAGATTGTAGTTGATCACGTAGCTGCGGTAGTCATCGATAAAACGCACGCGTTGCTTGGCGCGCTCCGGGTCGCTCAGTGCGGCCTCAACTAGCCAGGTCGCGGCAGTATCAGCATCGATGTTGCCATTCAGATACTCGCGCGCCACCTCATTGCCAGCGTATTTGAGCTCAGCCGATAACGACAAAAACTCGTAATACAGCGCAACGTCGTTCGCATCCAGACCGGCCAGCGGGAACAACACATCACGCTCGAATTCGAGCCGCTCGTCGCCCGGGAACGCAAGCTCTATGCCGTAGTTCGCGCTTCCCTCGGCAATCAGAGACTGCGGACTAAACAATGGGTACAGCGAATACTCAATCCAACCGCGCTTGTTCAACAGCTCTTGCTCGACCAACACGTTGTAAGTGTGGTGACCGGGATATCCCTCGTGACAGCCAAGGTCCACTGCGCGATCAATCTGTACGGGAAAATCCGTATTGATTTGAATCAAACTCTTCGCATTGCCTTGGTACCAGTTGTAGCCCGACCATGACTTGTCATTAACATACTCGATCGAAAACGACTCGTCGTCAGGTAACTCAATGTGCTCAAGCGTACGCCGCCGACATTCATCCAACGCAGCGGTAAACACATCGTTGAGCTTGTCTGCAGGAATCGCGAATCGGGCGCGGAATGCTTTCGCGCGCTCCGCCACGGAACCGTCTCCGGCCAGCAGCGCATCAATTTTCGCAACCGTTTGCGCAAACTGCTCGGGCGGAATATTCGGTGAGCGCGCGGCGAACAGCAATTCAGACTCACTATCGAAATCTGTCGCGTTACCGGCGTTAATGTCGATACGCGCTTGCAACGCACGAATGCGCAGTAACAAAGCCGTGATCCGCTCCGCTGTGTCGCTGTTCACCCTGGCCGCCAGTGCCTGCTCAACTTCAGTCGCCCGCGCACTGATTTGCTCGAGCGACCAACCCGCCGCTTTCGCCGTTTCGCGCAGCGCATCCGGGCCTGAATACGCATCGACATGAGCGACATCAATTTCACCCATCGCAAGCTCAAGAATCACGTACTGTTCAGCGAGCGCATCGACATCAGGCGCTGCAACCGGTGCGTCGTTATTGCCGGCACATCCGGCCAACACGAATAAAACCATGACCCATAGTCTGTTCATACCAACACTCCCCTAACCTTATGTTCTGTTACTGACTCAGCCATGCGTTAACGGCATGCGCAAAACGGGCGGATGCTTGTTCATCCATTCGCAGATACAACGACGGCTCGATAAGCTCGAGCTCGATCAACTGCCATGCATCGTCACGATTGCCACGCACAAGATCAACGCGCGCATACAACGGCGGCGAATCCAGACTCGCTAACGTTTGATCGGCGGCGGCGCGCAATTCTGCCGCGGGCGTGATCGCCTGGATCACACCGCCGAATTCTTCCTGAACGCGAAAGTCTCCGGACTTCGGCGTCTTCAAGATCGCATGACTATATTCACCCGAAAAATAAAACAACGAATACTCACCCTCGGTCGTAATACGCGTCAGGAACGGCTGCCACATCCACGCCGATTTCTGATGCGCGGCAACGATGGGCGCCAACTGCGCCTCGCTCATGCCCGGTTCGATGCGAAACGTGCGTTCGGCACCAGCGCTAATCACAGGCTTAATCACATGCGGTTCGGTAACGCTTTCAAGCATGCCGGGCAACTGCCCCGGCGCCAGACCTTCGCCAAACACCGTAGGTACCGTCGCGACGCCGTCACGCGCCAGCTCTGCAAGATAGCGTTTGTCCATGTTCCAGCGCATCAGGGCTAACGGATTGGCCAGACGCGTCGCAGCACTGATTTTTCGCAGTGTGTCGAAAAACGCCTGATGGTCGTGCTGGTAATCCCAGGTCGAGCGAATGATTACAGCATCGAATGTTGACCACGCTGCTTCCGCGCGCCAACTGATCGTCTCTACATCGAGACCGGCGTCCGCAAACGGCGCAATCGCTACATCGTCGTCGCACACGTAGCCGTCCATTGAGTCCTGCGTCAAAAACACGATGCGCTTGGTCATCAGATTTTCTCCATGCCGCCGAACGCCTCGAGTAGCTCATCGAGCAACTTGCCCAGCTGCACCGACATGACAGCGAAATCCTGATCGAATACGCCAATGACGTCGTCGGCCTCGCCATCGCCGTGATCCGTAATCTTGGCTTCGAACTTTAACCGCTTTATCGAAAAATCCTCAGCCAGCATGAACCGCACCGCTTCGCGCCATGCAATAGCGAGCAGCGTCACTCGCTTACCGGCATCCAGATGTGCCAGCACTTCGCGACTGTCGATATCCTGATAGCGACAGCGCACGACGTTGCGCGCTTCGCGCGTGTTCTGCAACTCAATTTCCTGTTCCAGCTCAAAGCCGCTAGGCACACGACTCTTGAGCCAGCGCGTCATGATGTCCGCAGCGTCACCATGGCAGGACAGCGGCACCACAGGCAACGCGCCGATCGCGGCGCGCAGGTGATCGATCATCAGTTCTGCCTTCGCAGCGCTCGCCGTATCAATCAACAGGAACTGCCGCGAAAAATCGAAATACGCGAACAGGTGCTCTGACTTTGTGAGCGCTCTTGGTAGCAAATCCAGCACAATCTCGTCTTTCATCGCGGTTCGTTCGCGACGCATCGCTGGTCTACCTTCGGTCTGCTCAAGCGCAGCAATGCGCTCGCCCACCTGCTCGTTAATGGCAGCTGGTGGCAGGACTTTTTCCTGACGGCGCAAACACACCATCGTCATGGTGCCGACAGTATGCGTGAGCATTTCACCGTTTGGCCCTAACGGCGAAACCCAGCCTGCCCGCGCAAGATCGACCTTCCCGCATGGCGTAAAGGTGTTCTCAGCGAGCGCGGCCTCGAGCTTGTCCGGATTGAGACCGGCGTCGTACGTCATTCGAAATGCGCGAAGATTTTTGAACCACATCGTCGGTAGCGTTATCCATCAAATCGGCCGAGCATTGTCGGGACTCGGCACAGCAAACGCAACCGCCCGCTAGCGGTGTCGTTGCCAAAGCGATTGCTGACGCGGCGCAACGGCGATGGCGCCTGATTTGCAAGAAGGTATAGTGGTGTCATGACCGACGGAAGACCGCGATGCCAGCACTGACAGAGCGCACAATGCGCGCGGCGCACCGACACCTAAAACGCCATGATCCCGCCCTGAAAGCGGCTATCAAGGGCATGCCGCCCTGCCCGATGCACCGCCGCACACGCGACTTGTTCCATACGCTCGCCAGCGCGATTGTGGGTCAGCAGCTTTCGGTCAAAGCAGCAGCAACGATCGAAAGGCGCGTGATAGCCGCGTCAGGTCAGAACAGACTGGTCGCCGCAGCTATTGCAGGCACGGACGATGCAACGCTACGCGCCGCTGGTCTTTCCGGCGCCAAAACCAAATACCTGAATGCACTGGCTCAGGCATCGTTAGATGGCATACTAAATTTTCGCTCACTCGCCCGACAGCCTGACGACGCCGTGATCCAAACGCTCGTGGCCCTGCCGGGTATTGGCGAATGGACGGCACAGATGTTTTTGATGTTTGCGCTGCGGCGCCCGGATGTTTTCTCTCCCGCCGACGTCGGCTTGCAGCGTGGTGTACAAATGCTCGACGGCCTCGATGAAAAGCCCAGCCATGCGCAGTTGCTGGCGCGCGCTGAAGTCTGGCGGCCGTACCGCAGCGTCGCATGTTGGTATCTGTGGCGTATCGCAGGTTGAATCAAGCGCTTGAGCTGTCTCGAATAGCGATGCAATGACTCTGAATTGAGGTTGACCGATGAACAGTGTAATCCAGTCGAACGCAGGCTTTTTTGTCGTCTTCACTCTAACGCTGACCTTACTTGGCTGTAGCAGTGCGCTGCCGAATCGCGACCCGACCGGAGAGCGCTTCCCGACGGCCATTGGCGAGTCGCTGCAAGGTGAGACGATCACGCTACCTGATGCGTTGGCAGGTGAGCCTGCTGTGCTGCTCGTCGGTTACAAACAAGACACGCAATTCGATATTGATCGCTGGATTCTCGGTTTGGCGCAAGTTGAGGCAGACGTGCGCTTGCTCGAGCTGCCGACGATTCCGGGCATGGTGGCATCCATGGCGTCTGGCTTTATCGACAATGGCATGCGCTCCGGTATTCCCGAAGAGGATTGGAAAGTCGTTGTCACGTTATACGGCGGCGCGGCAAAACCGGTCGCGAACTTTACGGGTACCGAGAACGGCAACAATGCGCGCGTGCTCGTATTGGACGCAGCGGGCACGGTCGTCTGGTTCAGCGATAACGGATATTCGGCGAGCAAGGTGCTTGCCGTTGCAGCTCTGACGGAGAAACTCGCCGCTGGTGAGCGCCAGTAATGCACCCACACGCGCCAATGCGATCGATAAGGTTGCATCCATCGCGCACGGTAGCGTCGATTGTGCATCAAAACCCAGGCTATCGATTGTTTGCTTTCCCTATCATCGCAGGGCTGCTGATCCTGTCGACGGGAGCTCTGATCCCCGCTGCCGTCTGGTTTGACGACCATCTGAGTTGGCTGTTCTTCGCAGGCACCGGTGAATTGAGTTGGCCTTGGTGGGCCTCATGAAACGCACACTCATCAATCTGATGCTAGCCGCCGGTATGAGCCACCGCATGCGATCAACGCTCGAGTTTGGCGTAGCGATGGCACTACTATTGCTATTGTCTGCTATGGCAGTTGCCAGATTCGAAAGCTACCTCACAAAAAGCCAAATTATGGAGGCGTTTAGCCTCTCATCTGCATTACGCGTTGACATGATGGTGCATCGCGCACAGCAGGGCCATTGGCCCGAGACGATATCAGCGCTGGGCTACGACGACGTAACCAACTATGACATCGGCGCATACGTCGACCATCTCGATATCAGCGCGGATGGCGCACTCACCGCAGTATTCCAGGAAGGCTCCGCGACACCACGCTTGCAAGGACGTCGCTTGACTCTGCGACCGTTGATCCATCCCAACAATGCTGGTGCACCCGTTTTATGGGTATGCGCACAACACCAATATGTCGCCGGACTGGTGCCCGGCGGCTTGGACGAAACGGATATTGCACCGATAAACTTGCCTTTGGCTTGCAGGAACTATTGATCACCATGTTTAGCTCAGAATCAACAGACAACCTCGCGTTTATCGCAAGGCAACTCTCCGGTATGACACCAAACATGTCGATCGAGGACGGGCTAGATCAGCTGTCGCGTGAGACGCCGGATACATACGCTGCAGATGTGACCTACCTCAAGGGTCTGCTCAACGGCTCGGATACACTAGGACCCAAGCTAGGCACGAACCCATACGCGGCTTTATCCAGACTGATGCCATCTGCAAACGCAGCAAGGGATACCTTGTTCAAAGAGTTTGTTGCGTACGTCCAGCAGAGCAAAATCATCTTTGAAACGTACTGGGCCGGCGTTATCGGACTCATGTGGTATCTCGCTGCCGTATCAACAGTCGCGCT
>JBCBZK010000088.1:0-14728 GCA_039815365.1 Pseudomonadota bacterium | reverse complement strand
GATGCCGGGTTAGTCGCATGCAAGGTCTACAAGACCATGCCAGCGCGCCGTCTGTGGGACATGATCATGGCGTCGACCTACGATTTCGCAGAGCCAGGCTTTGTGTTGATCGATGCCGTCAACGAAATGAACAACAACTGGTGGACGGAGAATATCCGTGCAACCAACCCCTGTGGTGAGCAGCCATTGCCACCGTACGGCTCTTGCCTGTTGGGTTCGGTCAACCTGACCCGTTTTGTGGTCTCGCCGTTCGATGAAGAGGCGCGCTTTGACTGGGACAAGTTCCGCGAAGTGGTCAAAGTGTTCACGCGCATGCTCGATAACGTTGTAGAGATCAACGGCCTACCGCTGCCGCAGCAACGTAACGAGATTACGCGTAAGCGTCGTCATGGTATGGGTTTTCTTGGCCTGGGTTCGACCATCACGATGTTGCGTATGCGTTATGGCAGCGATGCATCGATTGAGTTCACCGAAAAAGTATCGAGAGAGCTTGCGATTGCAGGTTGGGAAGCGGGTTTGGATCTTGCGCGTGAAAAAGGCGCTGCACCGATCATGAACGAAGACTTCGAAATCACCGGCGAGATGATGCGTAAGCGTCCGGAGATGGCAAACGACGGTTACCAAGTCGGTGATCGTGTGCCGGGTCGTATTTTGCATGCTCGCTACAGTCGTTACATGCAACGTGTTGCTGAGGTGGCCCCGGAGCTGGTTGGCGAATTGGCCGAAACTGGCGCACGTTTCACACACCACAGCTCCATCGCACCTACAGGTACGATTTCTTTGTCGTTGGCGAACAATGCCTCTAATGGTATTGAGCCAAGCTTTGCACATCATTACTTCCGCAACGTGATTCGCGAAGGCAAGAAGAGCAAAGAAAAAGTGGACGTGTTCTCTTTTGAGTTGCTGGCGTACCGCGCGATGAAAAACCCGGCGGCGATGCCAACGACCGACCTTGATGAAGAGCGGTTGCCCGAGTACTTCATCACTGCGGACGACGTAACGCCACGTCAACACGTGGATATTCAAGCGGCCGCGCAGCGTTGGGTGGATTCGTCGATTTCCAAAACTGCCAACGTGCCGACGGACTATCCTTACGAAGACTTTAAAGACATTTATTTGTATGCCTACGAGCAAGGCTTGAAGGGCTGCACCACATTCCGGTTCAACCCGGAAGCGTTCCAGGGTGTATTGGTCAAGGAAGACGACCTTAAGAACACCACGTATGTCTTTGAGCTGGATGACGGCAGCAAAGTAGAAGTAGCGGGCGATGAGCAGATTGAGTACGACGGTGAGATGCACTCAGCGGCCAATCTGTACGACGCCATGAAAGAAGGCTATTACGGTAAATTCTGATGAAAATTGATAAGAAAATTGTCGGCTATGCCGTCAAAAAACCAGAGGACGAAGCGCCAGCGCCGGCACCGGTAGAGCAACTGCCGAAAGCAAAGGTCATCCGTATGACCGAAGAGGTCGAGCGGCCGGATATGTTGATTGGCTCGACGTATAAAGTGAAGACGCCGGTGTCGGATCACGCGATGTACGTGACGATCAATGACATTTTGCTGAACGAGGGCACGCCACACGAGCAACGTCGTCCGTTCGAAGTGTTCGTTAACTCAAAAAACCTGGATCACTACCAGTGGATCGTCGCGCTCACGCGCATCATGTCTGCGGTGTTCCGCAAAGGCGGCGATGTCACGTTCCTCGTTGATGAGCTCAAAGCGGTTTTCGACCCACGTGGCGGGTACTGGCAAGCAGGCGGCAAATTCATGCCATCGATCATTGCCGAGCTTGGTCATATCGTTGAGAAACACTTAACCATGATCGGCATGCTCCAACCGCAACAGCTCGATGATCATCAGCAACAGCTGATCAATGAAAAAATGCAGGAACTGCAGCAAGGCGAAGGCCAGCAGGACGCATTCATCGAGAACAACACAACGCCCGAACAGGTTGGCAAGAACGACGGTGGGTATCCGGCTGGATCGCAACTATGCCAGAAGTGCCATACGCAGGCAGTCGTGATGAAAGACGGTTGCATGACCTGTTTGGCGTGCGGTGATTCCAAGTGCGGTTAGGTGTGCTCGTCCGTTAGTGAGCACCCATATCTCGATCGCCTAGGCGCTCGGCACAAGCGAAGGCAGCGCGCATAGGCGCGAGCTGATCCAAGCACGCAAGCAACTTGCGTGTACCAATTAAAAAAGGACCCACATCGTTGTTCGCGCAGAACACCGTGTTGGTCCTTTTTTTGTGTCCATTCACGCGGTCTAACGCAACTCGCCGCTGTTATGTTTAGCCGTCCAGGGCGGTTCACAGCGATAACCGTGCGAGTGTTTCTACTCAGTGTTGGTTCGGATCCCTGTCTTGTGAACACGCTATCCCCTTGATAATCAGTCATGTTCCTCTGTCGAGCGTCCTCTGGTGCCGTGTTCATGACCTCAACAACGCCGTTACGACCGGTTGCTTTTTGATAGCGGACGCACACATAATAGACCACAGGTCTTACCAGACTGTCGGAAAATAACTATAAATTGGTATGACCAATATGTAGTTGGCTGGTAACCGACCGAGTCAATGCTATTGACGGTTTCAAATACGCAAATGGGGGGGATCCAAGATGCGTACTAACCAGATCCAGGTTTATTTTCGATCGCGTATCGCACGCGAACGCGTCGTATCGTCCGTCGCTATGGCCCTTGCGCCGCGCAACGGTGCGACCCAATGAACATTCCTTCCGCTCACGTCACGCGATCGGCGTCTTTGCCGTTCGACGGGCAGGAATGGCAATTACAAGAAAAACAGCGACCTTTGGCCAACCGGCTGAATGCAGCTACAGGTTTGATACGGGAGTTCAGACAAATGAGTCATAGAGTCTTATTGTGCGTCGCGATGCTGACGTTGCTCGCAGGCTGCGGCAGTCATAGAGAAGGTGGTTCTCGGATACAGGACGCTAACGGTCGTGCCACGATCAGTGGCGACGCCGTTGTTGGTGGAACCATTTCGGCATCAGTATCAGACTCTGACGGTGTCCAGTCAGGTACGCAAAGCTATCAGTGGTACTCGGACGGTAACCCGATCGCCGGCGCAACGTCTTCGTCGTTCACCCTGACGCCTGCTGAAGGCGGCGCGGCTGTGACCGTTGTGGTGCGCTACACCGATTCCCCGGGGCTGCGTGAGACCGTTGAGTCTCCGGCTGTAGATATTCAAGCTGCGTTTACGCTCGCGGCAATTTACGTCCATGGCTTGGTCGACGGTGCTACGTGCGACATCGCCGCGATCGATGCGAGCGGTATTGCTGGTACGTCACTAGCCTCAGGTACGAGCAGCGGTGGCTCGGTGAGTTTCGGTGACCTGGTGCCCGTCGATGGCGCCGCTCTGGTGTCGTGCACCGGTGGCACTTACACCGATGAGGCAACCGGAACCATGCTTAGCGCGCCGGATACGCGCGCGATCGTCAACGTCGAAGGCGATGCGGTGTTTACCGTATCTCCGCTCACCGAGATAGCGGTCCAACTTGCCGAAATGGCGGGCGATCTCAACAGCGCGATCTCAATGTTCAATGAAGCTGTCGGAATCAACTTTGCGGTTATCGGCGGCATTACCGAAATCGTGCCAACTGATTTGGCGACAACGGCGGCCGCCAACGATGACGCCGGACGCTACGCCACAGCGCTGGCGCTGATCTCTCAATTGGACGACACCGATGCTGCTGCGTCTGCGAGCGAAATCGTCATGAACCTGGCCAACGATCTGGGTGATGGCACATTCTCGCAGGAAACGCTGGACGACTTTACGCAGGCCATCATGGATATCGCGGGTGCTCCGATTGCGGGCAATCTCGATGCAGAAGCGACCACGACCGTACAAGGCGCGATCAATAACTCGCCGGAGCCACCGACGTTCGAAGGCTTGAGCGCGTCGGTTGCTAATGATCAAACCGATCCTCTGACAGGTACGGTCATCGTCACTGATGTGAACTTTGGCGAGGACAGCGTCGTCGCCCAAACTGACGTCGATACGACCTACGGTGTGTTCAGCATTATGGAGAGTGGCGAATGGACATACGCACTCGACACGGCTGACCCTGCGGTTGTTGGTCTCGACGTTGGTGAGTCGGTGAACGATGTTATTGCGTTGACCTCGGCAGATGGCACAGCGGCTAATCTTGTCATTCGCATCACCGCGCTGACTCAGGTTGCCGAGATCACAAACACGATCAACGGCGATACAGGTGAACTCAGACTTGACCTTGACCCACATCAACTGCAAGGCCGGTTGGCATTTTCATTCCTGAAGACCGAAGCGCTTGCTGACGATGGGAACCAAAAGGATGCCTACATCACGCTCTACGGCTCCTCAGGTAGCTCTTCTGAATCACTGGTTGATCTGCGTATTCAAGGATCAGCAACCAACGACGACGGCAGCCCGAGAGATCCTCGGTTCCTCGTGCGCAATACCGATAACGCAGCCTATCCGGGCGGCATTATCGAAGCGCCGTTTACCCCGAACGAATGGTATGACATCGAAATCATCTGGGACCTGGCCGAAGAGAACCAACTGACGATCCTTATCAATGGTGAGGCGCTAGGAGGCGGGCCGTTTTCAACAGCAGCGGTTGTCGATGCTGACTTTACTGATCTGAACCAGTGGTTCAGTGAAGGCGTGGAACGCGTTCAATGGCGCTTCGGTGATAATGGCACCGTGATTCCATTTGGTTCGTACTTCATCGATAACGTCGAAATCTTCTCGGATACCGCGGGCACCACATTGGTGTTCATGGATGATTTCGAAAGCTACATGGTCGGTGATTCGTTCGCTGGTTCCATGACCTATCCGGATTCTGTCGATGCAAATGTTTCAGTGTTCGACAGAAGCGCAGGTGGCGATGCAACCCCGGCTGCATTCTTCAATCTGGTTGGCGCAATCAACAGCGACAGCACAGAAGTCCTGACGGACATAGTGACCATCATCGACCCGGATCCGGGCGAAGACATGTTCGTTGAACAAATGGCGGTTGCGACTGAGTTCGGCGCGTTCTCGATATTGCCATCGGGCACGTGGGACTACGCGTTGGATACCATGAACGCAACGGTTGCCGCATTAGTTCAGGGCGATCGGATCACCGATACTATTCAGATTGAATCGGTCGACGGGACCACAGCGGAATTAGTCATTACGATTAATGGCGTGGGTGGCGCTCCAAGTGGAGGCACGACGAACGTTGCCGTTATCATTGATACCGATGCTGGCGATACTGGCGAGTTGAGATACGCATTGGGCGACGACGGTCCGCTGGCAGCAGGCCGCGTGGAGTTGAAGCTGAAGCGTTTGGATGATGATCTGGGCAACGGCGATGCGTTTATTACGCTGTTCAACTCTGCGACCAACAACGACGGTGCCATTCTTGATCTGCGTGTGCGCGACGATAGTTTCGGCATTCGCAGCCCAAGTACGATTGATACGTCATCACTGCCGTTCGTGCTCGACGAGTTCATGGACGTGCGTATCACCTGGGAATACCCCGGCGGCTCGACGGATGTGAATCCAGTCGTCACGCTGTCGGTCGATGGCGTCAGCCTGCCTTCGTTTACGCCGGACAACAACTCGTTTGGTGGCGTGACGCACGTGTCTGTCCGGTTCGGCGACAACGGCGGTGTCCGCGAGGATACCGGTAAGGTGAGTGTCGACGATCTCGCGATTTACTCCGACACAGCGGGCTTTGTCGAAGTCTTCTCGGACGACTTTGAGTCTTATCTCGAGGGCGATTCGCTCGACACAGACAATGGCGCCTCGCCGTACAACTCAAGCACATCTGAGGCGAGCGTTGAGACGATTGATGCGGCGGGAGGACCGGGTAGTCCGGGCAACAAGCTGGCTGAGATTATCGATACCGATGCGGGCGATACCGGAGAGCTTCGCTATGCCCTTGGGGATGACGGGCCGCTAGCGGCAGGTCGCATTGAAGTTGCCGTGAAACGCCTGGACGATGATCTTGGCAACGGCGACGCCTTCATTACGCTCTTCAATAGCGATACGAACAACGCAGGCGCGATTCTGGATTTACGTATCCGCGATGACAGCTTCGGCGTCCGGGACCCGAGCGCGACCGATACGTCGTCGTTAACGGTTAACCTAGACATGTTCATGGATGTGTTGATCACGTGGGAATATCCAGGTGGCGATACCACTATGCTTCCTGAGGTCACGCTCTCTGTAGATGGCGTTGCGTTAGCACCGTTCACGCCGGGTAACTCAGCGTTCGGCGGCGTCACACATGTGTCGTTCCGCTTCGGCGACAACGGCGGTGTTCGCGAGGCGACTGGCATCTTCAGTGTCGATGATCTGGGTATTTACTCAGACGCAGACGGCCTGACGGCGGTGTTCACCGATGACTTCGAGTCTTATATTGAAGGTGACTCGTTGGATACCGACAACGGCGCTTCGCCGTATAACTCGAGCACGTCTGAGGCGACCGTTGGGGCCGAGGCTGGCGAAGTCGGTGGTCCTGGTACGCCGGGCAACAAGATTGCTCAAATCACTGACACCGATGCTGGTGATACCGGTGAGCTGCGTTACGCGCTGGGCGATGATGGCCCATTGGCTGCTGGCCGAGTGAACGTCGCGGTGAAACGACTGGACGATGATCTGGGCAACGGCGATGCGTTTATTACGCTGTTCAACGCAGATACCAACAACGCTGGCGCGGTCCTGGACTTCCGGATCCGCGACGACAGTTTCGGTGTCAGAAGCCCGGGGACGATTGATACGTCTTCGCTTCCGCACACGTTGGACACGTTCATGAATGTGGAAATCGTGTGGGAGTACCCGAACGGTGATACCACCATGCTGCCGTCTGTCACGATCACAGTGGACGGCGTTAGCCTGCCGGCATTCACGACGGACAATTCGGCCTTCGGTGGTCTGACCCATGTCTCCTTCCGGTTTGGTGACAACGGTGGTGTGCGCGAAGCAACGGGCATATTCAGCGTAGATAACCTTGAGATTTACTCTGACACAGCAGGTACGACATCCGTATTCAGCGATGACTTCGAGTCATACCTGGAAGGCGATTCGCTTGATACTGACAATGCTGCTTCGCCGTACAACTCGAGTACTTCCGAAGCCGTTGTCGGAGTGGAGGAATAAAATGCTTGCGCTCAAATCGCTTGGTCATTCCATTCAGAACAGCATAAGAAATGTGAGAAACAGCATGTTTAAAGCAACGCAAACCACGCGCATCATGGACGCGCCGAAATCTCGCAAAGCCAGCGCGATGTTAGTCGCGAGTCTGGCCATCATGGCGAGTGCCGCAGTATCGGCTCAGCAGTCAGAGTCCACCGAGTCCGAAGAGGACGCGGCGACCCAGATTGATGAGATCACCGTTACCGGAATTCGCCAGACTGTGCAGAGCACGATCGACATCAAACGTAACTCAGTACAGATTGTTGACGGTTTGTCCTCGGACCAACTCGGTGACATTCCAGCGTTGTCTGTCGGCGATGCGCTCGAAACCATCACTGGCGCGACGTCACACCAAGAAAATGGTGGTGCGACCGAGCTCTCGATTCGTGGTTTAGGGCCTTTTCTCGGAACGACCGTTGTCAACGGACGCGAAGCGACCAACGGCGGTGGTAACCGGGCGGTTAACTTCAGCATTTTTCCTTCAGAGATGTTCAACAAGATTGCGATTCACAAATCCCAATCTGCGGAGTACATCGAAGGGGCGGTTAGCGGTCAGGTACACCTCGATACCAAGAAACCGCTGGTGTACGGCAAACGTCTTTTACAGGCTGACGTAAAAGCTGCCCATAGCCCGGATGAAGCAGACATTACAGGTGGCCAGGATTTCGGTTCACGCGCGACGGTTGCGTACATCGATCAATTCGATTTTGACAACGGTACTCGACTGGGTGTCTCGTTCGGCGCTCAGATCAGGGATGAATCGAACCCGGAGCAGGAGTACCAAACGACGTCCGGCGGCGGCCGTTTGGAAGCGTGCGAGCTCACCTCTTTTTCTCCCAACGCGCTGCCAACAGACACAGATGGCCGCTGCGATGACGGTCTTTCTGGTGTTAGCAACGACCGAATTCAAGCACTGATTGATTCGAACCCGAACTACAACTCGGTTGACGATATCCCGTTTGCTTACATTCCGCGCGATCATCGCTATCGTCAGAACGTTACCAGCGATGAGCGCCAGGCGTTCTTCGGCAGTCTACAGTTCCAGCCAAATGATCGGCTCGATATCTTGTTTGATTTCCAATACTCGGAGCGGGATCAACGCGAGCAACGTAACGATCTTCAATGGGGCAGTACTCAGGAGGATCTCTCAGCGCTGACCTCGAACCCGGTGACGGGCATCGTCTCCTCATCAATCTCTGAAACAACCATTCAGTCGTACACCACGCAGTTTCAGCGCCTCGAAGAGTACCAAGGGTTCGGTATCAATTTCGATTACAGTCTGACCGACAATCTCACACTGAAGTTCGATTACGCCGTCTCTGAGACTAACCGCACAGAGACTGACATTGAGCTTAGACTCGCAGCAACGGACAACAACCTGGTTGGCGGCAATCGCGATGACTTTAGCGTGCTGCTGAACACAAACCTCGGTACCTCAGGGTTGCCTGTTGCGACGATTCTCAATGACGGTGGCAATGGCTTCGAAGTCACTGACCCAAGCTACTTTAATGCGAGAGATCGTGCGCGAATTCGTGCACGTCAGATTCCGCGTGACAACAAACTCGATGCTTTCCGCGCCGATTTGGAATGGACACGGGAAACCGGTGCAATTCACACCGTGAAAACGGGCGCACGGTTGTCGAGTCTTGAGTACATGGAACAAGGCGGACTGCGAAACGCACCCGGTTTGAGTCTGTTCGAAGACGAAGATTTGGTGACGCCTAATGGCGGTGCGGATAACGCGGTGACTGATGCCATTCTTGCCAACGTGCTGGCTTGTGCGAACCAGAGCTTTCCGGAAACCGGTTTTCTGTCGAACGTGAGTAATGGCGCACTGATCAGCAACGCCAGCAGTGGTACCGCGGTCAATCAGTATGCGACCTTTGACTTTGGGTGCGCAACCAACGCTTTTCTGACGAACTACGGTGGCGTATCCGGTATTCAGTTCCAGAACGGCATTAATTCCGGATCCGAGGACGTTACAGAAGATACGCTGGCATTCTATGTGCAGGCCGAATTCGACATGGAATTTGCCGGGCTTCCAATCCGAGGTAACTTCGGTGGTCGTTTTGTTGACACTGAGATCACATCGGTTGGCTACCGCGGTCCGATCACCGTAGAGGAAATCGACGGTGTCGGTTTTGTTGTCACGGAAGGTGATCCTGGCACATTGGGTTTTGAAACCGACGTGCAAACCAGCAGCTACTCGGAATTCCTGCCCAGCCTCACAGTGGTTGCCGACTTGAATGATGATCTCGTGCTACGCACGGGTCTGTTCAGAGGTTTGTCGCGCCCTGACCCGAACGCTTACGGCAATGGCCGCGCGATTCAGGACAACGATGTGGGTAACGCCTACTCATCTCTCGCCGAAGCTGTGAATGGCATCAGTGCGACAGGTAACCCGTTCCTTGAGCCTATCTTGTCGAACAATGTAGACCTCGGACTTGAGTGGTACCCGGACCAGAGCACGATCGTTGCCGGCTTGCTCTATTGGAAAGAGTTTAATGGCGGTTTTGAAACCATCGCTCAATCCGAAACGTTCAACCTTGATGGCAATGAAGTTCAAGGGATCGTAGAGACTACGCAGATCAGTGACGACAAGAGCACGATTACCGGTTTTGAGGTCACGTTGATTCACTCGTTCGATTACCTGCCAGGCTTCTGGAGTGGTTTCGGCGGCAAGGTCAGCTACAACTATTCAGACTCCGACTTTGAGTTCGAAGATCAGAACGGCGGTGATGGTATCGGCGTCTCTATTGATCAGGAAACAGGTGCAGTTACCGAAACGCCATTGATCGGGATTCTTGATCCTGCCAACCTCTTTGGCCTCTCCAGTCAGGTGACATCGACGCAACTGTATTGGGGTAACGAAAAATGGTATGTCCAGGCGATTCACAACCGTCGGACAGGTTATTTCCAGCAATTCACGAGAGACGTCTTTGGTCGCGTGCGCTACACCCGTGCCAGTGAGCGCCTGGATCTGCGTGTTCGCTACAATTTGACCGACAACCTTCGTGTCAGTTTTGAAGCGAAGAACGTGCTTGATGAGGAACGGGTTGATGATCGTGCTATCGACGGCAACGCCTATCAGGTCCTGAGTTACGGACCACGCCTGTTCCTTGGTTTGACCGCCAAGTTCTAGATGACAGTGGCTTAGGCCAGTCATCGCGATACTATGAAAGCGGCCCGGCGCCAATCGATTAAGAGCCCGGGCCGCTTTTGTTTTTTTAGCTACCCTGCGGAAGGATTTTTTATGCGTGTCATAATCGCCAGCCTAACGTTGGCATTGCTCATGCCCACAGCGGCGATTGCTGAGCATCCAGGTAAGAAATTTGATCTGAAGTTTTGGAAGCTCACGTTACCTATGGATGCCAACGGCGATGGCAAAGTCGATGAAGTTGGTGTCAGATCACTGAAGAAATTCACGCACCCCGACTTTTTTTATCTCGACGAGAGTGGTGCGCTTGTGTTCACGGCGCCGAACAAAGCGCTAACCACATCTGGCTCAACGAACACGCGAAGCGAGTTGCGTCAGATGTTGCGAGGCAGGAACACCAAAATTGGTACGCACGATCCCAAGAATAACTTCTCTCTAAAGGCGCACCGTGGCTTTCGGACATTTGCTGACGTTGGCGGACAGCTCGAAGCGACGCTGAAGGTGCTGCACGTCGCCAGAAATGCAAAAAACGAGAATAAGAAGCCGGCGTTCTCCGTTGTCGTCGGACAGATTCATGCAGACAAGGACCAGGAAGTCATCAATAGCGGCAATGGCTTTGGTTGGGGCAACGAGCCTATCAAAATCTATTACAAGAAATGGCCTGGCCATGAGCGCGGTTCCGTGTTCTGGACGTACGAACGAAATCTGGCTAAAGACAATCCGGACAGAACCGACATTGCTTATCCGGTTTGGGGAAATACCTGGGAGAACCCGGAAGACCCTGGGGACCAAGGCATCGCGCTTGGCCAGTGGTTCAACTACAACATTAATGTGCATCGCAACATCATGTATCTGACGTTTCGTACTGCCGATGTGAGTCAGACGGTCACCTATGAGGTCGACCTGTCAAACAACGTCGACCCTTATGGCAACGTCGATGAAAAGGATAATCCGAAAGGTTATTCCGGCGATGCTATGTACTTTAAAGCCGGTGCTTACAACCAATGTAGCACCGTCGACAAAGACGGGGTTTGGTACGCCGGATGCGCGGGCACAGGCGAGTGGGCGACCGACAAAGCGAACGGGGACTATACATCCGTCGCTTTTGGCCGAATTCAGCTCAGTGGTTCTGTTGATCCGAAACGTTAGCCGGCAACAACGCCAACACGGACAGACTATGTTGAAGAATATTGGAATCAGTTTGATGGCCGGTTTGGTGTTAACCGCCGCAGGTTGTGGTGGTGGCTCTTCTCGCACCGTTGAACCTACGACGTCGACGCCACCGACGACGCCGACAACGCCGACAACGCCACCCGCGACGACCTGCACCGGTAATCACCTCATCAACGTTGTTGCCGCGACGGACGAGGGCGACAGCCTTGCAGGTAATGGACCGGATCAGGCCATTGATGACGATCTTGACCCTACGTCACGTTGGGTGTCCCCGGGGGATGCGAAAACGATCACGCTGGATCTTGGCGCTCGACACTTGGTTCGCGAACTGGGCATCGCCTGGTTTGAGGGTGATCAACGGATTGCGACATTCGGGGTATTGACGTCCGAAGACGGTGTTACCTTTGATGCGTTGCTGACCGATCAGCAATCGTTAGGTGCGACCCGCAATTTCGAACGTTACACAACACCGGCGACACCAGCGCGTTACGTTCGCATTGAGAATTTTGGTAACTCGGCGACTGCGGAAAACGCGATCATCGAAGCCGTCGCTTTTGGTTGCACGCTGGACACGCCAACGGCGGTCATGGAGGCGAGCAATGTCACGGCTGCCGACTTCGGCCTCGACCCGGCGCAGCCGCCAGGGTCGAACTTCGAATTGCTTAGCTGGAAGCTGGACACGCCAGCGGATCTCGATGGCAATGGCATTTCCGATACAGCGAGCGAAACCGATCTGAATACCGGGTTTAACGATGGCTTTTTCTTTACTGCCCCGGATGGCGGCATGACGTTCAGATCCACAATAGCTGGTGCCAAGACGTCCGCGAACACAAGCTACACCCGTTCCGAGTTTCGCGAGATGCTGCGCCGCGGGAATACCGGCATCAGCACGCGAGGTGTAAACAGAAACAATTGGATACTGGGTTACCAACCTGATCCAGGATTGTCAGTGGGCGGGCGCAATGGTGTATTACGCGGCACACTTGCGGTCAATCATGTGACAGAGACCGGCAATCGCAATCAGGTCGGACGTTTCATTATCGGTCAGATTCACGCCGAGGGTGATGAACCTATCCGGCTGTACTATCGAAAGTTCCCCGAAAACGAACGTGGGTTTGTTTACTTCGCCCACGAAATTCGCGATTCGGATGACATCTATTTCCCAGTGCTTGGACCAGTGAACACTGACCTCGACGATGCACCGTCAGATGATACGAATCCGGAGAATGGCATTGCGCTTGATGAGATTTTTTCCTACGAGATCTTCCAGCGGGATGCTCGTATTGATGTCATCTTGAGACGTGGCGATAGCAGTGGCCCGATCATCGGTCATAACTTCGTTGATATGCAGGCGCAGAATAGTGGTTACGACGTTCCGCAAGAATGGATGTACTTTAAAGCCGGTGCTTATTCGCAGAACAACACCGGGGATGGCGATGATTTCGATGAAGTGACGTTCTACGCGCTTGAGAATACCCACGATCCGTAGCGCGGGTTCGTCTGCTCACGAACGCCGCTTCTGCGAGATCCGCATCGTGATATCGGCATGAAAAACTTCGGCGCCATTGCTGTCGGTCACGCTCACTGGCAAGACGACGTCTTGCGCCGCTGACCACTGGTAATCATCGAGTTGACACGTGGCCGTAAGATTCGTCTTTGCCATTTTTAAGTATTGCACCTGCATACCGACGGGAATCCATCGAAAATCATCGTGCAGTGACACGTCAAGACAAACGCCCGCAGCGAGTTCTGCCGCATTGCACATTGCAATTGCATGGACCGATTTGAGGTGATTACGAACCGCGCGCCGGTTTCGAACCGTGAGCACGACACGCCCGGGTTCTAACACCGTGAAACGCGGTTTAATGGTGCCAAAGTAGGGTGCTACAAAGCACACAATGACGCTGTGTAGCCAGCGGCCTGCCGGGTTACCGCCAAGTCGTTTCCATGCGACCAGAGCGGGACTGGTCGAGGGTTTATATTGCATCGTCTATTGATCCGTAAAACAGTGATTCTTACTTGGGATACTAACTGCGATTGATTACGCCGGTAAACGGAATATCCCCCGTTGGTGCTCCGGTCGGAGAGCCGCCGCGTCCATTGGATCGAAGAAAACGATTGGCAACATGCGCGCGAAATGGCGCGTTTCTACATTGATGTGGTCAACCGTCCCGTGCTTGCAAGACAGCTTGCAGTTACTAATATCGCGATTCAACAAGAGCCTGAGGACGTACTGCTAGAGCGACGCACGCGCTAGGCAGCAGCAGGGCGTCGCAGCAGACTGTTATCGCCTGATACACTTCGTATCGTCTGTGCAAGACAGACTGTGTGGTGTTTGACGGCGTTGCGCCAGAGGTGTTTATGCGAAGGGTTTCGATGTTGATCGCTACAGCCACTGCGGTAGTGATGTGTGGCGATGCGTTTGCGGACAACGCGAAAATCGCGAAAATTCATGCTGATATCGAGGCCGATTACGCCGACGTTGCACATATCGATCCAGACGCTCTTGACGCGCTGCCGCAGGACTCCCGAGTGCTATTTGATGTTCGTGAGGCTGATGAGTACGGGGTTTCACATTTGTCCGGTGCGATTCGAGTGGACCCAGGTATGTCGGCTGCGCAATTCAACGAGCGCTATGCGTCCTTGCTGGTCGACAAGACGGCGGTGTTTTATTGCTCGGTCGGCAGACGGTCATCGCTACTGGCGCAGCGCCTGGCACAGAGCGACACGACATCGGGCGCGAGCCGTATCTACAACCTGGTCGGTGGCATTTTTCAGTGGCGCAATGAAGAACGCGCACTGGTAGACGATGACGGCGCCACGGATGCTGTGCATCCCTACAACCGTTTTTGGGGTCGGCTGATCAAAGACAAGCGCGCGATTCGGATGCGTTGAACAACTGGCTTAGCTGAGTAAGTGCTTGAGCTCATCCTGGTGACGTTCGACTAACTGCGTCAGACGCGTTTCGGTTTTGGCGAGCGCTACATCATAAGCGTCCGTTTCCTGCAGTGCGCCGACAACTTCGTAGTAACACTTAGTTTTAGGCTCCGTGCCCGAAGGTCGCACGATAACGCGCGCATCGTCTGCGAGGTAATAGATCATTGCATCGGTTGGGTAGCCTTCGAGCGCTGTCTGGTTGCCGTTCTCGTCAAACATATGGCCATGAAGTAAGTCGCGCGTCGAGATGACTGGCACGCCAGCGATCGTGCGAGGCAT
>JBCBZK010000076.1:0-15976 GCA_039815365.1 Pseudomonadota bacterium | reverse complement strand
GGCCCGTTACAACGGCGACACTAACACCACCCAATCACGATCGCTCATCGGCGCGTTGCCAAGCTCACGTTCGGCATTTCCAGTGACGCGCTCCAAGCTACCTTTCTGCAGCGCGCCGCCATTCATGACGTCCAACCAGTCGATCTGAAAGTCGCCGAGCGCGGCACTGAGATCCAACGACGGTGTTGTGCCGGCATTGCTATAAATCAGATACCGACCGTCGTTCAACGCCAGACAGTAGCTGTGCGTCAGCGCATTGCAGGGTGTCGCTCGTCGCAATGACAGTCTTTGCATGAACTGAGTTGCAATACGGGTTTGCTGCCACAGCGAATCGCGTTTTCGCCAGTCCTCGGAGGTCAGGTCATTCGCATCAAACTTCGCACCGAAATACCATTCCACGCCAGCGCTGCCGGCGAGCAGGCTTCCCCAGAGCACGTGGCGTCGCAGCGACTGATGGTTGTCCGTGCTGTCAGCATCAGGCACCGCGCCAGTATGCCAGGGTCCGATCTCATCCATCGTGATCAACCAATCGTGACCTGCGCGTGCAGCAGCTTCACGCCACCGAATCAGCTCGGCATTCACGCGCTTCGGGTCGTCGACTTGAAACGACAGACCATCAATGGCGTCAAAACCCAACAGCGGTGTCAGAATCTCGTCTTTGTGATGTGCAGTCGCATGCGTATGCAGTAGCACCGGGTTTGAGTACGGGTCTTGTTGTGCGATGTAGCGTGCCATCGACTCGCGCTGCACAGTGTTTTGCGCATGTGGTGACCAGTCTGTCGGGCCGTTCTCTTCACCCAGGTTCCAGACCAATCCCGGATGGTGTGCAAATCGGGCAATAAGCTCTGCGAGATAGAGTTTGCGCTCACGGCGAGTATCGCCGTCATCGAGCAACCGCTCGTTTTCGGTTTCTTGCGTGACGACGTGCAGCATGATTCCCCGGCGCTGCATGTGTGCAAACAGACGTTCCCATTGTGCAAGCTTACTGACGTCAAACCGGTCTCTGTGCTCGTGGGTTAGATACGGCCAGATATCGTTGCCATCGCCGGTGATATTCATCGTAAGAAAATACGCGGCGTTCATGCCACTGTCGGCCAGATAGTTGATTGCACCGACGATCTCTTTACCGCGCGCATCCCGCCATGTTGGATCGCCATCACGCCAGTCTGTTAGGTGTGGTGCGAAGTGATGTAAGTCGCCTGCGGGTGCCGCCTCACCGTCGCGTGCGTCTGCAGCGACTCGATAGGTGCCGTCGAAATCGTAAAATGCCAACAAATTCTCGGGACTGTTGGTGCCGCCTTTGATCCATGTTTTGCTGTCGTGCGCCGACACGAAATAACCGTCCTTGATGCCCAGCTGACCTATTGCTCTGAAGTCGGGCGCTGACTTGTCAGATGGCATCACCGTGAAATGACCGGCACTGTTTGCTAATGGCAGTGGCTCGCCGTCGAACGAACCGGGCAGCAGTACAATGTCTTCGCCGGTATCAAAGGACGCGACGTAGTGCCATTCGCCTGCAGTCGGTGGCGCGAATCGCACTTGCCAGATGTTGCCGCTATCAGCGCCGGAATCTGCGGCTTTACCATCGGCCGCGTAAAACCCACGAATCGTGAATCGTTCTGAGCCGTTTTCGAACAGCACTTGTAACCGATAGTCGGTGAACGGATTTTTCGCCTCTGTTTCACTCGTCGCAGGTCCTGCGAAATTCAGTGTGACGGTGTGCCATTGTTGGTAGACGGGCGTCGTGTTTTGCGATGGCGTGTCCGTTATCGGTTGCTGCGGTAACTGCTGCGCCGCGGTTACCGACGACGACAACGCCGGCAATGTCAGTCTCTCGATATCAATGAGTTCAGGTTCACCACCACGTTTTCCGCTACCAGCGACGATATAGGCGTCGTCGCCAACCACCGCGAGCGCCGTACCATGGCGCCCTTGTTGTAGCGATGGCAGGCGGCGCCACGTCGCTGTGCGGGTGTTGTACGCTTCAACCTCGTTGTGAGCGGGCACTTGCGAGGCGCTTTCACCGCCAGCGACGATGATCTCATCGTCCCACGTCATCACAGCCGCGCCGGCGCGTTGCGTCGGCAGTCGCAATGCTTCGGTAACCGGTAGCCAACGTGCTTGTTTGAAATCAAATACATTTCCATGCGCGACCGTGAGATCAAGGTCCTGGCCAGTCGCTCTGGACGTGCGCCGACCGGCGAACACGTACAAGCGGCTATTGCTCACAACTCCATGGACGTGATCACGCGCGTTCGGTGCATCTGGCAGCACACGCCATTGTCCGGTTGTCGGGTCGTATTCATCGAACCACGCCTGCGATCCTGACATGTGACCGTGCGTAATCCCGCCGATGAGATAGATTTTGTCATCATGAACAACGACACCGGCACCGCCACGCCGACGGGCAGGCGGGATCTCGTGCGTCCACTCATAGCGATCGTCGGACGGGTAGTATTTGAGTACTCGGTCGACGGGTGTCTCCGTCGGCCAGCCGCCTGTCACCGCGCCGATCAAGTAAATCGCATCGCCGTGCGATACAGCCTGCATGTGATGAATCTCTATCGGTGGGCTTGCGCGCTGCGTCCAACGTTGCGTGGCGGGATCGTAAACGTCCGTCGGATTGTTGCGGCGTCCGCCGATCAGGTAGAGCTTGTCCTCGTGCGCCACTAACGCAGATTCGTGTCGAGCAGTTGGTATGTCGCTATCGAGAGCTGCGTCGATTGAAATCCATTGCGTCGACGTGCAGCCGCTGATCGCAAACGCCAAAACCAACCCCGGCACGCTCAGTGCGCGCCGGAGCTTGTTTCGCCGGCGAGCCGCTACCACCATGTTGCATACAACGCGCCGAGCATGATGACAATCGCAAGTGTCGAGATGTTGAATGCCGCACTCGTGGTTGTGTCGATACCCCGATACTCGATAGCGTTGTCGTGTTGCTCGTTGCTACCGGCTACCGAGACGATGACACCGATCGCAATGCACAGCGCAAACACGGCGCCCACCCGATCAATAAACGGTAACTCCGGCATCAACACCTTGAACGCGAGAGAAAACACCGCCGAGCCGATCGCCGTCGCCAGCGCACCGTTCGCCGTTGTACGTTTCCAGAAAATGCCCAGCAGGAACAAGCCGCACACACCTGGCGTGAAGAAGCCGGTAAATTCCTGGATGTACTGGAACGCCTGATCAAACTGACCTAGCAGCGGCTTAGCAACGATAGCAGCGATAACCATCGCGACAAAGCTGACTAGCCGCCCCGTGTTGACCAGTTGCTGCTCCGATTTTTGCTCTTTGACCATGTGACGGTATAGATCCATCGTAAAGATCGTCGAGATGGAATTCATCATTGATGCCAGCGACGACACGATCGCGGCAATCAACGCCGCAAAGACCAGGCCAAGCAATCCGGGCGGTAGCAGGGCCATCACCGTGGGATAGGCTTTGTCCGGTGTGTCACCGATGTCGGGCGCCAGAATCGCAGCCGCGACGCCAGGCAGGACAATGATCAATGGCATCAGCATCTTCAGAAAGGCAGCGAACACGATGCCCTTTTGGGCTTCGGCTGTGCTCTTGGCCGCCAGCGTGCGTTGGATGATGTATTGATTGAATCCCCAGTACGACAGGTGCATGACCCACATGCCGCCAATCAGCACCGAGATTCCCGGCAAGTCGGCGTAGTGGGGTGAGTCTTTGGTGAAGATCAGATCGAATTTCTCAGGCAGTTTCTCTACGAGGATGTTGAAACCGGCAAGTGTGCCGGCGCCATCCGACACCTCGTTCAACGAGATAATTGCAATCATGATGCCACCGATAATCAGTAGCACGACCTGAATGATGTCTGTGAACGCAACGGCTTTCAGGCCACCATACAATGAGTACGCAGTCGCAAATGCAGCGAGGCCGATCAGACCCCAGACGAGATCAAGGCCGGTAACAGTGGATATCGCCAGCGCACCTAGCCACAGGATCGAGGTCAAGTTGACGAATACGTAGACGCCTAACCAGAAAATCGCCATGACGTTACGAACGCGATGATCGTAACGTTGCTCTAGGAACTGCGGCATCGTGTAAATTTTGTTCTTCAAGAACACGGGCAGTAGATACTTGCCGACGATGATCAGCGCGATCGCCGCCGTCCATTCGTAGACACCGATCGCAATACCCATGACCCAGGCAGAACCGGACATGCCGATGATTTGCTCGGCGGAAATGTTGGCGGCGATCAATGACGCGCCAATCGCCCACCATGGCAGGCTGCGACCCGCCAGAAAGTAGTCGCTGGTATTTTTTTCGTGGCCGGGCTTTTCTCGAGAGACCCATTGCGCGAGTGCGAGCAGCGCAACGGCATAAATCGCTACAACAGCAAAATCGATTGTTTCTAAGTTCACGCGGATTCCCCCTTTGAATTCGCCCAGGACTATTTTTGTAGTGTTATTTTTCTGAAGACACTAGCATCGATATAGCCGCGATTGCGATCGCCATCTACCGCTGCGATGTCAACATCACCAATAAAGTGTTGGCGGCCTGTGGCGTCATCGGCGTCGCAGTACGACAGCATGAAACCCAGCGTATGGCCGTGATCGAGTTGTACCGGTGCATCTGCGTCTTCGCCGTGCACTGTGATCGCAACTTCCCAGTAAATCAGGTGTGGGTCGTCGAGCGAGCGTTGCCATCGTGACTCGATGTGTTCGGGAAAAGTGCGGACATAGCGGCGGCCATTCTCGCGGTCTTGTTTGCTGCGAAATGGTCCGATGTCCACGGCCTGATTGTCGAGTGCCACGTGGTAGGCGTAGGCGTTGTAGTCGTACAAATGTTCGCCGCCTGATGCGTCTGCATCGATGAAGATCTCCAGCGCATCGTCATCCCAGTAGTGCGCGAGCGGATCGGCGTGCGTATCGATGAGTATGTCATCGCGAATCTCAGCGAGCAGGAACAGGCCTGATTCGTTCCAGAGCAGCTTGTAACGTCCGTCGAAATCGTCTGGCGCAAGGTCGCTGCCGATAATGACGTCATCGATCTGTCGCCATTGAGACTGTGCCCACGCTGCGTCCGTCGGCAAGCCATCAATCGTCGGTGCAACCGCCACATACCGAGGTTCGTCCGCTTGGACGCATGCGGCAGTGAGCAGCGCGAGGGTTAGAGCGAAACGCCGAATCATGCGCTTTCTCTCGCGAGTACTTGTAGCGCGTCTACTTTGGCGACTATTTGTGAAGCAAGCTGCTGCGGTGTGTCAGCCACGTTCAGTGCAATCACATCGGCTTCATCGTCAGGTAATTGCAGCGTTGCGTATTGGGTATCGAGCAGTTTGGCTGGCATGAAATGCCCGGAACGCGCTTGCATGCGCTGCTCAATCAACGGTTTGTCGCCATCGAGCCAGACAAACAGCGTATCGAACCCGGTCGCGCGAAGCTGGTCCCGGTGCTGTCGCTGCAGCGCGCTATGCGCTAGCACGCAGTGTGCGTTATCAGCGCTAACCTCGCGCAGTGCGTCGCAGACTTTAAGCATCCACGGTATGCGTTGCTCGTTTGTCAGCGCGACGCCGCGCCGCATTAACGCCTTATTTGCTTCGCTGTGATACATGTCTGCATCGAGCAGTGCGATGTCGCACGTTGCTGAGAGCGTTTTCGCCACAGTGGATTTCCCTGAGCCACTGACGCCCATGCAGATAACGAGTGTTGGGCGCGAGGTCATGCGGACACCATCGGTAGTAGAACGTTCACGTGATACTCCTGACCCGGCGTGATAGTGCGGATCGTGTTGTCGGGTTGTCGGACGCCGTCGACTTCGACGACGAGTTCCTGAGTCTGTGCCTCGCGGCGGTATTCAACCACAAACGTGGCGCCGCGAAACTCGCGCGTAACGCGCGCCTGCATCCAATGCAAGGGAAGTTGCGGTGTGATTTGCAATCCGTCGCGGCTACCGCACAAGCCGAACAACTGTTCGATGACGATGCGGTACAGCCAGCTGGCTGCGCCAGTATTAAACAATTGGCTGGAACGGCCGGCGGTACGTGGGTGCTGGTGATAGGCGCCGCGGTAATAGTTCGGTACAAACACCGGAATCTGACCGCGCCGGCGCAAATCGTCTTCGTCCAAGGAGGGTATTGACTTGCGCAGTTCATCGAACGCGCGTTCTCCATCACCCATGCCGTACAGAGCATGAATGTAGAACATCGCAGCGTGATTGTAGACAGAGCCGTTTTCGGCTGTCCCGGGAAATTTCTGCGTGATGCGCCCAATGTCTTCGTGCATGTGCGTAAAGCTGGGCGCTAGCAACATCATTCCGTAAGGCGTGGCTAGTCGTTCATCAATAGCATCAATCATTCGTCGACATTGCTCCGTGCTCGCGACACCTGCCATGATCGCCCAGGTCTGTGGGTTCAAGAACAGGCTGCCTTCGCTATCGTCGCTGACACCGAAGGAGCGACCGTCGTCGGTGATCCCGCGAGCGAACCATTCACCGTCCCATAGATATTTTTGCACCGCCGCCGTGCTTTCATCAATGGCTGATTGCAGGCGCGTAGCGACATCGAGCTCCCCAATGCTGCCGGCGATTTCGTTCCAGAGTTTCAATGCATAAATCGTTGCTAACGACAGCCAGCCGGAGACGCCTTTGCCATGGTGACCGACCATATTCATAGGGTCGCACCAGTCGCCTTGCGCGATCAGGCTCAGTCCGCGTTCGTCGCGATTGTTGACCAACCATTGCATCGCGTTGGTGATGCGATCAAAGACGGTGAGTGGTGCGCCGTCCGTATGACCGGTGACACGTTCAGCCAGCAGCGCTGTGTCTCCCGTCTCGTTCAGATAGGCGTGCAAGCAAATTGGTAGCCATACACAGTGATCGGTGTGTGGTATTTGATTGATGTACTTCAATGACGCGCCGTTTTTTAGAATGACGCCTTCGGGCATTCCGCCATTGTCGTCTTGCTGCGATAGCGCGGTAACGATTGCGTCGCGTGTGTAACGCGGTGCAATGTAGGCCATTCCCATTGCGTCTTGCAGGTAGTTTCTGGTTTGCGGATCTGTTGTCAGACGATTGAGCTGCCCGTGATAGAGCACCTGGCGGCTCAGCCAGTGGTTGATAAAGTGATCAAGTTCACCATCGGGCGTCGTGACGTTGAGACTCGCGTGGCCGTTTTGCAGATAGCGTCGATGTGCATCGAGCTCTTGCTCGAATCCGCCGGGCTGCAAATAACGCTCGCGCAGTTTCATGATGTCGTCGTGATTGCGCGCCGGGCCGAACAGGAAGCGGAACTCGCGTGACTCGCCCGGCGCCAGTGTGATTCGATACTGCAGCGAGGCGATCGGTGATTCATAAATCGCATCGCCGTTGTCGAGTGTCTCCGCGCGCACGCCATCGGGGTAGCGCAAGCCGCCTTCGCCTTCAAATGCCATGCGCGACGTTTCCCAGGCATCCGGGTCGGTGTCGTGCAAGAGGAACGTGCAGTCCTTGAGTGAGCGAATTTTCTCGTAGTCTTCCAGTTTCTGGTAGGGCGTGATCGAGCATGCCACGATGCCGCCAATGCGCTCATCATATTGAGCGGACTGATTCATCCAGCTCATATAGCCAATCGTGAACGAAGGATAAACGCTGAGTGAGCGCCGGTTGCTACCGGTATTGGTCACAGTAATGCGCCACAGCTCCGCCGCTTCATCGACGGGCAACTGTGCACATAACTCGACGTCGATCGCGTTGTTGCTCACGCGCCAGCGAACATCCGACTTACCTGCGGAAAACTCAAACGCATCCGCAGTTGCCCGCACCGGATCATGCGGTGCAGAGAACAGTGAGCTATCGGCCTCGTCTTTGATGTACACAAAGCGACCCGGGTGATGCTCGTAGTACGCTTGCTCTGGTTGCATGAACGTACGTTGCTCAAGCATCGGTCCGTGAGAGTACTTACCGGGCTCAGGCTGCATGTGCTGGGCAACTGCGTAACCGCGACAATTGAGCTGCACTAACATCACTCGATTCCAAAGGAACGCGGTCGCTTGCGGCAGCGCTTTCGCGCAATACAAGTTGAACCGTTCGCCATCGTTACTGGCGCTTGCCAGTTTATCCTTTGTCACGATGTTCCAGTTCCTCTTGAATGATAGCGAGCTGCTTGCCGGTCAGTGAGTAGGCTCGCACGATAAAAATGGCGATCAGTGCGAACGCACCGGGTAATGCGGTTTGCAGCAATGCGATGCCGGTTCGCGATGCACCGGATTGTGCCTCATTCGCGACATAACCAATGCCTGCGAGAACCCACAGCATCCCTGCGGCGCCTAACGAGCCACCAAGTTTCTGCGAGAAGGTCGCAGCCGAAAATGTCATTGCCGTAGCGCGATGCCCGGTTTTCCACTCGTTGTAATCGGCGGTGTCCGCATACATTGACCACGTCAAAGGGGACTTGGGGCCGAGCGCCAAACTGATCAGGATATTCAATGTGAACATCGCCCAGATCATGTCTTTTGGTACGAAAAAGAACACGATGGACAGCACGCCGACGATACCCATCAGCCACATCAGCAGGCGTGCCTTGTCGAAAAATCGTGTGAGCACAGGTGCGAGTACGGCACCAATTCCATACGCAACGCCCTGGCTGAACAAGTACTCATCGAGTAAGTCAGGGCGCTCTACATAGTAGGTGAAATAGTAGTAAGCCGAGCCGCCGCGCATGGTAATGGTCATCATGATCACCATCGCGAGCGCGAACAGAACGAGCCATGGTTTGTTCTGAAGAAGCTGGCCAATGTCTTCCAGCGGGCCTGCATCGGTTGCCGGTGTAGGCGCGATGCGTTCTTTTGTCGTTGCAAAAGCGATTACGAATGCAGCAATCGCAACCACTCCGTAGACGAGCATCGTTATTTGCCAGCCACGCACGCTATCGCCTTGGCCGAAGTACTCGACCAGTTGGAGCGTGTATTTATTGACCAGTGCCGCGCCCGTGAATGCAAAGACGAAACGCGTGCTGATCAATGAGGTGCGTTGTTGACTGCTGGCGGTCATCACGCCGGACAATGCCGAATACGGCGTACTGACGATCGTGTAGCACACCATGAGTAGCGTGTAGGTCGCGTACGCCCATATGAGTTTGCCGCCGTCGCCCAGATCTGGCGTTGTGAAGGTCAATACGCCCGCGGCGGCCAGTGGCAAGCCACCGAACAGCAGGTAAGGGCGGAAACTACCAAAGCGGGTACGTGTGCGATCCGCGACAGCACCCATGACCGGATCGGTAAACGCATCGATGATTTTCGTAACGAGTAACATCGTACCGGCCTGTGCCGCAGAGATGCCGAAGACGTCTGTGTAGAACGCCGCGAGAAACGACGCGATGGTCGTCCAGTACAAGTTGAACCCGAAGTCGCCGCCGCCGTAACCGATGCGTTCACGCCAGCTTAATTGTGCTTGTCGTTGTCGCATCAGCCCGAAGACTCCTGATGAGCAGCGCAGTGCGCTTCGATATAGGCGCGATGCGTGGGTAGCGTTTTTGCGGATGCAGCGACGATGTCATGGAGTTGCTGCAGTCGTGCGCTGACTTCTGCGTTGCCCAGGCTCGTCACGACAGGGTGATGGCCTTGTGCCGTGACGCCTTGACCATGCATCACAGCGAGCCAACTGGTTTCAGTGAAGAGTTCGTCCTTGTCCCTGACAATACGGCCATTGGCGCGATACAGCGCTAACTTTCTTGTCAGGTTGTCGCTCAGCGGCAGGTTCTGACAGTGTCGCCAAAAGGCAGAGTCGTCTCGCTCTGTCTGCCGGTAATGCAAGACCAAAAAGTCGCGGATATACTCATACTCCTGACGCGTCGCCCGGTTGTACTCATCGATATCTGCCTGCGCGAAATCACGTGTCGGGAACAACGTCATCAGGCGCGCGATACCCGTCTGAATGAGATGGATGCTTGTAGATTCCAACGGCTCCATAAACCCTGCTGATAAACCCAGCGCGACGACGTTGCGATGCCAGCTGCGTTTGCGCATGCCAGTGGTAAAGCGAAGGTGAATAGGCTCACGCGTTGGTGCGCCGTCGAGATTGTCCAGCAGCAGAGTTGTAGCCTCGTCGCTGTCCATATAACCATCGCAATACACGTGACCGTTGCCAATGCGGTGTTGCAACGGAATGCGCCATTGCCAACCGGCGGTATGCGCTGTCGAGCGTGTGAACGGTGGCAGGCCATCGCCTGCTTCGCACGGCACTGCGACGGCGCGGTTGCACGGCAGCCATTGTGACCAATCGTCATAACCGGTTTTTAGTGTTTGCTCTATCAGCAAACCGCGAAACCCCGAGCAGTCGATAAACAGGTCACCGCCAATGACAGTGCCGTCGCGCAGCGTGACAGATTCAACAAAGCCGTCAGCGTTGCGCTGCGTCACATCGACGATGTCGCCCTCGATGCGTTCAACGCCGTTTTGTTCAGAGAATCGCCGCAGATATTGCGCGTAGAGTCCCGCATCAAACTGAAATGCGTAGGCGATATGACCGAGTGGTGAGTTGCGCTGTTGTTTGTCTGGACGAGTGAAGCGCGACTCACGTGCTGCAATTTCCTGCAGGCAATAGTCACCGAGTGGTTGTGTCGCGCCTTGTTGTTGTTGGTGTAGCCAAAAGTGATGAAAGTGTACGCCGTCCATGTCGGCGCCATAGTTGCCGAAAGGATGAAAGTAGCTCTGCCCGAGGCGGGTCCAGTTAACGAATTCAATGCCAAGCTTGAACGTCGCTTGGGTCTCGCGCATAAAGGCATCTTCATCAATGCCGAGCAATCGATTGAACAACGTGATTTGCGGAATGGTTGCCTCACCGACACCAACCGTGCCGATCGCATCAGACTCGATGAGCCGGATATTGATGCCGCGCTGGCCCAGAAGTTTGCCAATCGCAGCTGCTGCCATCCAACCGGCCGTGCCACCGCCGACAATAACAACGTTGCGAATGGTGTCAGGGTGCTCGTGCGTGCTCATGATGTTGCCCAGGCGCGATCTTCGGAAGCGCAGAATTTTTCAACAAACGCCTGATGCGTAGACATGCGCGAGGCCGCATCTTTATAGACGTTTTGCATATCGTCCAGAGCCGCTTTTATCGCGCCGTCGGGAACACCGGCAATCAAGGGGTCTTCGCCAGCCGGCAAAACGTTCTGCCCGATAAACACAGCGGCCCAACTCGTGAGCGTAAACAAATCCGCGCGGTGCGAGAAAAAACGACCATTGCGTTGAAACAAATCGATATGGGCTGCGAGTGAATCAGGCAGTTGCATGGTGCGAACGTGATTCCAAAACTCGCTATCGTCACGTTGCGTCGCGTTGTAATGCAGAATAATGAAATCGCGCACATAGGAATACAGCGTGCCCAGCATGTCGTTGTAACGATCTCGTTCCACCGAATCAAAAGACTGATTCGGGAACAGCCCGATTAGCTTGCTGATGCTTTCCTGGATCAAATGAATGCTGGTGGATTCCAATGGTTCCAGGAATCCTGACGAGAGTCCGATCGCGACACAGTTTCTTTTCCAGAAACGATCGCGCTGCCCGGTTGTAAACCGCAAGGCTCTGACGTCGTCCGTGGCCGGCGTTTCGAGGTGGCTCGTCAATTCGCGATGAGCGACGTCATCGCTCATCCATTCAGAAGCATAGACACAGCCATTGCCGGTGCGGTGTTGCAGCGGAATGCGCCATTGCCAGCCAGCGCTGTGTGCGCGAGCACTTGTGTAGGGCACAAACGTTGGCGAACTCTGTGTCGGTACGGCCAATGCCCGATCGCAAGGTAGCCAGTGACTCCAATCGCGAAAACCGCACTTGAGTGCATCGCCGATCAACAGTGCCCGAAAACCCGTGCAGTCGATAAAAAGCTGTCCCTCCAGCGTTCGCTCATCGTTCAGCGTTAATGACTCAATATAGCCGTTGGTTGCCGCAAGATTGACATGCTCGATCGTACCTTCAACACGCTGTACGCCACGCGCCTCGGCATACTGCCTCAAAAACTGGGCATAGCGACCGGCATCAATGTGATAGGCGTGACGCAACTGCGATAGCGGTGAGCGCGAGTCTGTGGTTGGGCTGCGCATGAAGCGGGCATTGTGTGCGGCATGTTTGGCGATCGTGAATTCATCCAGCGGGCGTGCATCTCCGTTCCTGTTTAGCGCTAACCAGAGTTGATGGAACGAGATTCCGTCGATGTCATAGCCAAACGCACTGAATGGATGAAAGTAAGACTCACCAAGCTGACCCCAATCACTGAATTCGATGCCCAGTTTGAATGATCCGCCGACGGCTTTTAGGAACGTATCCTCATCGATGCCCAACATATCGTTAAAGTCAGTCAATGGAGGAATGGTTGCCTCACCCACGCCAACCGTGCCGATCGCCTCCGACTCTACCAGGCAGATCGTGACGGTCTTTGGCAGGAACCGCGCCAACGCTGCAGCGGTCATCCAGCCCGCGGTGCCGCCTCCGGCAATAATGACTTTGTTGATTGCGTCGCTAGTCATTGCCTGTGTGCCTTTCCGGGTACGCTATTGCTCGCTTCAATAGCGGCCAGCATATATCGCTGCAGTGGTGGGAAATCGTTGACGACCTGATCGATGTGAGTCGCAAGGTTGGTGAGCAGTTGACGCCGCTTGGTGGTTTGCATTTGTTCAACCATGACGTCCGAATGCTCTGGTATCAAACCCAGCATAACGTAGGTCTTTACCCAATCCGTGGTCGTCACTAATGTACTGTCGCTTTGCGCAACCCACCCGCGTTTGGCAAACAGCTTGGTACGCGAATCCTGCGGGATGTCGCTATCAGCAACAACGCGCGCCAATGGCGTCGCGTGAATGCGTGTTTGTTCGAACAGCGACAGCATGGCGTTGGCATCATCGGCATCCTGCGCGGTCAGTTGATTAAACTCTGTTGCCTCGTCGGCGTGGAAGTGTTGCCCCGGTAGCATTGTGATAAACCGATTGACCGATTGCGTCAAAAGCAGCGTCTGCAGCGGCAACAATGGCAACAACTGGCAACCTGCTACGCCTAGTGTCACTACGTTCCCCTGCCACGCGTTCTCGATGCGCCCAGGTATGAGTGTGTCGCCAGGTTCATCGTCCTGCGCCATCGTGAGTTGAATGCTGATTTCACGTGCTTGCAGCGGAATGTTGATATTCCAGCCGTTATGGTGACCGGCGATGTGATGCCATGGTGCGACCGGTTCTTGCCGTTGGACAGCCGTGGCCTTTATCGAGAAAGCGCCTGTATGCGCCGTTTTGGTCCAGCGATCGCTGTGACGCAACAACCGCAGTGGGCCGCTCGCATCGATATACACATCGGCTGTGCGTCGCTCGCCATTGTCATTCACGATGGCTGAAATGCCGTCGTTGTCGCGTTCCAACCCGGCGAACTTGCCGCTCCATCGCTCGACTCCCGCGGCAAGTGCTCGCCGACGAAGCGCCGTGGTTACGCCGGCTGTATCAATATGCCGTGCAATCTCATGTTGCAGGGTGCCAATAGCGTTGCGTTGCATGGGCGGCGCAAACGCGTTTCTCGCCATCGCACGTGCTGCTGGCGAAAATGCGAAATAGTCACCGACGGTTTCGCGCTCGCAGCGCCAATGGTGGTGAAACGCAAGGCCGGCATAGTCAACGCCAACAGGCCCGTAAGGCCAGACCACGGACGCTTTCGGCAGCCAGGGTAAGTGGCATTTCACGCCTAACGCGTAAAGACCGTCATAAAGACGGACTAACTCTTGATCCGATACACCGAGCGCATGCAGGCTGTCATCCGGATGCCATGGCTGGACGCTGTACAGCCGATCCCACGCATCTGCGCCCGGTGCGGCGCACACGGCGATTTCGATACGGTTTCTCGGCAGCTGCGCCGCTATCGACGCGGCCGTGAGCCAACCCTCAAAACCGGCGCCGACGATCAAAATTCGATTAATAGGATCGTTATTCATGACGGGTGTATCGCAGCATCGGAGCAGTACTGGCTCAGGAATGTCTCGTGAGGTTGCATGCTGTTCACCGTCTGTGCGGTCTGTCGCGCCAGCTGTTCGAGTTGCGCTTGCAGCCGCGTCGCGTCAATGCCATCGACGCGTTGGTCGTAATACCGCGGCACGATGCGTTGCCCCAGGTAAACAGCAAGCCAGCTAGGCTCGAGAAACAAACCTTGACTGTATTCGGCGACGCGTCCGCGTTCGCGAAACAGCGCCATTTTGCTGGCAAGTGAATCCGGGATCGGCATGGTTCTGACGTAGTCCCAGAATGGTGAGTCGTCACGTTCGGTCGCGTGATAGTGAAGAATCAGGAAGTCACGCACACGGTCAAACTCATTATCTAAAATGCGGTTGTATTCGCGCCGCTCAACATCGGCATTGTCATCGGCAGGAAACAACTCGACGAGCCGCGTAATGGCAATCTGGATGAGGTAGATGCTGGTCGATTCCAACGGTTCCAGGAAACCGCCGGACAAGCCAATCGCGATACAATTGTTCTGCCACATCGTTGTGCGTTTGCCAGTCGCGAAGCGCAACGGTTTCGGATCTGTTAGTGGCTTGCCATCCAGGTTGGTTATTAAAGAGTCGGTTGCCCGTGTATCATCCATGAAGTCGCTGGCGTAAACATGGCCGTTGCCGACTCTGTGCTGCAAAGGGATTCGCCAACGCCAACCTGCGTCATCGGCCGTCGCTCTCGTATAGGGCAGCAGCGGGCCGCTAGCCTCGCTTTGCATAGCAACCGCGCGATCGCACGGGAGCCAGTGCGACCAACTTTCATAATCAACGTTCAGCGCATCTCCGATCAACAGCGCGCGCATACCGGAGCAATCCACAAACAGGTCACCCTCGATGCGTTGACCGCTTTCCAATTGGATGCTCGTGATGTCGCCGCTTTCGTTGTCCCTGTGCACGGCGACCACTTTGCCTTCGGTGCGAGTGGCACCGCGACTCTCGGCATGACGGCGCAGGAACGGACCATATTTGGCTGAGTCGAGCTGGTAGGCGTAACCGTAGGTCGAACTTAGATCCTTCGGATCATCAGCGGGCATCTGAAAACGGTTGGCATAGGCCGCCAGAATGGGCACAGAAAACGCATTGATATCGCTGAGTTCGGGTATTTGTGAGAATTTGCGCCACAACTGGTGGAACGCGATCCCGCCCATTGGCGCGCCATAGCCGCCGAACGGGTGGATGTAGGCATCACCTTTGCGCGCCCAGTTGACGAACTCTATTCCAAGTTTGAACGTGGCGCTTGTCTCACTCATGAACTGCGCTTCGTTGACACCGATGTTGTCGTTAAACCGCTTCAGGTGCGGCAACGTCGCTTCGCCAACGCCAATAATGCCGATCTGTGATGATTCGACGAGTTCGACACTGACACGATGACGAGGAATTGCCGAACAAATGGCTGACGCTGTCATCCATCCTGCTGTCCCGCCCCCGACAACAACAAGTTTTTTTCGTTTTGCTTGCATTATTGTTTTGACTTAGCTGTTTTTTGCGCTATTCTTTCCCGAAGCAAAATGACAACGCGAGACATTAAACCCTGATTCGGGTGCCTTTGCCAGTCATTTTGGATGCTAATTTGAAAAAAAGCACTTTTAGCTTTTGCAGTCCCGTGATGAACAGTCTTTGTGATTCTTGGGACAATCGTATTCTTAGGGGGGATACCTGATGAAACATGAAAATGCGAACCAACTCCGTTCCGCAACGCTCGCCTATGGGGTCAAACTGGCCTTGCTGGGCGTCGGCGCATCGGCGATGCCTGCTGCGGTGTTAGCGCAGGACGCGACTGAAACTGAGACTGACGAGGTTAATTTCGTCGACGAGATTGTCGTTACTGCCGTGCGCAGTAGTTTGATGTCGGCACAAGAGCGCAAGCGTAATGCGGATGTCTTTGTCGACGGCATCAGTGCAGAAGATATTGGCGCATTACCTGATCGATCTATCACGGAAGTATTGTCACGTATCCCTGGCGTGTCGATCTCGCGCTTCGCTGGTGCCAATGATCCGGATCATTTTTCGG
>JBCBZK010000155.1:0-7673 GCA_039815365.1 Pseudomonadota bacterium | reverse complement strand
GTCACTCACGGCAGGCGCCGGAATCCGGCACTCAAAATTGCTACCGGCGCTCGACGAAGACTCGAGCGACAACGTACCTGACATGTGTTGTACGAGCCGAGCAACAATAGACAGCCCGAGGCCGCTGCCTTGCTCCGCTGTGTTGCTGCGCTCATAAGCTTCGAAGATTCGTTTTTGATCTGCCAGCGCGATGCCAGGACCGCTATCGTGCACAGAAATCCGGAGCATGCTGTCGCCACCGTAAGCCACACTGACAGCGACAAAACCCTCGTAAGTAAACTTCAGAGCATTACCAACCAGGTTGATCAAAACCCTTCTGAGTTTGGGCCCATCGACCAACACTAGCTCGGGAACATTGGTGTCAATATCAATGCTAAAACGCAGCGCCTTCTCAGCGGCAAACACGGCAAACATGCCACTCAGCTCAATCATCAACTCGTTCACTGCGACAGGCAGCGCCGTGACACGCTCTTCTTCGATCTGCGAGCGTCCCTCGTCTATCAGCCGATCCAAAACACCAACCTGCCGCTCGAGTGCACCGCGCAGTCTCGCGACACTTACCGCACTATCATCGGTGAGGTTTGGGTCCGCCTGCAGTGTATCGATAGACAACATGATCGACTGCAACGGCGCTTTCAGGTCATGCGACATGGCATGCATGTAGCGTTGGCGACGCTTGCTCTCATTCTCCGCCTCGATACGGCGTGTATCTAGCTCGGTGCTGGCATCAATGAGCTGCTTCACAAGTTTGTTCTGGCGCTCGTAGAGCAATGCTGTGTCGTTGGAGCGTTGCTGCGCGATTCGAATACGATTGTACTGACCAGCGACGTCGACATAGATCGCAAAAAACCGGCCGTCATAGCTCAGCACATGCAAGTGAAAATGCCGCTGCTGCTGATCGGTTACAAAACGAAGGTCGACTGACTCAAGCGAATCCAGCCCGATCAGATATGGTGCGAGCTCGTCGAGCTCCGCACCAATCGCAACATCAGAAAACCCGAAGTGCGCCGCATTTCCCCACAGACCACGTAACGAATACTGCTTATCGAACTCAAGACAAAACGGTTGCAACTGACCGGCAATCCATGAGTCGAACGCGCGCAGCACTGGCTGCGGCAAAGCTTCGCCGTCAGTGTTCAGTAAGCTCGTTGGCGAGCCGTCTGAAGGCTTGCTCGACATGGTCACCCCGTTTTGCGCTGCATGCAGTCCAGTGAATGCCGAAGCTGCCAGCGCCAGTCAACTGATCATCGCTGACTGCCCAATCCGACACCAGATCATTTTTGTTAACGAGTGCAATAAATGGTTTGTCGCCGTGCGTTGAGACGACCTCGCGGTACAAGTTCACCGCAGTGGTCAGCGTATCAGGGCGTGTGCCATCGCACACCAACACATAGCCATCCATGCCTTGTAGATACGCCTTGTCCAGCGACGCAAGACGATCAGTGCCTGCGATATCCCAAAGAATCAACTTAACGTCGTCACCGGCATCATTTTGCATTTGCTTCACGTCGATGCTGACGCCGACGGTCGTTTGATAGGTCTCCGAAAACTCATTGCGAACAACACGTGCAACAGTGCTGGTTTTACCAACCGCAAACTCGCCGAGCACACAAATTTTGAATCGCAGACTCATTCGGGCACACCTGGAAGTCGCCACACAATACGCACCGAACCACTACGCTCACTCGCGCTAAGGTTGGGCGCGATATCAACATCGTCCAACTGGGTGAACGCAGTTGAGGCATCAATCAACTGTTGTTGCACGACCGTTGCTCTGGCTAACCGTAACGGCGTATTGATGACATCAGAACCGCTATCGTCAGTCGCGCCAAGCACGGTCAAGCCATAGCGAATACCCCCTTGCGCGCAGAGTTGATCCAGCGACGCTAACTGTTCGGAGAGCGACGCAAGTGTCGACTCGTTATCTGCGGCAACACGCACACCGTCCGCAAATCGAATACGCCGTTGCTCGATAGCGTTCTTGAGTCTGCGCATCTCCGGCGTAATCACGGGCGCGGTCGCGACCGGATCGGATGCGGCGACGTCAAAGTCTACGCCTGCCATTCCAGGCATCACGCTGATCTTGAGCAAGGCGCTTTGTATCCACTGGGCATCGGCAACGCCAGAAATGACGACTCGATCCAATTGCTTGGAAATAGTGACGCTGCCGGGCGCAGCCAATGCGGCGCGCAATCGTGCCGTGACTAACTCGGGATGCAACGATACGTAGGGCGTCGTCGTCAACGTTACGTTGTCAGGATCCAGGCCGCTGGCAGACAAGGCTGCCTGCACATCGCCAGCCAACGGATCCGCAAGCACCGCAACGCTGCCACGATGACCACTGAATGAAACGTCGTTGATCACAAGGCCGGGCATGTCCGCCAAGGCCGCCGTGACGGTTGCCTCATTGGTGTGCTGCTGCCACAACCGGTATCCCCACCAAAGCGCGCCAGCAAACAGCAACGCAAACAAAACCGTCGAAGCAGACAACCAACCGCCGCGCGACCGCGGCTGCGAATCAACCGGCATCGAACGCAATGATGCCGATAGTGTTTGCTCAACTACTGCGCTGTCAGGAACGAAGGTCTGTTGATCATCGCTATCGCTATCCGACAATCGCTCAACCGCATCGAGTGCGTCGCGCAAGTGCCCGCGCAGTGCACGCGGTGGCAGGCCTGCCATCACGGCCGCGAGTGAAAAACGAGTCCCATGCACAGCCCACACTGTCTTACCCGAAATTTCAGCGATCTCTAGACCATCCGAGTTATCGCCGACGAACGACTCACGCACAAACGACTGGAGCGCCGAGAACATCGCCGACACAGCGTCCTTGTCCTTAAGGCTGGCCACATTGTCTGACTGGTGGCCCAGCAAACGTCCGCTGCTGGTCTCCATCACAAACAACTGTTCCACATCGAACGTGCGTGTCTGGCGTAATACATATTCACTGAAGCTGACGCCGGCCCGCCGTGCCTCAATGCGCCAACGAATGCCACGCGGTGTTAACGAATGCTCAACGGCATCGTTAATTTGCTGTGTGAAGCTCTTTAGTGCCTCGGCAATAGAGCGTCGAATCGCCGGCCCCATGATCGGAAACAATGCTTCTGCAAATCGTTGTGGTTGCTCGCGGACCGTTCTGGTGACGGCATCGGTCATCGGCTCAGCGAGCGCTTGCGACAATGTGCCATCTTCATGCGCATGGACTAGCGCTGCAGGCAGCACTTCGGCCAGTTCGCCGGCGCGTTGTCGATGAATATCGAGGCGCGCTTCGAGTGCAGCAATACGATCATTCTCGCGCTGCAGCAAGATACTGCGAATGTCGTCCAGATTACCCAAAACAGTGACCTGTAGTGCGGCCCGCGCGTTAGTCGCGTCCGAGGATCTCGTCGCCAAGCTTGCGCATCAAACCCGCCAAACGCTCCGAGTCCGTCTTGTTGGCACGCAATTGGTCCAATTCTTGTTTGAGGCGGTCGATGAGACGCTGCTCTGCCGCTTTGCCAGCAGCACTAACATCATCGATTTTGGCGGCGAGCTTACCGGCGGTTTGATCAAGTTCATTGCCGAGTGCCTCGGTAATCCCGGTAGCAGATTTTCCAAGATCGCCAATTTGTGTCGACAAGTCTGCGGACTCGTTGGCGATGCGTTCAGCGGTTGCAGTAAATTGCTGCTCCATCCGCTGTTCCAGCGCTTCGAGTCGATGATTCATGTCTTTGACAACGGCCTCAAGCTTCGACTGCCATGCGTCTGCCTGTGGACCGATCAGAATGTGCCTGATGCGGTCTAAATCCTGATCGTCTGATGTTGCCCGCTTGCTTTGCGTATGCGCTTTGCTCGCTGCCACGCTGCTCTCCCGAAATGCATCGGTCACATCTAGCCATTAGCACCGGCAGCAATGTCTTCGCTGAGACGATATCCGCGTTGGTAGACTGAGGACAGTTTCCAACCGTAAGTTCCTGACAGGCCGAGCTTTTTTCTGATGCGACTGATATGTGTGTCGACGGTGCGAGTATACACGCTATCGCCCTTAATCCCCCACAGGTCTCGCAGAACATGCTGGCGCGACACAAGACTGCCGGCATGGCGGAACAGAAAAAGGGCCAGTTCAAACTCCCGCCGGGTCAGCTCAACGGCCTCGCCCTCTATCGTGACGCGACATTGGCCCGGCGCAAATGTGTAACGCCCGAAACTAATATGCTCATCATCATTGCTGATCAGACCTGCCCGACGCGCCATAGCTCGTACCCGAGCAACGAGCTCACCAGCACGGAGCGGTTTCACCAGGTAATCATCGGCGCCGGCATCCAGGGCGGCGATGATGTCATCTTCAGCCTCTTTCGCCGTCACAAAAATAATCGGCGCCTTACTGCCGCGCTGCTCGCGAAGATGGCGCAGCACGTCAACGCCGGAGATTCCGGTGCCTAAATCCCAGTCGATAAGAAACATATCGAATGACTCGCGATGCGTCACCGGCAGAAATTGTTCGCCGGACGAGAACACGGATACGTGCGTCGCAATGTCTGACAGCCAGCGATTAACGATGTCCGACTGATCCTGATCGTCTTCGAGTAATGCGATCCTCACGATGCACCTGCCTGAGTCACTGTGGTCTTGGTGACCTCAACCCGCGCCACAAACTCGGCCAATCTATCGATGACAGCGATACAGTCGCTGTGCTCCAGATTGCCAGCGGCCAAATGCAGCTCACGGCCAAGCTCGGTGATACGCGGTAAACCATAGGCCGCGCCGGAACCAACCAATTTGTGACCTGATCGCGACAACTCTTCGTAATTCTCAGCCGCAATACACTCGCGAAAGAACGCGATCTGACCGGCCTTACGCGCCAGATAGCGCTGAGTAAGCTGCAGATCCTCGTCGGTGTCGACTACCAATGAATAGGATAATCCGTGTTCCATTTGTCTAAGCTCTGGTGAATGTTGATCCCAGCCGACGAAGCTATAGTAATACGCGGCTCACGCAACTAAAGCGACAAACCCGATACAATTGTTTACAGACCTGCTGTTAAACATCTTGAATTGCCGATATCCATGACACCCGCCAGTAACGAGCACAGTGCTGAAAACGCGCACAAACGCGCAGTCGAAGACCAGCAAAAAACACTTCTATTGAGCATTTTGCATGCTCAGGCTGGTTGCGGTTATGGCCAGCACCACCGTTTTGCCGAGATCACGGGTACGGCCGAATACACGCGGCTACCACTGATGACCTACGACGACGTTCAGGACTTTGATGCGTATTGGTCGACCCCGGACAACGTCACTGTCGATCGGATATCAGCGTACTTTCTAACCAGTGGGTCATCAGCAGCGCCGAAACGTATTCCGGTTACCACCACGTTAGTCCGACAAAAGGCCAAAGCGTTTGCGACATTCTGGGATCGTGTCTATGACGATCACCCAGCGTTGCGTCAGGGCAAATTCATTGCAAACTTCGGCGACTCCGGGCACAGCGAAAGAGACGAGAACAACGTCCCGCAAATGTCGGAAACCACCTTCTGGAACCAACGCATGCAAGGGTTCCAACCGAAGGATCGCTGGCCAATCCCACGGCAACTGACCGCGATAACGAATGCTGAGCATCGTTATTACGCTGCTGCCAGACTGGCCCTGCAAGGACCGTTGCACTGCCTGATGAGCTTGAACCCTTCGACGTTGGTAAAATTTTGCGACGTGATCACCACGCACCATCAATCGCTCGCAAACGGTTTGCGCAGCGGCGGTTGGGGTCTTGACGCACTTGATGCGGACACCACGCTACCGACGCAGCTGACGAGTCGATTGACCGTGTCAGAGGACGCGGCAGCGCGCGTGCGTGCGCTGACGCCCGCCTCAGAGAATCATTGGCAGTTGACCGACCTGTGGGCAGAGCTGGAGCTCATCATTTGCTGGCAGTCCGAGCTCGTTGCGCCGTATCTTCAGTTGTTGCGACGCCATAGCGCCGACGTCGCGTTTCGCGACTACATCACGCAATCCAGTGAGTGCATCATGGCGATTCCCGTGCGCGACGGACAATCAGGCGGGCTACTGGCGCACGAGTCGCACTTCTTTGAATTCATCCCTGCCGAAACTCAACACCTCGCGCAGCCGCAGACGCTCACAGCAACACAGCTTGTTCCGAAATCTACCTACGAGCTCGTGGTCACGACGGGAGGTGGTTTGTATCGCTACCGCACCGGCGATTGCATCCGCGTCAACCACTTCGAGCAAGGTATTCCACACATCAGCTTTCAGTATCGGTTTGGTAGAACGTCAAGCATCACCGGCGAGAAGCTCACCGAACAGCATGTCTTGAGCGCGCTCGACCACCCTCGAACAGAACGTGTGCTGACACGGCGCGATGTGCTGGTCTTTCCGCGAACGGGCGAGCGTCCGCACTACGCGGTGCTCGTCGCAAAGGACATGCTGAAAGACACCACTAGCGATGTTGCGCTCGCTGACTGGGTGAGCGAGATTCACGAGGCGCTCGGCGATGCCAACGGTGAGTACCAAGACAAATGTGCCTCCTTGCGTTTGGGTAAACCGGTCGTTCTTGTGACAGACGCGGACGGCATCGCATCGCTACACAAACGCTTTCGTGCAGCGCATGTCGGTGATGATCAATTCAAGCCTGGCATCCTTAGACGCGAAAGAGATCTCGACCAATACGTCAAAGTGCACAGCGTCATCCATGCGCATCACTGAGTGCACATTGAGACGGGTGCGTATCCCGTTCCGTCAGGCATTCAGCCATGCGGCTGCCGCACGGCATGTCAGCGATGCGATTATTGTCGAGTTGAAAACCGCGGACGGCCTAACGGGCTTTGGAGAAATTCAGGCACGACCTTATGTGACAGGTGAAGACAACGACACCATCTGGTCGCAACACGCACCGCGAGTTGCAACGCAATTGGTCAACGCGCGCATCGATGCCTTGCACGACATCGCGACTCTCGTCAATGATGTTTGCGATTACAATGAACAACCGGCCTGCGCCGGTGGTTTCGACATCGCATTACATGATGCGTTGGATCTGACCGGCCGCGTTAGTTGGTCTGCGTTATTCGGCGAGCGCACAACCCCGGCTCGCGGAAAATGCATGACCATTGGCAACGACCAGACTGGCGCTGCTTTGATCAAGCAAGCCCGCTACGCGCGCCTGAGCAGCTGCAGCGTCGTCAAACTCAAGGTCATCGACGAACGAGACATTGAGCGCGTCCTGCAATTGCGTGAGCACATCGGCCCTGACATCGCACTGCGACTGGATGGCAATGGCCAGATGACACATACCGGCACCAAAGCGCTGTTGGCGGCATGTGAGTCCGCCCATATCGAATCGATCGAAGAGCCTTTGGCACGAACCGAAAAACACTATGTCGACCAGCTCGCCGATGTTCATGTCACAACCGGTATCGATATCGTCGCGGACGAATCGGTTTGCACTGTGCGCGATCTTGACAGGTATTCCGATCAGCGTGCTTTTCAGGTCATCAACGTGCGCGTGGGCAAGTCAGGTGGTGTCACGGGATGTGCAGCGTTGGCAAAAGCGGTACTGGATCACGGTTTTGATATCGTTTGCGGCACTATGGTCGGAGAGAGTGAAGTGATGCTAAACATCAGCAGAAAATTCCTGCATCATTGCGCTGCGTTGGATTACGTCGAAGGCATAGACCAGACGCG
>JBCBZK010000166.1:0-6407 GCA_039815365.1 Pseudomonadota bacterium | reverse complement strand
GGTTGGTGTCGACATCACTGGCACGCCCGGTGATCTTAGCTCGTCGTTGTTTGCTAGCCCGGCGCTCGATGACGCACAAACGCTGAGTGTGTTGCTGACCGGTCGGCGTCTGTCCGGGGCAAGCGCGGCAGAGGGCAATGCGCTATCAGATGCGGCGATTACGTTAGGGTTGCGGCAGGCTTTTGGCGTCAGTGCCGTTATTCGCGATGCAGTAGGGCTCGATACATTGACTGTTGACGGTGGTGGTCGCGATGGTCGTTTGCTGGCCGGCAAACAAATCTCTGAGGATTTGTACCTGCAGTATGCCTACGGCGTGTTTGATCAGATCAGCAGCGTCTTGTTGCGTTGGCAGCTCAATCAACGTCTGGCGTTAGAGTCCACATCGGGCGAGACGCAATCCGTTGATCTGATTTATCAGGTCGGTGATCCCTCACGTTAGGCGAGCGAGGTCATAGCGTCGTATAATCGACGCAATAACATTTACATCGTCTAGGAGTTTTCATGTCACTGCCCGCAAGTTTGCAAGGCCAGCTCTCGCTGCCCGTTGTCGCAGCGCCTATGTTTATTGTTTCGGGACCTGAGCTGGTCATCGAGCAGTGCAAAGCCGGTATTGTTGGGTCGTTCCCGGCATTGAATGCACGCCCGCAGGAGCGCCTGGATGACTGGCTCGCAGAAATTTCAGAAACGCTCGACGCCGAGCGTGTTGCGCATCCGCAGAAAAAAATCGCACCTTACGCGGTTAATCAAATTTGCCACGGCAGCAACGATCGCCTGTTGGCTGATATGACAACGTGCGTTAAGCACAAAGTGCCGATCATTATTACCAGCCTGCGACCACCACAGGAAATTGTTGATGCAACGCACAGCTATGGTGGTGTGATTTTTCATGATGTGATCAATTTACGGCATGCGCGCAAAGCAATCTCGCAAGGAGTCGATGGCATCATCGCCGTATGCGCCGGCGCCGGTGGACATGCTGGCACACTGAGCCCGTTCGCTTTGGCTAAAGAGATTCGCGCCGAGTTCGACGGCACGTTGCTGTTGTCTGGCGCTATGTCGTCTGGGCAGGACGTGCTCGCGGCGCAATCACTCGGTGCCGATTTGGCCTACATCGGCTCGCGCTTTATAGCCACGGCTGAGGCGAATGCGGATCCGGGCTACAAACAAATGTTGGTGGATTGCGTTGCATCCGACATTGTCTACAGCTCGTTGTTCACCGGCGTATTGGGCAATTATCTGAAACCGAGCATCGAAAAAGCCGGTATGGATGCTGACAACCTGCCGACCGCAGACAAATCGTCAATGAACTTTGGCAGCGGTGGTAACACCAAATCCAAAGCATGGCGTGATATTTGGGGTGCCGGTCAGGGCGTTGGCAGCATCAACGAAATCATACCTGTCGCAGATCTTGTTGCGCAGATGCGCGATGAGTACGAAGACGTGCGAGCCCGTCTGTTAGGCGCGACCGGTTAGCGACAGCGCGAGATGACGGCATTTGTTTGGGTTGCAATCGGCGGCGCTGCCGGCGCGTGTAGTCGCTATGCCGTCGGATTGGCGCTGGGGCGCTCGGCAGCAGCCTGGGCGACTCTGAGCGTCAACGTGATCGGCTGCCTGCTGATGGGTTTCATCTGGCACTACATCGCCGCCCGCTATCCGCAATGGTGGGCAGCCAGTGGTGCGCCGCTGTTGGTGACGGGGTTTTGCGGTGCGTTCACGACGATGTCGGCGTTCGCTTTCGAATCCCGACAATTGGCGATCATGGTTGGTAACTGGCAAGCAGTGGCTTATGTGCTTCTGACCGTGGCGCTGTCCATCTGCGCGCTGGTCTCGGGCGCGAGTATTGCCCGCGCACTGTTGTGAGCCTAGCGTAGCGCCTCATGAGTCGCGCGCTCGAGGCGTGCCCAAATTTCCGGCATCCACTCGAGGTGTTCGGGTTTCATCAGGCAGCTGCGAAGACAGGTCACGTTGCCGTCTTGCTCAAAACCCAGGCTCGCTGGCACACGATCGGCGCTAACCGTTGTGAGCGCCAAGTGCAGATCGTTGTCGGCGGCGATATCGAAAACGGTTTGCGCAAGCGCTGACGCAGTGGACGCGGACGGTGCGTTGACCACCCAGACAACGATATCCAAATCCGGTGCCTGAACAGGGGTAAACCAATCACTCTTTAAAAGGCGCGCGTAGAGATCTTGCGCTGCGGTGACCGATTGGTTCAGTCCCTCTGCAAACTGCCCGTCTGTGGTCATTGGCAATGCCTGCTGCGTCGCCCAAAGCGCGACTGCGGCTGCACCAGCCCTGGAGCATTCCAGGCTAATTTCGCCAAGGTGTAACTCGTCAGAAGTGAAGTAGGTGTACGGCGAGTCGTGTTGATAGTGTTGACCGACGTCAGGGTCGGCAAACAAGACGCAACCGCAACCATACGGTTGCAACCCATGCTTGTGTGGATCGATAGCGATACTGTCTGCATGCGAGATAGACAGGAACTCGGCTTGATGCTGTTCGTTTAATGCAGTGGCCAGCCGGAAATAGCCACCATAGGCTGCGTCGACATGCACACGGAAACCATGCGTCGCTGCCAGCGCAATGATCTTGCGGATCGGGTCAACGGTGCCAAAACTGGTCGTGCCCGCCGTTGCGACTACAGTTCCGATACGCCCTTGTATGGCGAGCGCTTCAAGCGCATCGATATCAATCCGGCCTTCGCTATCAGTCGCTATCGCGACATGTTCGATGCCAAGAACGGCAGACAGCCGTGAATGCGTATAGTGGGCATCTTGAGAACTTACCAGCAATTTTCCCGGGTGCTCCTCACGAGCGACCCACAATGCTTCAAGGTTTGCCAGCGTGCCACTGCTCGTCAAATGACCAAGATAGCGGTCCAAACCAAACATTGACGCAATGTTAGCCACGGCTTCTTTTTCCATGGCCGAACTCGCACGTCCTCCATCCAACGCATGGTTATTCGGGTTGACCCACATAGCGGCCTGATAGGCGATACGTGCGATCGGGTGCGGTGGTTTGAGCATTTGCCCGGCGTATAACGGATGCGCATACGGGTAGTTGTCGTGCATCAAGGTTGCGATGTGTTGCAGCACGCTGTGCATCACTGATGGATCAACATTATCGCTGCTACTCACGTCTACCGCAGGTAACGTCGAGTGACCCTCGGCAAGGGTGGTTAGCGTGTCCGCCAGCAATTCAAGATCACCGGGATCGACGAGCGCAAATTGGTTCAAGGTGTTTTCCTGGCGGGTGGATCGGGTAGCGGGATGAATTCGTGCTCGCCAGCAACCGGCGGGAAATGACCGTCTCGCCAGCGTTGTTTCGCATCTTCTAAGCGCCGTTGACTACTCGACACGAAATTCCACCAGATGTAGCGTCTTTCAGCGAATGCTTCGCCGCCCAGCAACATGACGCGTGATGTCGAGTGAGCTTCAATGCGCACCTTGGTGTCAGGTTCGAGAACCAGAAAATCACCGGTCGAATAAGTGCTGCCGTCTATGCAAATCTCACCGCGCGCGACGTACACAGCGCGTTCTGTGTAGGGACAATCAATGTCCAGCGTATCCGCTCGCTGTGCGTGACAGTCTACATAGAACAGGGGAGAGAGTGTCTCGACGGGCGAGGTTTTGCCGAACGCGCGTCCCGCAATCAGGCGGCATTCCCATTGACCTTGCTGCCATTGCGGCAGCGTTGCGGCGGGGTAATGGACGAAGCTAGGCGGTACTTGCTCATGCGTGACAGGTAGCGCAACCCAAGACTGGATGCCTTCGATATGCATGTGTCTTGCACGAGACAATGGGCTGCTGCGCTCGGAATGTACGATACCGCTGCCTGCTGTCATCCAGTTAACGGCACCGGGTTCAATGTTTTGTGCAGCGCCCGTACTGTCGCGATGAAACAGTTCCCCATCGAACAGGTAAGTCACGGTCGCAAGGTTGATATGTGGATGTGGGCGCACGTCAATACCGGCGCCGGGTGGGAAGTCGGCAGGCCCCATATGATCAAAGAAAATAAACGGGCCGACCATTTGCCGGTGCAAGGCCGGCAGCGATCGACGGACGACGAAATCCCCAAGATCCCGAGCCTTCGGTCGGATCACAGTTGCAACGCTCATTTGCTGGTACTCACTGACGCCATCTGACAGCAAATGATGGCACGCCGGTGTGCGAATGTCAGGCGATGTGTTGAGTTTGCTCCATGCTGGTATCAACGCGTGGCAACCATTTTTCGAGCATCGTTTCGAGTTGGGCGATGGTGAAGGGTTTGCTCATATAATCGTCCATGCCAGCGTCGAAGCATCGCGTGTCGTCGCCTTGCAGTGCGTTCGCCGTCAGCGCCACGATCGGTATTCGTCGGTCTCCGCTATCGCGCTCTGATTCGCGAATCCAGGCCGTCGCGGTAAATCCATCCATGACTGGCATCTGGCAGTCCATCAGGATCAGCTTGTAGGTCGTCTTGGACATAGCCTTGAGCGCTTCTTCACCATTTTCGGCAATATCGAACTCCAGTCCGAGCTTGCCTAGCATTGCTCCGCTTACGCGCTGGTTGACGCGATTGTCCTCGACGATAAGCACCCGGCCGGTCATCGAAGCAGTGGTATCTGCGATCGAAGGCATAGCCTCCGAGTGTGTCGCCGTGCTCTCATCACGCGCATGCGCCAGTGCCCGACGCAGACCGTCAGCAAGCTCTCGTTGCAAGACGGGCTTGCTGAGGTTGCTCGCGAATCCGCTACGTTTTGCCAGATCATCAGTAATGGTGTCGTCTGAGCTCAGCAGGATCAGTGCTGGCTTGTCGGCAGATCGTACTCGGCGATCAAGCTCTGCGGCGAGCGCCAAGCCATCCATGCCTGGCATCTGCGCATCGATCAACGCGATGTCGACACGTTGGTTCGGCTCGACGGGTCGTTGTAAAAACTCAATCGCGCTCTCGGCATCCGCCACGCAAGCCACTTCAATTTTCCAAGCGCGCAACTGATGCGTAATGACTTCGCGGTTGATCGCGTTATCGTCAACGACGAGTACTGTTATATCGCCGAAATCGGTGGGAGCGGGTGCATCGATTTCGTATTCCGCCGCGGGAAGCGTAAGATCAAAGTGGAAACATGAGCCCTGGTTCTGCTCGCTCGTGACGCTCAACTGACCACCCATGAGTTGCACTAATTGCGTGCTGATGGCCAGACCGAGGCCGGTTCCGCCGAAGCGTCGTGTCGTGGAACCATCTTCCTGAATAAAAGACTCAAAGATTGCTGCCTGTTTGTCTTTTGCAATACCGATGCCGGTATCTTCGACTTCGAAGCGATAGGCATGGCTACCGCGTGCTGGCACTAGAGACTTGTTCTGATGCACCCGCACAACGATGCCGCCAGACTCGGTGAACTTGATGGCGTTACCGACCAGATTCGTTAGCACTTGCCGCAGTCTTCCGATGTCACCGCGCACCGCCGTCGGCATATGCGGGTCCAAATCCAACGTAAATTCCAGACCTTTGCGTTGTGCGTTTGTTGCTAGCATTGCCGCGACGTCTTCGCCTACGCCACGTACAGAGAATGGTTCACTCTCGATTTCCATGTGGCCGGCTTCTATTTTTGAGAAGTCGAGAATATCGTTGATGATCGTCAGCAACCCTTCGCCGGATTGTTGAATCGTCTGAGCATAGCGTCGCTCCTGGCCACCGAGTTTGCTGGCCAGCAAAAGCTCCGCCATTCCAAGTACACCATTCATTGGCGTACGAATCTCATGACTCATCCGCGCAAGAAACTCGCTTTTTGTGCGATTCGCCGTTTCCGCACGTTCTTTTTCTTCATAAAGCTGATGCGTGCGCTCCTCGACACGGTGTTCGAGCGCTTCACGCGAGCGCAGCGTCTCCCGTCGATAGTGGCGTAAGCCGTCAACCATAATATTGAAGCCGTCGACAAGTTGCTGTAGCTCTTTGCTGTTGGCGCCCGGCAGTTTGTTTGAGAAATTGCCAGTCGCGACGCTATTCAGGCCATTCAGGACGTCGCGGATCGGTCTGATGATTCTGCCTGACGCCCAGTACGCAAGGGCACTGGCCAGCAACGTTACGAGCAGTCCGACGATTGCCGTGAACAGGACACCAAAGCGCAAACTGTGCTTGATGGAACTGACGTTGATCATGGTCTCGACGAAACCAATCTCGCGCATATCATTGCGCGCCACACCGGTCAGAAAAGGATCGTCAACACTCTTGGCGTAGACCGGTACCCGAATGACATAGAGCGCTGACGACGAAAACGGGAAGAAATCAATGTCGTCGATGCTTGGCGCAACTGTCGTTAGCGCTTCACGCGGTAGCGTTTCAAACATTTCGCGATAGATTTGAACCCCATTGGCGTTGCGAATCTCTACGCCGGCGACAGTGGGTATGTCGTCAAGGAAACCGACCGCCTT
>JBCBZK010000110.1:0-12037 GCA_039815365.1 Pseudomonadota bacterium | reverse complement strand
AAGAAAACCACCAAGAGCGCATTGGTCGCGATTTGCGACATTCATGGTCACCTGATCGGGCTGGAGATTGATGAAGTTCTTGGCCAGCAACAAGTTGTGATCAAAGCACTTGAAGATAACTTCTATGCCATACCTGGTGTCGCCGGTGCCACCATCATGAGCGACGGTAGTGTGGCTTTAATCCTGGATCCACCGGCGCTTGCGCCGTCCAGTTCGATATCGGCGGCAGCTTAGCGGTAAGGCATCGAGGGGGATGTAACTATGGAAATTTTGAATATTGTTTTGCCAGATGCGCTGAAGATTGATGCGGTAGTTGATGTGAAGCAACAGATGGATGCACTCGTCAAAGCAGAGGCGCCCGTCGACGTCGACGCGGGCAGTGTCGCATCAGTGGACTACAGCGGCGTTCAGTTGCTCGTTGCTTTTTGCCGGGAAGTTGAATCTCGTGGTCAGGAAGTGCAATGGGCCAGTGTCAGCGATGTATTGCGCGATGCCTTCCGGGACGTTGATGCTGAGCATTATCTCGGGGTTTCATGAGCACTTCTCAACAACTCGCCAGCGACATCGTCGGCAGGCTCATTAGCGTCGTCGACGACGAAGCATCGTGTCACGAAAAGATTTGCGAAGACATGGTGACGATCGCGATGTCCAGTAAAGACGGTGATATGGCAGCCGTGCAACGATTAATGGTTGGGCTGCAGTACTTTGACCGTATGCAGCAACGTACGCGTTATCTGGCTGCGGCGGCTCAAACGGCCATTGCACACATCGATAACCCTGAAGCGTTGCATGGCGCATTGGGCGAACATGCGCGTTCGGGTCCCTATCAAGCTGATGCCGCTTGGTGTCGGGAATTGCTCGGCAAGTACGCGGCAACGGAACAAGCAACCGATGAGTGTTAAGCCGCAACGGCAACCGCAGGTGGCACTCCCGGTTTCGCTAACGGATGACGAGATGGCGCAATTCCAGAAGCTCGCGAAGAGTGCTGCTGGAATCGATATCACCGAATCCAAGCGAACGATGATCTATACGAGATTTGTTCGGCGGCTGCGCTCATTGGGTTTGTCAACTTTTCCTGAGTACTTGAAGCTCGCTGCGGACACGCAGGGAAGTGAGTACCAGAATTTCATCAATACCGTCACGACAAATTTGACGTATTTTTTTCGTGAACCGCATCATTTTGAGTTTCTGGCCAACACCGCGATTCCGGATTTATACGACACGCAAAGACGCACTGCGCCATTGCGATTCTGGTCTACGGGCTGTTCGTCCGGTGAAGAACCTTACTCGATAGCGATGGTTCTGGCGGCGGCAGGGAAAAAGGGCGGTAAAGACTACCGTTTACTGTGTACCGATATCGATACGCAAATGGTTGCCGCTACGCAGCAGGGCGTTTTCGCGGAATCTCGCTTGCGCGGATTAGAGGCGGAACACCTGCGGCAGTGGTTTACCAAAGACCCCCAGGGGCAGTATGTTGCTAACGACGCTCTGCGCGAAGGCATGATGTGTCGGCAGTTGAACCTGTTTGAGAAAATCCCGCTGCGCACAGGCATCGATGTGATTTTTTGCAGGAATGTGCTGATCTACTTCGTCAAGACGCATCAACGCGAAATCGTAACGAAGTTCGCTAAACATCAAGAGCCCGGACAGTACTTGTTCCTCGGTCATTCTGAGTCTCTGCGAGATTTTGACGACTACTATGAGCGCGTGTCTAACACCGTGTACAGGCGCATCTGATCGTGGCGGTAACTGCGGCCATGCCTCTGCCAGAGCCATTACCCGAGAGCGGGAATGCGCAGCGCTATTTCCATAAGTCCTCGAAGCATTGGATTGCGAAGGTGCTGCCTGGATTTTTCTATGTGACGCGCCATCAGGAACAAGTGATGACTGTGCTGGGTTCATGTATTGCCGCATGCGTTCGCGACCCAGTAGCGGGCGTCGGTGGAATGAACCACTTCATGTTGCCATCGGGGACTGAAGAGCGCGCGAATACGTGGGGGTCGGGTAGCAGTGCCGCGAACCGCTACGGCAACTTTGCGATGGAGAATTTACTGAACTCGCTGATCAAGCATGGCGCAAGGAAAGATCGGTTGGAGGTCAAGATCTTTGGCGGCGGCAGCGTTCTCAATATTTCCTCCAACGTCGGTGCTCGCAATATCGAGTTCGCCAAGCAATACCTTGCGACGGAGAACCTGATGGTCATCGCGTCGGACGTGGGTAGTGACTGTGCTCGCAAAGTGATCTATGACCCGCTGACGGGCAAGACGCGAGTCAAACGGTTGCGTGAAGTCTATACCGGTCTCGTAGTGTCGCAAGAGAAGGAGCTGGCGCAAAGTCTCAACCAGGCGCCGGTGGATGGATCTGTGGAGTTGTTCGAATGACAAAAAAAACGCGTGTATTGATCGTGGACGATTCGAAAGCGATGTGTCGGTTTTTGGGAGAGGTGTTGTCCTCAGATCCGTCGCTGGAAGTCGTCGGTTTTGCATTGGATCCATTTGAAGCGCGAGAGAAAATTAAAGAGCTTCGACCCGATATTTTGACGTTGGATGTCGAAATGCCTCGTATGGATGGCATCACGTTCCTCAAAAATCTCATGCGCTTACGGCCAATGCCGGTCGTCATGTTGTCTTCTCTCACTGATAAAGGTGCCGAGGTGACGCTTGATGCCTTGCGCATAGGCGCTGTGGATTTCTTGTGTAAACGCCCGATGGGTACGCCGGAAGAACGAAAAGCGCATGCGATAGAAATCATCGAAATCGTCAAGAGTGCCGCCCAGTCTGATGTTGGACGGCCGGCAGCCAAGGTTCAAAGGCCACGGGCACATCCGGATTATTCTAAATGGACAGCGAAGCTGCGATCGAAGAAGCGCGTGAGCCGTGAGTTGTCGCGCGTCATTGCCATTGGTTCATCGACAGGTGGCCCTGAAGCGCTCAGGATTGTATTAGAAGGTTTGCAGCGCAGCGATGCGGCTGTCGTGATCAGTCAACACATGCCGGGGCACTTTATGGCGCCGTTCGGCGGGCGTCTCGATACGTACTCGTCATACGATTTCAGCATTCCATCGCACGGTGAAGTATTGCGGCCGGGCTGTGGTTACCTGGCGCCAGGTGATCGCCATCTTGCCTTCAAAAAGAAGGACGGCGATATCGTCGCGCAGATATCCGACGCGCCCAAATGCAGTGGTCATCGGCCATCGGTCGACGTGATGTTCGAGTCGCTCGCTGAGGTTGCCGGAAACACGAGCATTGCGATTCAGCTGACGGGTATGGGGCGTGACGGTGCGCAAGGCATGAAAACGCTTCACGAAAACGGCTGTCTGACATTCGCTCAGGACGAGGCTACTAGTGTCGTTTGGGGTATGCCAGGAAGCGCCGTCGAGCTTGGTGGCGTGGACGGTATCCTTCCTTTGGAGCAGATCGCGCCCATCGTAAGCCAGCTATCCAGCAGCAAGGCCGCCGCCGCATAGCGCGAACCTCGCACGCAACGATGCGTGATGGTTAATCGACAGTGATCGTAATGGTGTCAGATTTGATCATCGGTACATGTGGTATGTGTAGATGATCACCGAGCACGAGTGTTAATTGATGCTCGCCCGGTGGCAACGTGAGCTCCGTCTGTGTCTGACCGCCACCAAAGTGAATGTACTGCTCGTTTTTCGGGATTGGCAGTCCTGCTGGCGGTAACGCGGCATTCACAATCAAGTGGTGATGTCCGCTCGACGGCGCATTGTCACCAGCCGGCACGATCGCAACGTTAGTTGCACCAAAGCGTATTGTCACCGGATTGCTCACACGGGCACCGTCGATCGGCTCAAGGAACGCTATGCTGGCGCCTTTGGGAGCCGCCGTCTGCGGCAGTCCGCTCGCAACCGGCTGCGCATCATCGCTGACAACTGCCGGTGCCTTTGGCTCCGGGCGATCGCATGCAGTGAGCATTGGGATCGTGGCAATGGTGATTGCGATAACGCGACGCATCGTATTCATGATGTTGTGCCTTCAATTAGCGGATATGGGCTTTTATATATGATCGATAGAGTAGCACGACGACGATGGTCGCCGCGCTAGCGCGATATCGGCGGCGATCGTTCAGACCGCCGCCAAATGTCTCGATCTACTTAGAGATTCGGCGCCCGCCGAAGAACCAGCGTACGCCAAACGTGATGCTGTCAAAGTCACCGCCGAGATCAACGGTTGCGCCAGCGGCGAATTCGGGCGTGAAATAATAGTCACCACCGAGTTGTACGTAGGTATCTGCATCGACAACGTCTGAGTAATTAATCGACGCGCGCCCTTCAAAATGCTCGTTAAACTTCGATCGAATACCGCCCGTGATTTCAAAGCCGTTTTCGTTATCGCCAGCATCGAATCGCACGAGCGCGCCCGTCGCAAAAAGATCAAACCGCTCGTCGGTCGACCAGACGTAGCCACCGCCGGCTTTGAGGATATCGAGGTCGGCACCGTCAAAGTCCAGTAACTGAATGCTGCCAATGACAAGCCAGTTGCCGCTGACGTTGTAGGAGCCGCCTAGCTGCAGTCCATCACCATCAAAGCCTTCCACATCAGCGTCAACAAAACGCAGTTCCGCGAAGTCGTAGCTGACGTCTGTCGCGCGCGCTTGTACGCTGCATGCCGCGAGTATCACGATCGCGGTAAATCGAACCAAATTCATTATTTTCATAGCACTCTCTCATATGTCCTAAACGATAGAGAACACCCGACACCATCGCGCGTTGTCATGGGAGCGAACGCTTTTGCCCAAACGTTGTGGCGGGTGTTGCGCGGGTTTATCCGTGCAACGCGTATGGTACGGCTCGCGACATAAACTGCCAGCGTAGTTTGTAACGCTAGCGTCTCTTTTCAGCGACAACTGTTTACGATGCATCGTCGGTTGAGGGTGCTTTTTTCTTCTCGCGGCCTGCGTCACGTAGTGCTTTGCGAACAATGAATTCCAGCTGCCCGTTAACGCTGCGCAAATCGTCGTCTGCCCACGTGCGCAGCGCTTCCAGGATTTTCGGATCGGTGCGAAACAAGAAAGATGTGCGCGCCATAGCTTAGTCCGCCTGCTTGGTCAGCACCGCGCAACGCGCAGTGCTGACGCTTTGTGTGCTCACGCTGCTACGTCCGTTTAGTTGTAGAGCGTGCCGGTATTCACCACCGGCTGTGTGTGTTTGTCGCTACACAAAACGACTAGCAGATTCGACACCATCGCTGCCTTACGCTCGTCATCGAGGTCTACGATGCCATCAGCTTTCAGTTGGTCGAGTGCCATTTCCACCATACCGACGGCACCTTCGACGATCTTCGTGCGCGCGGCAACGACGGCTTGAGCCTGCTGGCGTTGCAGCATCGCAGCTGCAATTTCGGGTGCGTACGCCAAATGACTGATACGCGCTTCGATAACTTCAACGCCGGCCTTACCAAGGCGCTCCTGAATGTCCTTACGTAGCTCGTCGCCAACCTGTGTAGTGTTGCCGCGCAGTGATTCATCGTCGTTTTCACCGTCGTAAGAGTAGCGACTGGCAAGATTGCGCAGTGCCGCTTCACTTTGAACCGCGACGTAATCCTCGAAGTCATCGACCTCAAACAACGCTTCTGCGGTATCGACAACTTTCCATACAACAACGGCCGAGATCTCGATCGGGTTGCCATCACGGTCGTTGACCTTCGATGGGCGCCCTGATGTACGGGTTTTTTCCTGAACTACGGTACCGCTGGAATTTTTCTTCTGTGGCATGTTCACCGATCCGGTTTCAAAGTTGCGCACGCGCAAGGTGACCTTCTTCTTCGAGAAGAATGGGTTTACCCAATAAAACCCGGATGTGACGACGGAGCCTTTGTATGCGCCAAACAAAAGCAGTGCGCGTGCATCATTTGGCGCGATCGCCATGAATCCACCAGTGGCCACCAGGCCGATTAGGATCGCAGCAACGCCGGCAATCGGCACGCGTGCGACGAATGCAAAAACGGCAAATGCAAAGATGCCGAGGATGATGATCAGGGGTAACCAGCCGTTCAGTGCCCGGTATTGTTTTTCTGTGATGTTAGCCATTGCTACTCCAGTGTCAGGTTGATTCGATATCTAAGTGATATCACTTTGATAGCTATATTGCAAGCTGCGAAAGGCTGTTTTCGCGCTGTGTCACCAATTCCGGTGTCTTCGCTGGTCCCTGTGCTTGCTTACCGTAGCGGCACATTCAATGACCTTGGAGCGACGACAATGAAGATTCTTGGCAAAGTAATTGGAGTAGCGGCAGTGCTGTTGTCGCTAGGGTTTGCGCAAGGCGCGCAGGCACAGACGATCGATGATCCGGCATCGTGTCGCAGCATCGGCGGCAGCTGGATGGCCGCCAATCCACCGCAGCGCGAAAACCCGGCCGCGCAGCGTTATGGTCGATGCAGCTTGCGCAGTAGTTACACCGTTCCGCGCAACACAACCCTGCGGGTGGAAATCGGCGTCGAGCTTGCCGTGACCTATGGAGGGCGGCTTAACAACGACGGTCACATTGAACTGCCGAACACCGCAGCACTGATCGTTGTCGGTGGCAGATTCTTCAACAACGGCACGCTGTACGCCGATAATCGCGGCGAGATCTGGTACTTCCTTGGTCAGTTTGTGAATAGCGGGAGTATGGATGTTGAAGGCGATTTGTTCACCGAGCCGCTATGGACACCGCAGCCGCAAAGCCCGACGGATTGTCTTGATAACCGTGGGTCGCTGCGCTTGTTCAGCGGCGGCAACATGCACAATCGCGGCTGTATCGACAGTTTGCTGTCGTCCGGCATGCTCAACATGGATGCAACGGCTACCCTGCACAATTACGCACAAGCGCATTTTCGTACTGGACCCAACGACGTCATTTCCGGGCGTATCAATAACTACAAAGAGGGCTACGTCGGCAGTGCGGGTCAAACGATCGTGACAGCTGGCGCACATATTGAAAACGACGGCTCGCTTAAGATTGAACGCGGCGAGTTACGAATCGAAGATGGCGCGACAATGGCGACCAATCGCGGTGGCGTGCTGACACTGGCAGGAGGCGATTTTCGTCTGGATGGCACTTACACGCTCAAAGGTGGCGTCACGAATGCCACCGGCGGGGGCGGCGCGATCAATCCGGACAACATGATGCTCGGCGCCACGGGTCAGTTCCTTGTCGAGGGCGGGAGTACCGTTTGGGCGCAAGGCAATGTCGACATCGAAAACGAGGGATTGATCCTGCTCGACTGCCTCGTCTTTTGGTATCCACCCATGAGTCTTGTCGGCAATTCGCTGTTCTTTAGAACATGCCGGCCTGTGCCAATCAAGCCGCCGCGTACGCTGTTCTAGTTGCTGGTGCTGTTGGTGCGCGGCGTCGACTCGAGACCCCTCGTTGTCGCGCACCGGCAGCGCCCGCACGGCTGGCGGTCATTGTGTTCGTCAGTTAACGCTTTTGAACACGTTCTGCATGTAGTCCGTCAGTTCATCACCAATGTCTTCGGCGCTTTCCGGAGCGATACCGGCCAGTGTTTGCGCCAGCTGTTTCTTGAATGCCAGTTGCATTTGCCGACCGATCTGTATGCGTTGCGCCTGAGGGGAGCCTGCGCCGTGCATGGACTCGGTGAGATATCCCACTGCGTTGCGACCGAGCGTCATGTTCTCAATCAAGCGCAAAATTCGCAGCCTGTCCTCAGTCGCAATCTCGGCACGACCTTTGAGATATTTGTCGACTAACGGGCCGATGTCCGGGTGTCTGAAGTCTTGCTCGGATGGGGCCGTGACGACCAGGCCTCCCGCTAGATCTTGCGCCAGTCTGCCAATCTCATACGGCATTTTGGTGACATGATGTTTGCAGACGTTCGCAATCATATCGTCAGCTAGAAATGCGCCTGACGGAAGCTCGGTTGCGTGATAGCTGGCTGCCACACCTGTGCTGTAGATCGTTTCGTTGAGATGCGTCATCTCAACGAGCTTGTCTTTGATGTGAGAGGCATTTTCAACACCGTTGTGATCGACGGCAGTGGCTGCCGCTCCGATCAATACGTCGCCAACCCCCGATTTACACACATAGCTGCGGCGGTGATAACAGGTGAAACGCTCGACCAGTGATGCGGCGAACTCGTACTCGCCGTCCATGAAAATGTACTCGTTCGGTATGAACACATCATCAAAAATGATCATCGCTTCCTGGCCACCGTACTGCGCATTGCCGGCGTCCATATCACCGCTTTCCATTGCGCGCATGTCACACGACTGGCGACCATAGATATAGGTAAGACCCGCCGCGTCAACAGGCAGTGCGCCGACGATCGCGTAGTCTTTGTCATCCGCGCCGAGCCGCAACGTCGGCATTACTAACAACCAATGCGAATTGATACAGCCGGTCTGATGCGCCTTGGCACCCGACAAATAGACGCCTTTGTCGGTGCGACGCGTGACATGCACATACATGTCAGGATCGGCTTGGGCATGTGGCGCCAGACTGCGATCGCCTTTTACGTCTGTCATCGCGCCGCCGATGACGAAACCATTGCTCTGGACATGGCTGATGAATGCGACAAAGCGATCGTGATAGGGAGTGTTGTGCGCCCGATCGATATCGTAGGTGACCGAGTGCAGCGCGTTGGTTGCATCCATGCCCACGCAGCGCTGAAAGCACGTGCCGGTTAGCTGGCCGAGCCGTCGTTGCATCTTGTTTTGCATCACAAGGTCTTCGGGGCTCGTAGCAACATGTGTAAATCGGTTGACGCGTTCGCCGGTGAGCGGAGACATTGCGGTGGCAAGCTCCGGGTGTTGGTCAGCCAGATCGTAAGTCTGTGCGACGGCGTTGATTGATGGTTTGATAATCGGGTGATCACAAGGCTCATCAATGCGCTCACCAAAAAGAAATACGTTCAGATTGCGACCGCGCAGACTTTCGATGTACTCGGCGCCGGTGCGAATCATGGTGCTCGATGCCGGGGTTTGTGGGTGGCTGGCCATATCATCTCTTCGGGTTCTGAACGACAACTACTATCCTACACGTGTGCATCAGGATGTGCGGTATCGCTGTGGTATTGTTGACCAACATCAGCTTCGGGTTTCACGCCGCAGGAAGTAGCAGCAAGACATATGGGGGCGAAGACACTGAGAATTGGCGGCGCCAGTGGTTACTGGGGAGATGCGCCGTGGGCCACGCGACAGCTGCTGCAGCATGGCAACGTCGATGTGATTGTCTATGATTATCTGGCTGAAGTAACGTTGTCGATCCTCGCGCGCGCCCGCGTCAAAGACCCTGAGACTGGCTACGCACTCGATTTTGTCAATGACGTGATGGCGAGCAACATCGCCGCGATCGGCGAGCAAGGCGTCACCATTGTCTCCAACGCTGGCGGTGTCAATCCAGAAAGCTGCGCGCGTGCACTGCGCGCCGTTATCGACGCGGCCGGGCTCGATTTGAACGTCGCGTGTGTTGTCGGAGACGACGTGAGCTTGCGCGCGGCTGACATGTCTGCCGCTGGTGTGACGGAGATGTTTTCCGGTGACGCGTTTCCGGCGCCAGAAAGTGTGCGAAGCGTTAATGCCTATTTGGGCGCTCGGCCGATAGTTGCGGCGCTCGATGCTGGCGCCGATATTGTGATTACCGGCAGGTGCGTGGACAGCGCGGTCACACTAGCTGCCTGCGTGCACCGCTTTGGTTGGCAATGGGATGATTTTGATCGACTGGCGCAAGCATCGCTTGCCGGTCATCTGATCGAGTGCGGTGTACAAGTGACCGGCGGCAACCACACTGACTGGGCGGATTGCGCGGCCGACATCGACACACTGGGTTACCCGATTGCAGACGTCTCAGCTGACGGCTCATTCGTTTGCAGCAAATCGCCAGGCACTGGTGGCGTCGTTCATCGTGGTGTTGTTGCTGAGCAATTGCTCTACGAAGTCCATGATCCGCAGCGTTATCTGTTGCCCGATGTCACGTGCGATTTCACAGCAGTCACACTGGAAGAGATTGCGGTCGATTGCGTTCGTGTTACCAATGCCCGGGGTAACCCGCCCGGGGAGCACTACAAAGTGTCCGTGACCTACGCTGACGGTTGGCGTGCGGGAACATCGATGACCTTCTACGGCGGTGATGCTGCGGCCAAGGCGCGCGCACAAGCACAAGCGGTTTTCCGTTCATGTCGCAGACAATTGGCTGCGATCGGGCTCGATGATTTTGATGAAACGAGCAGCGACATCGTTGGTGCCGACAGTCAGTTCGGCGCACGCGCCGCTGCATTGACGCAACGGGAAGTCGTTTTGACGCTTGCTGCAAAACATCGTGACGCGCGCGCGCTTGGAATGCTACTCAAAACAGCCGTGTCGCTTGGCCTTGCTGCACCACCGGGATTGTGCGGGTTCCAGTCGTCGCGCCCACGCCCATCGCCGGTTATACGCCTGTTCTCATGCCTTGCACACAAATCCACGTTTCAGCCGCAGGTGCTGATGGATGGTGCCCAGATTGCTGTTCAGCAGACGTTGATGAGCGACACGTCACAGCAACACAACACCACGCAGCGCGTGCAGCCGGAATTGGCTTTGTTGCCGACGTCGTCGAGTTGTGTGCCTCTGATTCGACTCGCGTGGGCACGCAGCGGCGACAAAGGCGATATTGCCAACATTGGCGTGATCGCTCGCGAGCCCGAGTATGCGCCATTCATCTGGGCGTCGTTGAGCGAAGCGCGCCTGCAACGCTACTTTGCCCATTGGTTGGCACGGGACGCTAAAGCAATCGAACGATTCTGGCTGCCGGGCATTGCTGCGATGAATGTGGTGCTGCATGACGTCTTGGGCGGTGGCGGCATGGCGAGCATCCGCACTGATGCGCAGGGCAAGGGATTTTCGCAGTTATTGCTGGAGATGCCGGTGCGTATACCCGACACTATTGCGCAACGTTTGGCACCAGTAAAGGCAATCAATCCATGAGTCGATTTCGTAGCCAGATTCGTGTTCAAAGCGAACAATACCAGCAGCACCGCAAAGACATGCTGTTGCTCATCGATCAGCTGCTTGAGTTGAACGCCCGAGGCGCTGCGATCAGCGCACGTCGCGAGGCAGTGTTTCGCAAACGCAATCAATTGATGCCGCGTGAACGACTGGCGCGGTTGCTGGACCCGGCAATGCCCTGGCTTGCAATTGGCAACCTCGCTGGCTATCTACTCGACAGCGACGACGAGGCGACATCGATTCCGGGCGGCACCTGTATCACCGGTATTGGTTTTATCGGCGGTGTGCGTTGCGTTGTTGTCGTTGACGACAGTGGCATCATGGCAGGCTCTTTAACCAAAGCGGGTGGCTATCGTGTGATGCGCGCGCAACAGGTTTCGTTAGAGCAAAAACTCCCCTTCGTGCACCTGGTTGAAAGTGCCGGTGGTGATCTTGTTAACTACCGCGTCGAAGGTTTCACTGAAGGCGGGCGTTTATTTGGCAATCAGGCGCTACTGAGCAAAGCGGGCATTCCTGTTATTTCGGTATTGCATGGTTCGGCGACCGCTGGCGGTGCCTATATGCCGGGTTTGTCGGACTATGTGGTTGCGGTGAAAGGTCGCGGCCGTGCGTTTCTCGCAGGGCCGCCGCTGCTCAAAGCTGCGACTGGCGAAATTGCGAGTGAGGCTGAGCTAGGCGGTGCGACGATGCATGCTGAGCAGTCGGGGTTGGTCGATTACCTGGTCGACGATGACTCGCAGGCGATGTTGCTGACGCGCGAGATCATTAGCAGGCTTGATTGGAATGGATCGCCGCAGACTGTGCGTCAAGCCGATGCGGCGCCACCACACTACGACCCCGAGGAAATCGCAGGTATTATTCCCATCGACTACCGGCAACCGTATGACATGCGTGAACTCGTGGCACGTATCGTTGATGGGTCTGACATCACTGAGTTCAAGCCGCGCTTCGGTGTCGCGACGGTATGCTTGCATGCACAGCTGTTTGGCGAGACCTGCGGGATTCTTGGCAACAACGGTCCGATTGATCCGGATGGCGCCGTTAAGGCGGCGCAGTTTCTGCAACTGTGTGACCAAAGCGGCACCCCGGTAATTTT
>JBCBZK010000196.1:0-4409 GCA_039815365.1 Pseudomonadota bacterium | reverse complement strand
GTCAAGCGTATTCGGCGGACGCATGAAATCCGCGCGCAACATGGCTGCAAGGCGCTCTGAAACGTATATATAAGAGTCGCTAACGCGGCCGACTGGACACTATTTGACTAAATATCGATTTGCTGCCAAATCTCTTTTAGGGGTTTTCGCGCGCTCGGTTGCTCCATCCTACGCGTCGCTTCAGGCAGACCAGCAGGATCACCGATGTGCCCAAGCGCAAACGCACAGATGACTTTGGTCGTCGCGACGTTGATATTCAACGTTGAATACACGCGGCCGTAGTGCACACCTGCCATACCGTGCGTGTAGAGGCCGAGCATTCGCGCTTGCAGCGTCATCGCCATCCACGCCGCGCCTGCATCAAACTCGAATACCGAATTTTCATTGTCGTTCATCGCGAAGCGACGCTCAGAGGTAATGAAACCAATCACGGGCGCGTGTCGGGCCCAGGCCTGATTCGCATCGACCAGCAACTTCACAAACCGCTCATGGCTGCCTGGCGTGCAGGTGATGAACCGCCAGGGTTGCTCATTGAATGCAGACGGCGTCCAACGGGCGGCTTCGAACACCATCTGTTGCGCTTTGGCGCTCACCGGTTTATCGCTGTACGCGCGCGGCGACCATCGCTGGAAAAACAACGGATCAAGGCCAGTCAGTGGGTCGCGGTTGGAAAAATCAATATCCATTGGATGAGTCACAGCAACGCTCCCTGAGTTGTCGTGTCGATACTCGAGAAGTGTAACTGCAAGACCAAAAAAAACCTCGCAAAACGAGGTTTTTTTATCGCGCGCTAGCGCCGACGCTGCCAATCACTCACAAGGCAAAGCGTGCGCCGATCATTGCCGTACGCGCCTTATTCGGACGCGCGCCGTAAGGCGTGCGACCCACAATCTCTAGATCATCCGTCAGGTTTTCAACGGTCGCAGTCAACGTCAGACGATCAGAGAACTGATAGAGCACTGATGCGTCCACCAACGTGCTGGAATCGATTTGCTCGAATGCGTCGCAGCTCGCGCGCGCGCACGAGTCGCCGATCACGTTGACCGAAACGAAACCGCTCCAACGATTCAGCTCAAACCCGGCCGTCAGCAAGCCTTGTGTGTCGGGAATGTAAGGCAACGGATCACCTGCTTCGACGCTGCCGAAAAAGTCGGTATCCGCGATGTCTGTATCGAACTCGGCGTCAATGAACGTATAGGTGAGTTGCACTGGGAAGCTCAGATCGCCGCTCGTGCGAAACACGTGCGACAAATTGAACTCAAGACCTGCGACCGTCGCTGCATCGCCGTTAAACGCATCGCCGATTTCACAATCGGCGCCCGACGACGCGGTACACGTTCCGACCAGGTTATCGTAGTCAGTCACAAACACACCGACGTCGGCGCGCGTGTTAGCGGCAACGTAGCGAAAGCCGAGCTCGTAGTTCGTGCTTTCTTCTTCATCGACGTCAGGCGCGTTGCTGGGCGCTGAGAAACCTTTGTGCGCGCCAGCGTAGGCCGACCATGCATCATCGAAATTGTAGACGACGCCGATGCCTGGGATCACAACACTGATATTGTTTTCGCGCGTGTCGCGCACATTGGATGCTGCACGCGATGACGGATCTGTTGTCTCACCGGGCCTTGTCTCCCAACGCACGCGGTCTTGGTCAATATCTTCATGACGCACGCCGGGCGAGACGATCCAACGGCCAAACTCAATCTCATCACGTAACCAGAGCGCAAACACGTCTGCATTCTGTTCCTGGTTGCCGGCGTTACCCAGCAATCCAAGATCCGCTAGAACCAATGAACCATTCGTTTGAGTGTAAGTGCTATTGCGCTGCAAGCGTTGCACCTGATCTTGATGAAAGCGCATACCCGCGCTGATGTTGTGCGAGGCACGGCCCCACGCCACGTTCCAGTCGAGATCAAACTCGACGCCGGTGGAATAATATTCACGCGCATTTGAGCGCACTTGAATCGCACCTTCGGCGGTATCAGCACCTTCAAAAATTGCCTGCAAATCGGCCGGTTGAACCGTGCCGATCGTCAAACCACGGTTCACGGCCTGTACTGCTTGAAACCAACTCACACGGTTGAAGGTTTCGGCATTTGGCGACCCGGTAACATCAATACCTTCCGTCTTAAACCAATCGCGTTCAAACTCATTGTGGTAGAGCGACGTTGTCAACCGAAGCGTTTCTTTACCAATTTGATAGCGCAACAACACTTGGGCATGTTCTGTCGTGATGTTATCCAATCCGGATAAACCGTATCGGCGTAACGGATCAACGTTGAAGTCGACATCCGTTAAACCTAGATAGGTCTGGTCGGACGACTCGTCTGCATACTGTAACTTGAAATCAAACTGTTGCTGCCAATCACCGCGCGCATCAGGTGTGAAGCGCAGCTTTACCATATAGTCCTGCTTTTCTAGTCCAGTATCGCCACCCCTGTCAATGCGTTGAAAGCCATCACTCTGCCATTGATGAGTTTCGACCAACCAACCGAAGCGTCCGTCGTCATCACCGTAGTGCGCATGCACTCTCCAAGTCGCATCTTGCCCCAGCTGGACATTCACCCAGCCTGATCGCTCATCGGGAATTGGGGTGGACAGTAGATTGACGGCACCGCCGATCGTGTAAGGGCCTTCGGTGATTGCTGCGGGACCTTTGAGCACTTCAATACCGGACAAACGTCCAGCAGTAGGAAAATAGTAAGCAGCTGGCGCAGAGTATGGCGCCGGCGCAATGAGTATCCCATCTTCAAGCAGAGTAATACGCGAGCTGCGCTCTGACGCTGTACCGCGAATACTTAGATTTGGCCTCAACCCGTAGCCGTCTTCGAGCTGAACAGTGACGCCAGGCACTTGACGGATCATCCGTTGGATATCCGATTGGTTGAACTTCAGAATGTCTTCAAAATCAATGGTAGAAGCGCTACCGGGAATTCGCTGAAGCGCCGCTTGATCGCCGATGATAGTGACCTCGGGCATTGACCGTGACTCGTGTTCCTCTGCCGATGAGTTGGCTTGCGCTAAAGCAGATGTGCACAGCATGCTTGCTGCCAAAAAGGCTATTTTTTTCAATCGATTATTCCTAATCTATATATGTGTAATGCATAGATGATTGTCGAAACTAATATCTGGCACGCGTTGACTCAATTCAGATTTCAGTGCGAATGTACTCGCATCAAACCGGTACAGCACACCGCGACCTGAGCTAACTACGAACTCACTGGCGTACTGATCAAAACAAGCGCCTGCGACATCAGGCAAACGGATACTTCCTGCATAAGCCTGCTTGCTCGTCTTCCAGAAGCTCACGCGATTTCCTCGGGGCGATGTCACGACCGCATGACCAGAGCGCGGGTTTGCAGATACGCTCGCGGTATAACGATTCAACGCGAGTAGGTTGCCGCTATCGATTCGCAGGGCTTGCAAGGTTGGTTGCGCTGGGCGCGATGCAGCGACGACCGGCTGCGCACCGCTGTACCCATCCTGCTGCTGCATACCAATCAATGCACTTCCATCGGCCAGCACATCAAAATGCCGAATGCTATTTTTCGAGTGCGAGGGCATCGCAATCGCCAGCAACTTGCCACTAGCCGCATCGATCCTAGCTATATTTGGCGCCATGGTATCGAGATTAAGTGGCTCCCGACCATAGTCCGGATGTGTCGCAATACCGCCGTTCGCAACGATGACGGTACGCCCATCATCAGCCCATCGGATTTCATGCGGGCCAATGCCAAAACTCTGGAACTCGTGTTCAACCGCAAGCGATTGCGCATCGCGCACAACGATGACACCGGCGCCGCTGGCGATATTATTCTCACTCGTAAGAACATGCTTACCATCGCGCGTAAATAGTCCGTGCCCGTACAAATGACGATCGTTAGTCGTTTGCGTGCTGTTGACGATGCGACCATTGGATAAATCGAGTTGATAGATCGAACGCCCAGGGCGCCGCGCAAAGACAACAGCGGATCGGCGGTCCGGCGCAACCAGTACATCGTGTGCCCGCTCTGCTAGCCCCTGAGAGAATCTGATGTCAGCCGATTTGCTGACCATCGTTGCGGTGTGCTGCCCGTCAGATGTCGTAGCAGCACACAGCAACCAGGCCTGCCGACGATCTGACAAACAGCCGCTCGTGATTGCTGCGATACCTGCGATCGCCTGCCGGCGACTAAGCACTGCTAATCACCATCCTGGTTGTTAAAACCAAGATTGACATCTGCAGCAATCGCAGCGTCGACAAACGAATCCGCGAGATCTTGCAAGCCGGTCCTAATCGTATCGATGTCGCCATTTTCTGTGCCGAGCAGAATCGCTTCGAGAGTCGCCGTCAGCGCCGCCAGACCGGCCTCCGCATCGCCAAGCTGCTGATCCAATTGATCAGCAATCGCACCGCTATCGTGCGCGCGGTC
>JBCBZK010000133.1:0-9776 GCA_039815365.1 Pseudomonadota bacterium | reverse complement strand
GCGCCTAACCAATTGCCATTCATGACGGTGTGCTGCGGTACTTCGCCGTTGACAATGTCTTGCCCTAGCCTGGTTTCTATCGCTTCACCATCGGGCGTGATCTCGACAATGTTGATCGCGCTACCTGTGTAGAAGTGCCATGTCTCGTCAGCGAACATCAGGTGCAATGAAGAGATGCGCTGGGGCGGTAACAAGTAGTAGATGCTGGTGCCGAAAGCGCGGTCACCATCAAAGCGTTCCGGTAAACACGCGTTTAGTGTTTTTTCTTTGGCTTTGTAGGTTTGCCGAAAATATCCGCCTTCCACATGGTGTGGAATCAGCTTGAGTTTTTCGATGACGGTCTCTAGCGGTGGTAACTGACTCATGAATAATCGCTCTTCGTTATTTTTTGGAGTATCTTTAGCGGCGCTTTGGAAAATATAACAGAACAACAACAAATGTCAGAACGTGGTGAAGAAGTCAGTCTCGTGTCGCGCTGGAAGCTCAAGGCGGGGCTGGATGAGGAGTTAGTTGGGATCCTGCGAGCGCTCGCAGGTCGGGTCGAAGCGAGTGAGCCGGATACACTCATGTATCGCGTCCACTTGCCTACCGAGTTTCCATTGGATCAACACGGTGCGCCTGCGCATCATGAGCCGATCCCGATCAGCGAGCAAAAGGAAGTGGTCTTTGTTGAGGTGTACAGGAATGCGAGAGCGTTTGCGGCACACACTCAAGGAGATGTTTTTAAGAATTTTCTGGCCACTACGATCCACTACTTCGAGCCAGATCCGAACCGACCGGGTTGGCCGGTGACAGACACCGTTTTCATGTCGTTGATGTCCGGGTTCGAGCGCAGCGAAATTACATAACTCAGCAATTGCGCTGATAGGGGAGAGTCGATGGGCTGTTTTTACGAGTTGAACGACACGCTGTTGCTGACTGAGGCGCAGGGGTTTCCATCAAAGTTGTTGAGTCGTGATGCGCACGTGAAGCAACCTGTGACGCTCAAAGATGTTGAAGGCAAAGTGTTTTCGTTTGCCGGCAAGCCTGCGGCACGTGCGTTTCAGCTTGATCCTGTGCGGGTCTTTTTGTTTGAGCGTACGGAAAACGACAAATGGTTAGGTTGGGGTCACGTACTGATCCAGACGCTGAACATCGAACACAAACCGACTGGCGAGAAAGATCCGAATAACCCGATCAAATTTGAACCAGGTGATTGGATGACGTCAGGCACATTTACCTTCATCAAGGTCTACGATCCTGAATATCAGGAATTCATGACCAAGAATGAAGCGCCGGCGGCGTGGAATTATTTCGACAGCGATTAGCGGCTAGCGACTGATATAGCGAAAACACGGTGCGTATCGTTGGTTCGTGCCGGGGATTTCGTATTGCATGAGCGCGCGGCCGAGCTCAGTGAGCCGAAACATTTGTTCAATGCCGTGAATCATCCCTGTCTGATCGCCATGACTCCATGCCGATTGCAGGCTGTCGAGCATCGCCGTGTAGGCTTCATCAAAACTGCGCAGTGCTGACCAAACGTCGGGCGCGACGTCTGTTTTCAGATAGCCGCCTTTCGGGACGTTTGCCACAGGCCATACGAGAGGTGCGTCCCATTGTTTGTCGCCAAAGACAGGGGTGTAACTGCCGTTCTTGTCGTTGACGGTGATATCGATGACTTCCTGATGGTGTTTTACCGACAGGAAACGATAGAAGTGCGCCATGTCATCAGTGCCGGGTACACAATCGCTGTGCTGCGCGCCTTCGCCTTGGTGCTGGATCAGGCGGATGGCGCCTTCGACCCCTTTGAGGTCATGAATCACCATTGTTGCCATCGCGCCAGTGATCTGACGGCCGATGGCGAGCGGCGGATTAATGTGCTGAAAGGCTTTCAGAATTGCGCCATAGAATGCACCGATCGTTGCGTAGTCCGCGTGGCTGGCGACGGGGTCGCCAGGCAGCTCCGGCCGCTCTATACGGATAAAGCAATCGAGCAAGGCATCGCTCAACCCGCCGAGCCAAACATCGATGCCTTTCTCGATCGGATCCGGCAGACCGCCAGGATAATGCGGCACGAACGCAGGGCCAGTGAGCGCGGGCTCGCCGCCGATCGCGCTGAGCAGATTACACGCGAGTGCGAAATGCAGCATTTCCTCGTGCACGACATTGCGAATCTGATGCGCCGCTTCATGATGCGGATCCTCAATGGACCACAACGCTGTCAGATACAGCGGCACCGTGGCGAACTCGAGCGTGATGGCCGTCTGTAACGCGTGCTGCAACCACTCAATGGTGTGTTCATGATCCGGGCACCGAAGTAGCTTGTGCATGTGCGAGTATGTCGACTGTGGTGCCGTAGTGAGTTCGTCTAGCATGTGTGTCGCCCTAAAAGATGATCCGAAAGCTTGAAGGCCAGCGCGACTAACGTCAGCGTCGGATTCACAGCGGCGCAATTCGGGAGCACGGCATTTGACAGGACATACAGCGTGTCCGTGCCGAACACTTTCAAATCAGCATCGACGACGCCGTCATCCTCGCTGGTACCCATGCGTGATGTGGAGCATGTGTGGTGTCCGGCCTGAGTCCCGATGGCGGGTCGCACATCGTCGTAACCCATTTCGCGAACAACATCGCACATCAAGTCCAGGTTTTTTCTCGCGCGTTTGTCGAAATCACCGAGCTTCGTAAAGTTGATTTCAGTGCGCGGCAAACCGAACCTGGTCGTACCATCGCCCACGCGGAAATAGTTTTTCCTTTGGCCGAATTCTTCCATGAAGGCAGACAATTGCGTTTGGCGTGGACCGGTTAACGCCGCATCAATCTCTGCCCGCGATTTGCCTTGCGCCATCAATTGCGCGATGTCCGTGTTTGGCAAAGACGCGGTGCGCATCATGAAAATCTTGCCATTCTCTTGTTGCTTCGGCGTGTCGTAACTTCGTGACATCAAGGTTGGGAAATCATACTCGGATATCCAGCGCTCTTTGTTTTGCGGCTTTGTGCCAGTTGCAGTAAGGAACAAATGCGAGACGGGGAAGCGGCCCACCAAATCGGTGTCATTGCCGATGCCATGTTTCCATTGATCGCTCACCGACATTTGCAGAATTTTAGGTACCTCGTAGGCACCAGCGCAAACAATAACCTTGCCGCCATTGGCAACGGTGTTAAGACCGCTAACAGGATCGATGTACTCGACGCCGTGGATATGCGTCTTCGAACCCTCGTCGACCAATCGCACGACTGGTGTTTCGTTCAGAAGGGTGAAACGGGTAAAGCGTGTATCGGCTAACAGCTCGGTGATGACCAGCGCACCAGAAAAGCGCGCACCGACCGGGCAGTATTTGCAGGTCCCGGTTGCCATGCAACGGCGCTCTCTAGCGAGCGGCATGTGTCCCGGTTTGATGCCGAGCTTCTCAAATGCCTCAATCATCTCTCCGTCTGCTTCTAGGAACGGATAGGGCGGCATCGGATAGGGTTTGCTGCGCGGTGGATCGTCGTCGTCACCGCAGACGCGTAAGTAACTGTCAGCGCGGCAGTAGTAAGGCTCTAGGGTATCGTAGCCATACGGCCAATCACCGCCATAACCGGTGGCCGAGTAAAAATGAAAATCTTCCGGTTTGTAGCGCATGCTCCAACCGCCCCAGTGCACGGTTGAGCCTCCCTGAATCATCATGCGAGAACCGACCGAGTCCCACAGCGTCCCGCCGGTGGACGGGTTGTCGCCTTGCCGGTCATAGCACTGTGTGTAGGGTTTTTGCCAATTCACAACGTAGTCCCACCAGAAACGGCGGTCGTTCATTGCCACAGCGGGGCCTGCTTCCAGCATCAGGATGGAGGTTTCGTGATCGGCCATCAGAAGTTCGCGCGCCAGTGTCGAACCTGCAACACCCGATCCTACGATAATGTAGTCGTAATGCGCCGCGCTCATGTCTTTTTGCCTTTGTAGACACGCACTGGCGGTAGTCGTCCGTAGCGTGAGCCTGCAATGTACGCGCGATGATTGATCGAAAAGGCCGCTTGTGTGTCTGGTGCGCTTGGTGCGATGAAATCACGAAACCCACCGGCAACGACTTGCACGCTCATGAACTCATTGACCACATAGTGCTTGGCATGTGCCAATGCTGTGACAGGTGGCCCGTCAGGAATGTTGTTCGCAAAAAACAGTTTGTGAAAAGCGTCTTGTTCGCCGTACAGCGCGATCAGCTCATCAAGAACCACCGTCGCGTTCGTGTATTCAATGACATAGCTAGGTCTTGTCGTCGCGCGTTGATTGACGAACTCAAGCCAGGTGCTGCGAAGTCCTATTGAGTGATTGCGCGTGTTTTGCCAAGCGTCACCGATGGCCGCAAAAATGCGCCACAGGCTTTCGATCTCATTCTCCGCTAACGGTCTTGGGTTGGTGGGCAGCAAAGACGGCGCCAGCGGCTGATAGCAATGGTCGCCTCCAATCATCGTTGGCTCGGCGTCGGCCATGTTGTTTCCCTTTAACTACCAATTCTCCGCGATCAGTGTAGTGTAGTTGTGTCGGTGTGACGATACAGTTTTGACAATCTACGTGGGAGAAAAGTGATAACACCGACAGATCAAGGATAGGGGGGCAAGATCCGACACGTCAGCGCATCGTTGCGTCTGACATGTGATTCGGCGTAATGAGCCCCCAAAGGCTCCAACAATAATAATGAGAAGCCGCCTTGAACAAACCAAACGACGAGCATCGCCCTCCACGGCGAATTGGGAAAATTGCAGCCGCATTCGTGACAATTGCTGCATTTAATTACTTTTACTACCAGTTTTTCGAATACTCATTCATGCATCTCGATGTCGTGGATGAAGAAGTATTCAATGCGGCGCCCGCCCGCGACGGGCATGTCCCGGTGTATTCCAGCGTTTTCAGTCAGTTCTCATACGCCGCACTATTGCCAATATCGCAAGTGACCTTTGATCGATTTTTTAACTTGCGTGCAACGGGTGATGCGTTGACTGATGCTGTTGCCGCCTCCAAAAAAACCCGGCAGCTTTACCGACACGCACAAATGGGCGAGCTGTATCCGTTCATTCCCGACCAATCAATTGAGAGAGCGAGTCGACGCGCGGTTGTTTGTGGCTCTTATGCACGCACAACGCTCGCAGCGTTGGAACACATGGGGCATGTTGGACGGGTGGTCTATCTCAACGGCCACGTGACGATGGAAGTGCATGACTTTGATACGGGCAAGTGGATTTACGTCGACCCCAATTACGGCACGCACTTTACCGGACCCGACGGCAACGTGCTGAGCATTACTGAATTTCAATCGCGTTTGCGTGCATCGCAAACGTTTGCAATCCATTCGATGGATAACTCGGACGACGATCCGCATTTGATGCACGGTGAGCCGCACGCTGGCTATGTTCGCACTGAGTCGCTCAAGAAATACGTGGACGAGCTCAAGCGGGATCCTGACACGCCGTACTTTAATGGTCTCACAGCTTTCGAGGATGGCTATGGGTACAACTATCGTCGCAAGGCGCTGGTTTTTGCGAGACGACCTGCGCACGTTGTCGTTCTTCGTGACGAACGCATGAGCCCGACTGTGCACCTCGGAGGGGTCACGATAGTGAGTGCGATCAATGCGCTGTTGTTCGCGGCTTTCGCGGCGTGGATTCTGGGCGGCAAGCGACGCGAAGCTCAATCACCGGGGACGTGATCGAAGGCTGACGGCTCGGCGTCAAAGATCTAGCGTATCGTCGTGTTTAATGAGGGCACCCAGAGCCGTCCTGATCGCTAGCGCCTGACACCCAATCGAACGCATTATTGAGCAGGCGCGCATAGACGGCGTCTTCATAGCTCTTGTCGCTATGCCCGATCGCCGAATACACAGCACGCCCCTCGCCAGGACAGCGTGACCAAATAATCGGATGGTTGATTGCGCCTGTGCCCATGCGCAGATCGGCGACGTCTCCGTACACATTATTGCGTGGTCGATATGAGGTCTCATCGATACCGGCCAGCACTAGCGCGCCATGGTCTTGTGCGCGACTATCAAAGCTGTACCACTCTTCGGTGTGCCACCACTGCGAGGGAATTCCCGCCATGACCGGGTGCGCCGTTTCGATTGTTTCGACTCGCGCGCGCTGAAACTGCGGATCTGCGGGATGGCCTATGAATGTCGGGCCAATCAGTTGTTGCTGATACCAGGGCCAATCACTCTGCGATCCGTCACCGGAGCCATGAATACCGATCCAACCGCCGCCGCTTTCGAGCCAGCGCTGGAATGCATCTTGTTGCTCCGTGGTGAGACCATCGCCCGACATATTGTTAAACACAACAATGTCGAATCGGGCGAGGCTCGCATCGTTAAAGACAGCCGCATTGACCGTTGTGAAAATGCCGTATTGACGCTCTCGGGCCAGACGTACGAAGAAGTAATCCGCACCTGCAATACCTTCGTTGTGTCGCCAGCCGAGTGTTTTTGAAAACACAAGGATTGCGGGTTGCGACATGAACTTGTTGATGTCGGGTGGCGTTACATCATATTGCCTAGCGGTCGTCGGCACGCGCTCGGGCAAGGCACGACAGGCGATGATTTGTGAACACAACAGAAAGAGGGCAATAAGACGCATGCTATATCGCCGATTGGAAAAATGGCACGTTAACGCGCGTTATAGAGATGCGTGTTGATCAGGTTTTCGACCATTTCCTGTTTGCCGCTGCTTGTGGCCGGTTCGCCCGCGCTTGCAGCTATGTCCCGGAGTGTTTGCATCTGTAGTGTTCCGGCCTCGAAGTCCGCACCGGCACCGCCGTCAAAACTCTGATAGCGCTCAGTTTGAATCGCGCTGTATGTCGTGTCTTGTCTCAGCGCGTCTGCAACGATTAATCCTCTTGCGAAGCAATCCATGCCGCCGATGTGTGCCATGAACAAGTCTTCCATTTGGGTAGACTCGCGTCGCAGCTTTGCGTCGAAATTCAAGCCGCCGGGCGCTAACCCACCATCGTCCAGTACGACCAACATCGCTTGCACACAGTCGTACAGGTCGGTTGGAAATTGGTCGGTATCCCAACCGTTCTGCGGATTGCCGCGGTTCGCATCGATAGAGCCAAGCAAGTTAGCATCGCTACACATACGAAGTTCATGGCCAAACGTGTGACCAGCGAGCGTTGCGTGGTTCGCTTCGATGTTCAGTTTGAAGTCGCCATCCAAACCGTAGTGACGAAGAAAGCCTATTACCGTCTGCGCATCAAAATCGTATTGATGCATCATTGGCTCCATGGGCTTAGGTTCGATCAGGAATGTGCCTTCGAATCCTGCCGCGCGACCGTAGTCACGCGCCATTGTCAGGAAGCGTGCGAGGTGGTCAATTTCCCGGCGCGTGTTCGTGTTGTTCAAACATGCGTAGCCTTCGCGACCACCCCAGAACACATAATTTTGACCGCCGAGTTCGACCGTTGCATCGATCGCAGCTTTCACTTGTGCGCCGGCGCGCGCGACGACGTTAAAGTCCGGGTTCGTTGCGGCACCATTCATATAGCGTGGATTGGAAAAGAGATTCGCCGTACCCCACAGTAACTGGATGCCAGTGGCTTGCTGACGTTCTTTCGCTGAGGCGACGAGTGCATGCAGATTGTCTTCAGACGTGCTGACGGTCTCACCCTCCGGCGCCATGTCAACATCATGAAAGGCGTAAAAGGGCACACCCAGTTTGCTGGCAAATTCGAATGCAGCATCCTGACGCTGGCGCGCCGCTGTCATCGGGTCGGTGCTTTCATCCCAAGCGTAACGTCGCGTGCCAGGTCCGAATGGGTCCGCGCCGGTGCCGCAGAACGAATGCCAGTAACACACGGAGAATCGCAAATGCGCCTCCATCGTTTTGCCGGCGACGACGCGATCCGGGTCGTAGGATTTGAATGCCAGTGGATTGTCAGATTCGGGGCCTTCAAAGGCGATCTTGTCGACGGAGGGGAAGAAAGTGTCGTTGCCGACGAATATTGAGCGACTCATGTGCGTAGTCCTGTTGCAGCGACGCTGCCGGGTGTTGAATAGTGTGTCGTTACGATGCTCGCGAGCGCCTGATATTCAGCGTAGGCGTCAGCGTAGCGTGCAACGGCGTAAGGGTCTGGTTGGCAGCTGCGCAAGTCATCAATCGTCAGTGCGGCATCGGCCAGTTCGCTGATGTCACTAGCACTCAACGCAATTTGCGCGGCCTGCAGTGCCGCGCCAAGCGCAGCACTTTCGGTTTGCTCGTGGATGATAACGTTCGCGTTGAAGGCGTCGGCGACGAGCCGGCGCCATGCAGCGCTGTTGGCACCGCCGCCTGTCAGCACGATATCGCGACACGACAATCCCAGCGCCTGCAGACGGTCTACGCCTTGCTTGAGGGCAAACGTCGCGCCTTCGATGGAGGACCGCATGATGTTGGCAGGCGTGCTGTTGGACGGCGATAAACCAAAAATGCAGCCTTTACCGCCAGGCAGATTTGGTGTTCGCTCGCCGGTGAAGTAGGGCACCGTGATGACACCATCAGCGCCGCACGCGCTGTTCTCCAAGCTGTGCTCCAATTGGTCGATATCTGCTTGCAGCAACGTTCGTATCAGCTCGGACGCAACCGTGCAGTTCATCGTGCACAGCAACGGTAACCAACCACCGCTGGAAGAACAGAAGGCCGCGATTTCGCCGGCAGGATCGATGACGGGTTGATCGGCGTGTGCGAAAACAGTTCCCGACGTGCCAAGGCTCACCGTCATGGTGCCAGTCTTGAGATTACCTGTGCCGATTGCTGCCATCATGTTATCGCCACCGCCGATGGACACGGGAATGCCGGCGGGCAACCCGAGCGATGTGGCGGCAGTCGACGTCAATGATCCAATCGCTTCGTTGGCGATGCGCAGTTCCGGCAGTTTTTGTTTCAGGTCTTGATTCGGATCGATCGCCGCCAACATCTCGTCAGACCACGCGCGCTTCTCTACGTCCAAAAAACCCGTGCCGGATGCGTCGCCGACTTCCATGCACCGCTCGCCCGTGAGATAGAAATTCAAATAGTCGTGTGGCAACAAGACGGTGTCGAGTAGGGCGTACTGCTCAGGCCTGTGCATTGCAAAATGCAGCAATTTCGGCGCCGTGTAGCCCGGTAATAGGGGGTTACCTGTTAGCCGTATGCATGCATCGACGCCACCTAGTGTTTGCATGAGCGTTTCACATTGCGGCGCGCTCGTTGTGTCGCACCACAGCTTCACGGGTGTCAGAGCGTTGCCGTTTTGATCAAGCGCGACCAAACCATGTTGCTGACCGGAAACACCAATCGCAGTAACGCGTTGTCTCAACGTGACGTCGGCGGTGCCGACGGCCGTATGCAGCGCATTGATCCACCCATCGACGTCCTGCTCGGCAAGGCCATTGTCATCCTGGCGCAACGCGAGTGGCGCGCTGTGAATGGCGACGACGTCCATTGAGTCTATATCCAGAAACAACGCCTTGACCGACTGCGTGCCAAGATCAATGCCAAGCGCGATCGTCACGTGCTGGCTTCCTGACTTCGTCGTGCGCGATGTATCAACGTCTTGTCGCTTGGCATCAGCTCTTGGACCATTGAATGTCGTCCATCTGCTCTAGCTCGACGCCACGCGTTTCGCGCACGGCAAAAGCAACGAAGAACACCGATACGACAGCGAAGAAACAGTAGATGCCGTAAGCGCCAGCCAGTCCGATAGAGGTGAGCAGGATCGGGAACGTCATCGTGATCGCGAAATTTGTCAGCCATTGCGACAGTCCGCTGATTGCAAGTCCCGAGCCACGCAATTGGTTCGGGAACATCTCTCCCAACAT
>JBCBZK010000058.1:0-20963 GCA_039815365.1 Pseudomonadota bacterium | reverse complement strand
CCCACTCGCGACGGTAGTGTCACCCACCTCGCAGTCAAACTCGAGGTGCTCAACAAGACGCGCGATGCGCTGTCCGGTTTCGTACTCGCACTCTCTGACATCACTGCTCGTAAGGAACTGGAAAGACGACTCGAGCGTCTGGCACTGTTCGATACGTTAACAGGATTGCCGAACAGACGAAGCTTTGGCCTCGAAATCGAACGGCTGGTCGCGGCGGGCAAGCCCTTTAGCGTTCTGTTCATGGACCTGGACCACTTCAAGACCGTCAATGATTCACTGGGTCATGATTCCGGCGACCAACTGTTGATCATTGCGAGCAAACGCCTGATCGGATGTACGCCCTCACACTGTATGGTAGCGCGGTTAGGTGGCGATGAATTCACTGCAATTATCGACAGTCCGCTCAGTGAAGTGCAAATGGAGTCTCTCGCCAACGCCATCATCGACGCGTTGGATTCGCCAATCATCGTCTCGGGTCGTAGCGTCAATGTCGGTGTCAGTATTGGCATTGTGCATTACCCGGAAAATGGTGCGACTGCAGCGGAACTCGTCAAGAACGCAGACATCGCAATGTATGAAGTCAAGAAGAGCGGGCGCAACGACTTCTGTGTGTTCTCACAAACGATGCAACACCGTGTGACAGAGTCGTTGTCGATCGAGGCAGGTTTACGCGACGCTATCGATAACAATGAACTCGAGTTGGCATTCCAACCGATCGTGCGTGCCTCTGACCGCAGTCTTGTCAGCGCCGAAGCGTTAGTACGTTGGCCAACAAAGAACATACCTCCATCCATCTTTGTCTCTATTGCTGAGCGCTCTAACTTGATCTTCTTGCTCGACGAGTGGGTGTTTCGCACGGCACTGCGTCAACTGGCTGAATGGCATGCAGGCGGTAAGCCGATACAGCTCTCAATTAATGTGTCAGGCAAGCATATTTCACGGGCTGAATTCGCCTCCCGGTTTATCGAGCTCGCAGAGGCTGTCGGAGCACCTCTGGGGAGCGTGCAACTGGAGATCACCGAAGACAATCTGGTCGATAGCAAAGACGTATCAATCGCAACACTGACGCAACTGCGTGACGCCGGTTGCCGGGTTGCGGTAGATGATTTCGGCACAGGCTATTCATCGCTGAGCTATCTCACCAGCCTGCCAATCAATGTCGTCAAACTCGACAAATCGTTCACGCTAAATCGAGAAGGTGATCACCGCGCGAAATCAATTGCCAAAGCTGTTATTACGCTCGGTAGCGATCTAGAGCTGACCACCATTGCAGAAGGCGTCGAGAGCGAGCAACAAGCAACACAACTGGCAGAGCAAGGCTGCCATTGTTTACAGGGTTACCATATCGCGCGGCCAATGCCGGCTGAAGAATTCGAAGCAAACTGGCTCGCCGAAGCATCTGCTACCCATTTGACGATGATACGTCGGCAGGTTCGCCTGCTCTCGGGTACGGGTTAGTCGCATCGGAACCGGGGGTCATTTGCACAGTACGGCCCGAACGCAAACCGCGCGCTTCGCGCCACCCACGACCTTAGCAAGGCAGTTTTGCTTCGATCGGCGGGGCCTAAGCGCCGCGCTGTCGCCAGCAGCCTTGCTCGATCAAAACCGGCATGCGACCATCTCGCTCACTCAAGTCAAGCTTTGGATGTGTGGATACTCAACCACGACGAATTCTGCTCACCGGTGCCACCGGCTATATCGGTCGCGCGGTCGCAGCGCGACTTGTAGCGAACGGGCATCACGTCATCGCGATGACGCGAGGCAAGCCGCCAGCGGACTCAGCTGATTGGGAAAACCTGCAAGTCGACCTTGGCCGAACTGGCGATCTCGAGCGTCAACTGGGGGATCGTGATATTGATGCAGTAATATCCTGTATCGCGTCGCGCAATGGCGAACCTGGCGATGCGTGGCGCGTCGAATACGACGCAAACCTCGCGCTTCTTGCAACCGCTCTGTCGCGCGGTGCTTCACAGTTTATCTTGCTGTCGGCTATTTGCGTTCAGCGACCGCGACTCGCATTCCAACATGCCAAGCTCGCGTTTGAAGCAAAACTACAACAGGCGGACATTGATCACACCATCGTAAGGCCCACAGCATTTTTTAAGTCGCTGTCCGGGCAAGTCGATCGCGTGAAGCGTGGCAAACCATTCCTGATATTCGGCAATGGCGAGCTCACCGCATGCAAACCCATAGGCAACGATGATCTTGCAACTTACCTCGTCGACTGTCTGCATGATCCTGAGCGACGCAATTGCATATTACCCATCGGCGGCCCCGGCGCTGCGATTACGCCGCGGGAGCAAGGCGAGTTGCTTTTCGAGCTTGCCGGTGTTGCGCCACGTTTTCGCAGTGTACCGCCGAAATTATTCACCGCCGCTGCCGCTATCTTATCGCCGATAGGCAGACTCATCCCGGGTATCGCAGCCAAAGCGGAGTTCGCAAGGATCGCTCACTATTACGCGACAGAGTCGATGCTGCTGTGGAATCCGGTGCGTGAGCGTTACGATGCCGACGCGACACCGGCGTTTGGCACGATGACATTGCGCGAGCATTACCAGAACGTATTACGCGATGGTGTCGTCGGTCACGAGGCTGGAGAGCACAAGCTGTTTCGCGACTAGCCGCGTGTTCCCGTCTGCGCTGCGCTGGTTGTTTGTTTAGCCAATGCCACTAAAGGCAGCGTTAACAACGCGGCGATCGCAGCGGTGACTCCGGGGTTAGCCCAGGTCAGAGTCACGTTTGGAAACAGCGCTGCGCCGTAGAAGTACAAAACGAAGTGCAACAGCAACGCAATCACCGACAGTGTCGCAACCAACGGCAGAGATGGCTTGTCGAAAACGACACCAGCCAATAGTGGTGGCGCCAGTGACACAGCAAGGCCATACACACCGACTTGCCCGAAGATACCGAGCAATTTCGGTGGTGACAGATTGATCACGAACGCAACGAGCGCTGCCGCGATCAACACGACATGCCCGGCACGCATTGCCCAACGCATCTGCTGCTCCTCAGACATTCGCGTACGCAGTGCGCCTGGCAGCATGTTCAAAAACAAATCGTTGGCAGCAATTGTCGAGAGCGATACCAGCAGACCATCGAGGGTCGACATAGCCGCAGCGAGCAACACCACCGCCACTACGGTGAACAACCAATCAGGAAAGACAGCCTGCAAGTACGCCGTCATGACAAGATCCTGCCGCAGCTGACCGGTGGTCGCATCAACTAATGCTGCTTCGTCGACAGCAACATGAGACACGAAACCGACGGTGACGAGCATCGCGAATAGCGTAAAGACGAGGGCGAACACAATGAGATAGCGACGTACGTCACGATCCGACTTTACGTAAAGCGCTTTGGTCAGAATATGTGGCTGACAGGCGAGCACGGCACCAATCACAAAACCTGCGACGTAAATTGAGAATACATCGCTAAACAATCGACCCTGTGGATTGACTGCCGCCAGTAGATTAGCGTCTTTGGCCGCGAGCGTTGCCACCAGGCTGGTCTCCTGCGACAAGACAATCCAGACGCACGATGCCAAGACGACAAGCGCAACACCGATCATCAAAGAGCCTTGCAACATGTTCGTTAGTACGTGCGCGTACGTCCCGCCGATGAATACGTAACCCGTTACGAAGACGAGCGTAATCAGCAACGCGGTGACGTTGTCCACGCCGAGCAGTGGCTGCATGACGATAGAGATACCGCCAACCAGTAATACAACGAAGGCGAATGACAGCAAGCTCAACAACGCAAAGTAGACGCTAAAGAAACGTGATCCGTAGCGTTTGCCGATCCAGTCCGGCAATGTCAGCGCGCCATCAGCAGCACCGATACGACGAAACCGCGGCGACAACACAAACAACATCGTCGTCAGTCCGATCACGAGACCAGGAACAAGATGGAACCACGCTGAAAATCCATCAACGTAAATGAACCCGGGGTTGACTATGAATGTCGCGGCGGACGCTGTGCTCGCGGCAAGCGTGATGCCGACAACCACTGGATGCATCGCGGCATTGCCGAGCGCAAAACTGCCAAAGCCTTCTGTCTTACGATATCCAACCCAACCAAGATACGCGGTCGCTACTAAATACGCAGCAAACAGCACCCAGGCGAATGTCAAAGTGCAGCCTGTTCGTGGCGATCAATGATTTCAATTAATCCACGGATCTGAGTACCGCGCTGCGTATCAAATTGCGCGCCGGTGTATCCCCACCAATCCCAGCATCCCAGTGGATTGAGCAACGGATTGGCTGCAATCTGGGGATAGATGACGACCACACCGAGCGCGTCAGCCCACCGGTTATACCCGGACGCCTGGGCAAACTGCTCACCGACAAATTCCTGGCCTTGCGAACAGCCGTGCAAAGCGAGGTGTACATGGCATTGCGTATTGTCAGAGCACTGTTGCGGCGTGTAGATAAAACCCGTCTTGGCAAGCCCCGAACCGCTAACGTCGGGTTGCTCGAACGCCTGCAACGTACCCATTGCTGTGTCTGCAGCCTGCGACGCACCGCTGTCGCCAATGACATGTTTGAGCAGTGCACCCGCGGCATCATAGTCACAGCTGTTGAGAAACGGCGGCGCCATGACATCGCAGGCAACCGGACCGTTAGTGACGGGAAAACCATGCGCAGCAGCAACGTCCGATACGCTTTTAATTTGGGCGACGCCAGGGATGAAACGCTCGTAGAATTGCTCAGCCGCTGCTGTGACATCCGCGCCAACAACGCTGTCACTGGCACCATGAAACAACCATACCCTTGCGGCCTCAAGGTTGTTTACCGAGTCGATCAATGTATCGCGCTGAAACGTCTCGACGCGTTGTAGCAGTGCCGGGACATCAAGCGTGCCGCCGGCCGTACACACGCTCAATGCACGTTGAATGCTGCCTTCGGAACACCCGTACGGCCCACCGGCAATCAAGCCGACGCCTGAGATACGTGCGCTGTGTGCAACGTGCAGCTGAGTCGCCATGTACGCACCGGACGAGAGCCCGGAAACAGTCACCGATGACTGTGATGACGGCGCCGGCGGCGTTGTAGCTTTTGGGCGCTCACACCCCACAATCACAATAGCGAGCACTAAAAATAGGGTGAGTCGCATCATGTTAGCGCTCCGATAAAGTTCTGGATCGCAGCAACGCTATCCGGCTCATTCAATAACGGCGCGTGGCCGCGTTGGGCGATCGTTGCACGTTGCAGGTTTGGGTGTCGCGCTTGCATGGCATCAACGGTCGCCTCGCTCAGGATATCGGACATCGCGCCGCGAAGAACAAGGGTTGGGATCGCGTCAAGTGCAGCAAACAAACTCCAGGGATCGCCTAATTGCATATCCAATTCGCGAATCGCGCGGCCGATGTTCTGATCGAAGGCGAGTACCGGTTGGCCTGCGTCGTTGGCACAAAAACTGCGGGAGACCATTTGCTGCCATTGTGCGTCCGACAGACCTGGCACGCTTGCCGCATAAACTGATTTGACTTGCGCAAGCGCCTCGTCCCACGTTGCGACCGAAGGCATCGCGCCTGTGTAAGTCTGGATGCGCTCGAGACCTGCGGGCTCGATGACCGGGCCAATGTCATTGAGGATAGCGCCGACGAGGCGCTCTGGCGCGTCTCTCGCGAGGAGCATAGTAACGAGCCCGCCAAGCGACGTACCGCAGAAAATCGCCCGACTGATCTCAAGCTGATCCAACATGGCAATTACGTCCCCGACATAGACGGGCGGCACGTAGTGCGTCCAGTCGTCATCGTAATCCGAACGACCACGACCTCGAAAATCCAATGCAAACACAATCCGTGACGGCGCTAGCACGTTCGCGAGGTCATCAAAATCTGTGGCGTTGCGCGTCAGACCGTGCAGGCACACCACCGGCGGTGCGGTGGTCGACGACCCGACGCTGCGTGCATGCAAGGTGAGTCCGTCAGCGGTTGTGATCTGATAGGTCTGCATAGATCAAAGAGTCACATCGCTAAAGCGCGTGCGCAACTCGCGCTTCAACACCTTGCCATTCGGGTTGCGCGGTAGTGCGTCCACGCATCGTACTGCGGCGATTCGCTGCTGTTTGCCCAGTCGGCTGTTAACGGTGCTCATGAGCGCTTGCTCATCGGCGACATCGCCGACGACAACGGCGATTGGCGTTTCGCCCCAGCGTTCGCTGGCCACACCAATCACAGCGACTTCATCAATCTCTGGCTGCTCAATGAGCACAGCCTCGATATCGGCGGGATAGATATTCTGGCCACCACTGATAATCATGTCTTTCTTGCGGTCGACCAGATACAAGTAGCCGGCTTCGTCAAACATTCCGATATCCCCGGTGCGCAACCAACGAACGCCTTCAGCATCCACCCACGTGGCATCCTGGTTCGCATCGTCGCGTTGATGGTAACCCGCCATCTGCAGTGGACCGCGCCCGACAATTTCGCCGCTGACGCCAGGCGGACATGCGTTGTCGTCATTATCAAGAATCACAATGTGTTGTCCCGGAGAAGGTCGTCCGACGGAACGGATTTTGGTCGCCATGTCCTCGGGTTGCAGAACACTCACAAGACCTTCCGTCAATCCGTAAAGCTCCAGGAAAGCGCCGCCGAAAGCATCAACGACTTGCTGCTTGGTCGCCGGCGCCAATGGTGAGCCACAACACATAAGACTTTGTAGCGATGCGACAGCGGCGGCATCAAATGCAGGATGTGCCAGGATGCGCTGTAGCTGGACGGGTACCATTGTCGTATGCGTAATGCGCTGCTCTGCAATTAACGCGAGACACGCCGCGACGTCAAACGCCGGCATCACAATGAGGCTGCCACCAGCCAACACCGTTGACAGCATCGCGACCCAGGAGATGTTCGAATACAGACCGAGCGAACACAGCGTGCGGGCGCCGGGGTGGTAGCGCAACGCAACGGCCATGTCGTATGCCCAGGCAGACCGACAGCGATGATCGTGCACAATGCCTTTCGGCAAACCGGTCGTTCCGGAGCTGTAAATGATATTGCAGTAATCCGACGGGCTGACGCGTGCCGGAGCGTGGTCCATGTTCGCAGCGGACAGCCATTGCGAAAACAGCTCCCAACCCTCGTGGGGCTCCGTCGCGACCCAAAGCGTTATCGCGAGTCTTGCGCGCAGCGCATGAACCCGCGCGGTGTGCTCGCCGTTACAAATGACCGCGCGTGCACCGCTGTCGGACAACATCGTTGCCAATGCGTCATCGGCCACCGAGACATTGATCGGCACGACGACATAGCCGCCGTAAATGGAGCCGAAGACGGCGATGAGGGTATCGAGGGCGTTGTTCATGACCACGCCGACGCGATCACCCGGTGTAAGACCAGCGTTATGGACCGCGCTTGCAAAACGAGCGCATTCGCGGCCAAAGCTACCCCAATCCAGCGTGGTATCACCCACAGTCACTGCCGGCTGAGACGCTCTTTGCTGAGCATTGAGTGCCAGCATGTCAGGTAAGAGTAGTGGCTCGGGATGGAACCAGCTCATCACGCCCCCCGCGATTGCCTGTATTCAACAAGCGTTGAAGACTAGTTCAACAAGCGTTGAAAGGCAACCCGCGGCATACTATGCGCTGATATCAGGAGGCGCACATGCCGGCCACAGCAAAATCACAAGAAACCAAGCAACGCATTCTGGACGCAGCAGAAGCGCTGTTTGCCCGCGACGGGTTCGCAAGCGTCACGGTGCGACAAATCATGAAGCAGGCGGGTGCCGATGTCGCGCTGGCGTATTACCACTTCGAATCCAAGCGCGATCTTTTTGATGCAGTGTTGATGCGGCGCGCTGAACTGATGAATGCCGTTCGCCATGCGGCGCTGGATGAAGTGGAGCAAAGACACCCCGACGACGCACCGACGCTGGAAGAAATCATCGGCGCCTTCACGAACCCACTGCTGGATTTATTGGCGAATGACCATGAGCAATGGCAGCACTATTTTGCGTTGATCGCGCAGGTGAATAACTCCCCCGAATGGGGTGGCGCGTTGATGACAAAGTACTTCGACCCATTGGTCAGACGTTTCCTGGACGCGATTCGTCTAGCCCTTCCAGACAGTACAGAGTCAGATTTGTTCTGGAGTTACCATTTCTTGTCAGGAGCACTCACACTGACGTTCGCTGAGACAGGCCGGATTGACAACCTGTCGAATGGCGTCTGTCGGTCATCTGACATGCAGGCTATCAGCGAGCGGCTACCCGCCTTTATAGCAGCGGGTTTCGAGCGCCTCGCAAGGCCCGATTCCTAGGCAATATTCGCTTCCGGTTGCATTTTCAACGAACGCTGAATTAATATTCATTCAGCGTTCGTTGACATTTGATATCGCTGTCTGTGAATTTCAGACAGTTTTCCGTGGGGGGAAAATTCATGATTGCACCATTATCGGTACGGATCGTCCTTGCAGGCGCGCTATCGGCTGCGTCTCTCTGGGCACTGGTGACACCCGTCACTGTGCAGGCTCAGGAAACCGCGGCACGCTCAATTGAAGAGATCATTGTGACCGCACGGCGTCGCGAGGAGTCTCTCCAGGATGTCCCTATCTCGATTACCGCGCTGTCAGGCGCGGAGCTTGATCGCATTGGCATCAGCGACTTGGTCGCCGTCGGACAAGCGGCGCCAAACGTGACGCTCGAAGTCTCCCGCGGTACGAACACCACACTGAGCGCGTTCATTCGCGGTGTGGGCCAGCAAGACCCAGTCGCCGGTTTTGAAGCAGGCGTCGGCTTGTACGTTGACGATGTGTATCTGAACCGCCCGCAGGCAGCAGTACTCGACATCTACGACGTCGAACGGATCGAAGTGTTACGCGGGCCGCAAGGCACCCTTTACGGGCGGAACACGATTGGCGGCGCGATCAAATACGTGAGCAAGCGCCTCGCCGACGAGACGCAGGCCAAAGTGCGGCTCTCAGCAGGCTCGTTCAATCAGCTTGATGGCGTGTTAACTGCATCAACGTCACTCAGTGACACCGTGCGTGTTGGCGGTGCGCTTGCGAAGCTGACGCGTGATGGCTTCGGCGACAATCTCACACTGCCTGGCGTCGAGAATTACCAAAAAGACATTTTCGGCGTACGTGGCAGTTTGGAGTGGACGCCGTCCGACAACGTTTTTGTGAAGTTGGCTGCAGACTATATTGATGACCAATCCGACCCGCGTCAGGGTCACAGACTCACCGTCGGCAACGTGTCGGGTGCGCCGGTACTCGACGATGTTTTCGATACTCGAGCCGGGCTCAACAATCCCGATCAGGAGGTGACCGCAAGCGGCGTCGCGCTTACCACTGAGTGGACACTCAATGACCAGTGGATGATCCGCAACATTCTCGCGTATCGCGAAGACGAATCCTTCTCGCCAATCGACTTCGATTCTCTCGCGGTCGTTGACCTTGACGTCCCTGTCGTCTATGAGAACGATCAACTGTCTGAAGAGCTCCAACTGCTCTACACGGGCGACCGGCTCAATGGCATGGTCGGTGCGTTTTACATGGATGCGAATGCGTTCAATGCGTTCGATGTGATTCTAGGTCAAACCGGCGCTGTGATTAGCTTGCCGGGGCTCAACGCCTTCACACTAGGCGACGTCGATACATCAACATGGGCCATTTTCGGTGACTTCACCTACGATCTGACCGATACGCTGAGCTTGTCCGTCGGCGGACGCTATACGTCCGATGAACGTAGCTCGCGCGTATTGCGCGAAACACTGATTGGCGGCACATCGGAGTTTTTTGGGGGCACCGCCGTCGCGATTGCAACGACGTCAGACTTCGAAGGTAGCGAGACGTTTACCGAATTCACACCACGCATTTCGCTGGGCTGGCGCGCATCAGACACCACTAACGTGTACTTCACTTACAGCGAAGGCTTTAAGGGTGGCAGCTTTGATCCACGTGCGCTGTCAACTGGCGCGCCGGACATTGACGGTGATGGCGACATTGATGCCAGTGATGTTTTCGAATTCATGCTGTTCCAACCTGAAACCGTCGATTCGTTTGAAGTCGGCGTCAAGGGTAGCTGGTTTGATGACCGCGTGATTGCGAACCTCGCCGTATTCCAGGCGCAATACAGCGACGTACAAATACCCGGTTCGGTAGGTCTGGACACCAATAACGATGGCATTGATGACTCTTTCGTCGGCGTTACTTCGAACGCCGCAGATGCAGACATCACCGGCGCCGAGCTTGAAGGCACCGCCTACTTTACGGACACATTGAGTATGAATGTCTCGGTGGGATATATGCAGGCGGTGTTTAACGAGTTCATTGACGCGTTCGGTAATGATGTCGCGTCACAGCGTGTATTCCAGAACACGCCCGATTGGACCGCACAAGGTCGACTGAACTATCAGCGCGAGATGCCACTGTTTGGCAACAATGGCGATCTGAGCCTGAGCGCCGCCGTTAGCTATCGCAGCGCAGCGAGTCAGTTCGAGGTACCCAACCCGCTATTGGATCAACCTAGCTTTAACATCTGGGATGCAAGCGCGGTCTGGAGCGATTCGGACGGACACTGGACGGTAGGCCTGCACGGCAAGAATCTTGCTGACGAAGAGTACAAGGTTGCCGGTTACTTTTTCCCGACGCTCGGCCTCGAGAGCAGCATCACGGCGTTCTACGGCAACCCGCGAACATTTACCGCGACGCTCGATTACCGGTTTTAGAGTGCTAGCGTGACGGGCAGCCTGTGCCAACCCCCTTGCAACACAGGCTGTCTGTCGCTCTATCCTGTAGCTCAATGAGTCGCGCCTGTCGCAAGCAATCAGTTTTGTCACTCACTGTCGATGACGCGATGTCATCGTTTAGTCGGATTCCATTGACGTTGTGTACGGGGAAAAATATAGCTAACTGCATCGGAGCAAGGACGCGCCAGCGCACTTGCTCTTCGAAGCCACTCATGTAGACCCGATGGTCTTCCCCGAACAGCGCCTTCAATCGCTTTACGTCCTCTGCGAGCAATGTAAGCAAAGGCTCGCGATACTGCTGCAGATCTTTGAGACTGAAATTCATGTCTCCGGAACTGGTGACAACCGCACGACCCGACATCGGAATGGAATCAATAAAAGACTCGATGCGCTCATAGATCACATCGACGGATTCATCGCTAGGCAACACTGGCGATTTGACGACCAGACCGACACGCGACGTGTCCGGGCGATACCCATTAGAAATCACAACGTCGTCCAACGTAAATGGCACGACATACTCAATCTCATCGTCACCCGTCTCAATGGTTCGCGTCAGACCTAACTCGATGTTGTCGGTCTTGGCTGCCCGTTTGGACAACGATGCTAGCGATGCTTCTATTTCTTCGGCACGCAGCGTTGCGCTGCGCGAGTCTGATTCGATGTTGGTCGATATCAACATGTAATCAGGCTGTTTTTTGAGATGAATCACCGGCGTGGTGACCCGGTCATAGTCCGACAATCGTGATGCAGTGACTACAATCTCATCCAGACCGGCACTCTGGGCGAGCAGTGCTTGTGGGCAGCACAAGCAAAAAAACAGAAACAAGCGCACTCGTTGGCTGAAATTCATCGTTTCCCCCTCAATCTATGAATTCTTACCTGAGTTGTAGCATATCCGGCGGTTCAGCTATAGCGTGAGACGCAACGCATTCAGCGTCAGTACAATTTGTCTGCCCCTATTTCCGGTGACATGAAAATCGACTGTCGCGCTTGCTGGGACACCGCGGGAAACGGCACTATAAGGCATGCCAGATTCCGTCCGAGTATTCATCCTTGAAGACGACGTTCCTACGCGCGAGAGCCTTGAGCGGCGCCTCACTTTGGACGCTCGCTATGCGGTGGCTGGGGCGGCAGGTACGTTAGCCGAAGCGCGCTTGCTACTACAGACCACACCGGTCGACGTGTTGCTGGTTGATCTGCAACTCCCGGATGGCAATGCTATTGGCCTTATTCGTGAACGCACTGAGCTTGCGCCGACGATCCCGATATTGGTTATTTCGGTTTTCGGCGATGAGGAGCGCGTTATCGGCGCGATAGAGGCCGGTGCACGGGGCTATCTTCTCAAGGACGATAGTGGCGAGGAGCTCGTCGATTCGATCCATCGTGTACGCAACGGTGAGTCTCCGATATCACCAGCGATTGCGCGCCACCTGATTCGACGATTCCAACCATCGCGCCCGATCGAGCCGGCTGCTGAATCTATTGAGCACGCATTATCAGAGCGAGAAATGGAAGTGCTGCGGCTCGCATCAAAGGGGCTTACCTATCAGGAGACCGCAACAGCGCTCGGCGTTACGGTCAATACCGTCGGCACCTACACACGCCGAATCTACACCAAGCTCGCAGTGAGCTCTCGCGCTCAAGCATTGTTCGAGGCACGCCAGCTGGGATTGATGGGTGGCGACGAATAGATCTGATGCAGCACAGTCTGCGCCGCGACCCGTGCGCGGCGTCTTTCGCTGGTCGCTGTGGATTGCACTGTACCTCGCATTGCCCATCGGCGTGCTGTGGTTGCTCTACATCGTTGACCAACCCTACAACCTGTCAGAGTCTTACCGCGTAAGGTCGGCCGATTGGATCGCGAGCATGGACAATCGACCACCCAGCTCCGGTTGGCGTGCATTGGGCGCTGACGCGCAACCTAAGCGCGATCCAACGCAAGCGTTCACAAGCGTCTGGTTTCGCTTCACCATTCCACCCAGCGTTGCCAAACCGGCGCTGTACCTGCCCTATCCGAATGGCAATTTTGATGTTTGGGTAGATACGCAGCGGCTGCTGCAGACAGGCCGCGTCCGCAAACCGTTGCGCTACCACAAAGCACCAATAGTGGTGCCCCTCGACGCTGCATCCGAACCTGGCGAGCAATATGTTTTTGTGCGCATGACGCGCCAATCGTCATACCCGCTAATCAACTATGCGTATATTGCTCCGGTGGAAGATGCGCTGCGTGATGCCGATGAACAGCTAGTACTGCAACGCGATATACCATTAACCGTTCTTGCAGTGATGTCGGTATTCGGTGGCCTTGTTGCACTAATGTTTTTTTTCCGTCGCGGTCAGACGGCGTATGGCTGGTATGCGCTCACAACGGCGCTGTGGGCCCTGGATACTTCGCATGCGTTGTACCACGGCGTGTTTTTCCACCATTTCGCCTGGTACAGCCTGACGTACATTTTTCTGATGTGGCTAGTCGCAGAGCTGTACTTCGTCAATCGCTACTTCAAGATTCCGGCGCCGCGTCTGGAGCGCGCGATCACAGGTGTTTCAATCGTCGCATGCGTCGTACTGTTCTCAATCGCACTGCTCGCGCTTGATAGTCAGCGCTTTGAACGCTTTTATTACAATGCCACGGTACCATTCACTCTGTGGACTACGGTCATCGCGTTTGTGGTGTCCAGTCGGTATTTCGTCGCAGTCCGAAAGTCATTCACATTCGATAGTGTGAGCTTGTGGCTCGCGTCGGGCATTGTGATTGGGGTCGGCATTCGTGACATTTGTTATGAGCTCGGGATCGGTAACGTTCCAGGCAGTGTCTATTACCTGCAGTTTGTCGCGATGATACCGCTCGTCCTGTTTGGTATTCAATTGATGCGTCGATTCGCGAGCGATTCACGCAACGCGGAGCGACTGAACCGCGAACTGAAACAAATGGTCGCGTCGCGCACTGCAGATCTTGAGCTCACGAGTCGGCGTTTGACGAATGAAGAACGTCGTCGCGTTCTCGCAGAAGAACGCAGCCGACTTATGCGCGATATGCACGATGGCTTGGGTGGTCAGCTTGTGCATGCATTGGCGCTGAGTGAACAAGGCAAAGATCGTGATCTGGAACGCTCGTTGCGTCTCGCGCTCGACGATTTGCGACTCATCGTGGATTCACTCACGCCGTCGGAAAACAGCTTGCAGGACTTGCTCGCGTCTTATCGCCATCGCGTCAGCAAAATGTTGCAGCGCTCCGGTTTCACAGTCGACTGGATTCTTGACGATTGTGCAACGCAAATTGCACTTAAACCGAATACTGCGCTGAGTATTCTGCGCATCATGCAGGAAGCTGTGACGAATGCAGTACGCCATTCGGGTGGCGATCATCTGGTGATTCGACTACGTGAGACCGCCGATCGACTGCAGCTGAGCGTCACCGATAACGGCCGCGGGATTGAGCCCGGCCAGACTGAGAGAGGCATGCGCAACATGCGAGTGCGCGCCGAAGAAATCGGTGCGCAGCTGACGATCACAACGCAAAGCGGAGAGACCAGCATACGTGTTTGCCTGCCGCTGGATTTCCAGGATATCACCGTAGTGTAGACGTGAATAATGTGTGTCTATCTTAGACAAGAACAATCGTGTTGACAGCGCTGTCATTGCGAGTAAAGTTACACAGTTGAAGAGCACTATTTTCGTGGCGTCGCACCAGCGGGGACAACTGGTCCACGTCACACCGTCGGTAGCGGCGCACGCGGCCGACAGCGTCTGGGGGGGCACAAACGATGGCAATACAACAGCAGCAGACGTGTGCGGCTGAACCCGATGCATCGTCCGGGTACTTCACTGACCTTGACGGCGAGCGGTTCTACGCAATAGACAACGTCGACCATATGGCGCCGTTTTTCATTTCTTTGGTATCGCATGGTGACCATTGGCTGTTCGCGTCGTCGAACGGCGCACTAACAGCAGGTCGGGTATCCCCTGAAACCGCGTTATTCCCGTATGTGACGGTTGACAAGATTCACGACAGTGCCTGCCATACCGGTTGCAAGACGATCATCGCGATCAATGACGGGCCGCGACATGTGCATTGGGAGCCTTTCGCCGATTTGCACCATGGCAGCGCAAACGTCACCAGGACACTGTACAAAAATACGTTGGGCAATAAACTCAGGTTTGAAGAAACCAACCATGCTCTGAACCTGACGTTTCGCTACACCTGGTCATTCAGTGATGAATTCGGTTTCATCCGCCAGTGTGAGCTTGTCAACCTGTCGGATCAGGCTTGCAGCGTAGACATCGTCGATGGTTTCGAGAATATTCTACCTGCGGGGACACCACGTTTCGCTCAAACAAACACGAGCAACTTGGTGGATGCTTATAAATGGAGCGAACTCGACGAAACAACCGGACTGGCACTGTTCACGTTGTACTCGGGTATCACCGACCGCGCCGAACCCTGTGAGTCATTACGTGCGAACACTGTTTTCTGCCAGGGACTCAACACGCCCACTTACTTGTTGCAGACTGACCAACTCGCACACTTTCTATCAGGTGTGCCGTTAGTAACGGAACATCATACGCGTGGTACGCGCGGCTGTTACTTCGTCAACGCGCAACACACGCTCGCGCCGGAGCAGACACTGCGTTGGCATTTTGCAGCGAACATTGAACAAGATCAGGCGCACGTCGTCGCACTAGCGAAGACGCTTGATGAATCGACGGATATCGCGGCCGCAATGACCACTGATATTGCTCAGGGAAGCCAGATACTCAGCGAGACCATGGCGAGCTGTGATGCAAGACAACTCACCGCAGAAGAGAATGTCAGCGTCCACCACTACGCCAACGTGCTGTTCAACGTATTGCGCGGTGGCGTCTTTGATGACCATTACAATATTTATCCTGGGGAGTTCGCGCGCACGCTGCGACTGTTCGACCGGCATCTTGCCCAGCGTCACGACACCTGGCTCTCTTCGTTGCCGCAGAAGTTGCCCTATGCGGACTTACTCGAATCGGTCAACGCGCAAGGCGACACGCAACTGCAACGACTCACACAGGAATACCTGCCGATTCGCTTTGGTCGACGGCACGGCGATCCGAGTCGGCCATGGAACCAGTTCGCAATCGAACTCAACGACGAAGATGGCAAACGGATACTGTCTTACCAGGGCAACTGGCGCGACATTTTTCAAAATTGGGAAGCACTAACGTTTAGCTACCCGGGTTTCATCGAAAACGTCATTGCTAAATTCGTGAACGCATCAACGATGGATGGCTTCAATCCCTACCGGATTACCGACGAAGGTATCGACTGGGAAGTCGAAGAACCAGACGACCCTTGGAGTTACATTGGCTATTGGGGTGATCATCAAATTATCTATCTGCAGAAACTGCTGGAGTTGTCGCAGCAGTTTCATCCGGATCGCCTGGCAGAAATGCTGGAACACCCACTGTATTGCTACGCCAATGTTCCTTACCGAATAAAACCATTCGGTGCACTATTAGCTGACGCCAAGAACACGGTCGACTATGACGAAGCAACTGCGCAGCGCATCGAGGCGCGTGTGCGTGATCGTGGCGCCGACGGTAAGCTAGTGCTGGATGCAGAGGGTGCTGTATACCTCACAACGTTGCTCGAAAAACTACTCGTGCCATTACTGTCCAAACTCGGCAACCTCGTGATCGACGGAGGTATCTGGCTGAACACGCAACGACCTGAATGGAACGATGCCAACAACGCATTGGTAGGTCAGGGATTGTCGATGGTGACGCTGTACTATTTGCGCCGCTATGTCACTTTCCTGACACGCCTTACAGATGCGCTCTCACCAAACTGCACGCTGTCTAACGAAGTCGGTCGCTGGTTGTATGACACGGGCGCTGCACTGCGAGAACAAGGCGAAGCGATGACGACCGACGCACGACTGTCGTCGCAGGCACGTTACAGCGCTCTTGAGCGCATCGGTAAAGCCGCCTCACACTATCGCGAAACAATTTATACACTCGGCACGTTTTCAGGCAAATCCGAGTATCCGTTAACCGCAGTGCAATCACTGTTGGCAGATGCGCTACAGGCTATCGACCATTGCGTCCGTGTAAATCAACGTGACGACGGTATGTTCCACGCATACAACACGTTGAGCGCGGATACGCATCGCATTGACGTCGAGCCACTGTATCCAATGCTGGAAGGCCAGGTAGCGGTTTTGAGTTCTGGCGCTCTCGACAGCGACACGGCGCTTGGTGTTATCCAGAGCCTGTTTGACAGCGACATTTATCGAGCCGATCAACACTCGTTCATGTTGTACCCGGATCGCAGGCTGACCGGGTTTCTCAATCGTAATCAAATTAATGAGGATACGGCTCGCGACATTCTGCTCGCACGCCGGATGCTGGATGCTGGCGATACACGCGTGATTCTTCGCGATGCAGCGGGTTCGATACGCTTCAATGCTGATCTCACTAACGCGCGAGAGTTAGTCGCGCGCCTTGAGTTGTTGCGGGATGAGTACGGCAGCCAGATTGACACAGATAAAGATGCTCTGCGTACGCTCTACGAGCACGTGTTCGACCATCAGGCGTTCACGGGTCGCTCTGGCACCATGTTCGGTTTTGAAGGTCTCGGGTGTATCTACTGGCACATGGTGTCGAAGCTATTACTGGCTGTGCAGGAAACTTACTTCAAGGCAATCGCCGACAATGCGAGAAAGGACGTCATCATGACACTAGCGCAACGCTACTATGACGTCCGCGCAGGTATTGGTTTTAATAAGACACCTGCAGAATACGGCGCATTCCCGACCGACCCATACTCACATACGCCTCGGCATGCCGGCGCACAACAACCGGGAATGACAGGCCAAGTCAAAGAAGAAGTACTGGCGCGTTTCGGTGAACTCGGAATTCGCGTCAAAGAAGGCCAGCTACATATCGAACCAAGCTTGTTGCGACGTCAGGAATTTCTACGCACGCCTGGTAAGTTCGAATATATGGACATCGCCGGCGCAACACAGATCATCGATGTGCCAACAGATGGGATCGCGTTCACCTGGTGTCAGGTACCCATTGTCTACGTGCTCGGCGAGGACGGTGACGAAATCGCTGTCAGCAACGGTGATGGCACGGCGACCCGCGTACCGGGATTGACGCTGTCACGCAATATGAGCGATGCCCTGTTTGCCAGGAATGCCGAAATTCGCCAGTTAACGGTGACGTTTTCGAAGGAACAAATCAGCAACCTGAGCGCACACTAACTATCGACCGGTCAATACGAGTTCATCATGTCCCAACGCTATCAGAGAACATTGTCACTAAGCGGTATTGATACCGCACAGATGTCCGAAGCCGAGTTACGCGCACTAGTGGCACAGTTGCTGAAGAGCAAAATTCATGGATTGTCGTTCAGCCCGTACGTGGAAGGACAAGGGCCGGGCACGCAGCTCACTGACACTCAGATTCGCGAGCGGTTGGCCGTCATACAGTCAAGCGTTCGCTGGATTCGAACATTCTCATGCACGGATGGCCATGAGCTCATCCCTGCAATCGCACACGAGCAAGGCCTGAAGACCATGGTAGGCGTTTGGCTCGACGACGATCTTGCACACAATGATCTGGAGATCGACAACGCGATCGCGATCGCGCGCTCCGGCCATACCGATATCATCGCGGTCGGCAATGAAGTGTTACTGCGCGATGAGCTCAGTGAGGACGCACTACTTAACTATATGCACCGCGTGAAGGCGGCAGCGCCGCAGGTCCCGGTTGCCTACGTCGATGCCTACTTCAAGTTCGTCGATCATCCGCGCGTGACCGAGCGGTGCGACATCATTCTCGCGAATTGCTACCCGTTCTGGGAAGGATGTCCAGCCGAGCACGCCCTGTTGTACATGAAGGAGATGTATCGCCGCGCCATAGCTGCAGGAAACGGCAAGCGTGTCATCATCAGCGAAACGGGCTGGCCGAACACAGGTACCGCGACAGAAGGCGCGATCCCGTCGTGGGACAACGCGGTGCGCTACCTGATTAATACCTATCAATGGGCTGCAGAGGAAGGTATCGATGTCTTTTACTTCTCAGCCTTCGACGAAAACTGGAAGGTCGGTGACGAAGGTGACGTAGGCGCAAACTGGGGTCTGTGGGATAAAGACGGCTGTCCAAAGTATGCCTAACCCGGCTGATTGACAGCGTTGTCGCAAGCACGTTAAATAGAGTTCGTATTAGACACCAAGCGCAACGAACCAGTTACCGTGCAACCTGCAAAGTCCACTATTTTCGATGTCGCGAAACGCGCGGGCGTGTCTATCAAGACCGTATCACGCGTCGTCAACCGTGAGCCCAACGTACGAGATGCAACACGGCAGCGCGTTGAGCTTGCCGTCACCGAGCTCGATTATCGGCCAGACCAATCCGCAAGAAACCTTGCAAGCCACCGCTCGCACTTGATCGGATTGGTCTACGAAGATCCGTCGGCCTACGAGCTGCCAAGCTCGGGTTACATCATTAACATGCAGCAAGGTGCGTTGCGTGCCTGCCGCGCAGCGATGCGCGAGCTGTTAATCCATCCGTGCGATCTTCGCCGCAAGGACGTCACAACCGAATTGCGCAGCGTCATCAATGACGCACGACTGTCAGGCGTTGTGTTGGCCGCGCCACTATCCAATATGGAGCGTATTGTTCGTGCCGTGAAATCCACGAACACGCCTTTCGTGCGATTGTCGCCAGGGCGACGGTTACGCAACCAACTCTGCGTCGTCACGAATGATCGTGATGCCGCGCGACAAATGACGGAATATCTCGCCAGCCTGGGGCACCGTCGCATCGCGTTCATTAGTGGTAACGCGGATCATGCTGCTGTCAGCAACCGGGTGCTAGGTTATGAGGATGCGATGCAAGCTGCCGGTCGGCGTGTGGCTAAGCCTGTCATTGCGGCGGGCGATAACTCGTTCGATTCCGGACTTGCCTGCGCGGAGCAATTGTTGAATCGTAAACGTCCTCCGACCGCCATTTTTGCTGCAAACGATGACATGGCTGCAGGCGTTATCCGGATGGCAAGCCGTATGGGGATATCGGTCCCGCAAGAGCTCTCGATTGCCGGTTTTGATGACATCACGCTTGCGCGGCAAATGGATCCGACGTTGACGACCATACGCCAGCCGCTGGCGAGCATGGCAGAACATGCAGTGTCGATGCTGACTGGCAACGCTGACACGTATGCGAGCGTACCTGCCTCTTTGAAGATTCGCGAATCAACCGGGCCTGCGCCTAAGTAGGCAATCCGTTGCGCTAACGGATGAACCGAATGTCGTCGAAGTAGACCGTGACCGGTGTGCGGCGCCCTCGTATCGTTACGACGAAACCCGTCTTCAAACTCTCAAGGTCTTTGCCACGCAGGCGCACGCGGTAGCGCTTGTACTCAGATGTCAGTTCAATATTTTCAGTGCGTGCAATCGCCGAATCGAAAAACGGCACATCGTCTTTGAGTAATCCCACGCCGATATCGATACTCTCGCCGCCGTATTCACCGCGCGCCCACAGTTCCAACTCGCTCGCACCCGTCAGATCAAAGCCGCCGTCCATATCGCCCCAATTGTTTGCTGGATTCTGCCAGGCAATCGCTGCCCAACCGAACGCGCCGCTATAATGCAGTCGCATTGCTGTTCGGCCCGAACGCGGAAACTGCTCATCATCACCGGTCAGCTGCAACGCGGCCGTATTGCCCATCCAACCGGACGGCACCCATGGCATTCCAGCGAAACCTTCGCGATACACATACACCGGAAAGCGTGTGCGTGGCTCGCCACGCACCAGCAATGGAATATTCGCAGTCGCCGCAGCGCCTCGATCATCGCGCACAGTGGCATACAACCGATACGGACCAGGGTATTCGGGCATCGTGACGGTTGCTGTGCCACCTTGTACATCGCTAACCACGTTCTCCATAGCGGCAGGCGTCTGCCGGAAATCACCACCCGTCGTATAGTCATTGGATTCAGGCAAGAGAGTCCACTCCACCTGCAGTGGCGCATCGCTACGCGTGGCGACACTCGCCACAAGACTGTCTCCCGGGTTCAGTTGCGTTTCCGTGCTGATCACAATCGGTTCGATTGCTGGCGCAGGCATCTCGGTTTCACTACCCGACCACAGCGCACGCATGGTGTCGATCGTGGCCAATCGCTCTCCGGTTGATAGAAACATGCCGAACCACGTCGGACTGCCTTCCATCTTGTCGCCCCACAGAAACGCGTAGCTACCCAAGGCCCGATCTGCGTTGTCGATGATCGCGCTCTGAT
>JBCBZK010000170.1:0-6229 GCA_039815365.1 Pseudomonadota bacterium | reverse complement strand
GTGCTCTTCCGATCTCGGGTTGATCTTGAGTCTCGGCAAATCGATTTTGTATTGTTCGATAAACGTGATGAGCGCGGGTCACGCGGCAAACCCAAACGCGGTAAGCGCAAGTAATGGCAGCTTCCAGATACAGCGTTGGCTTTCATGCGGTCGATAAACTGCTCACCCACCAGCGCGACAAGTTGCAAAAGCTCTATATCGACGAGCGCTCCAAAAACCCGCGGTTGCATGCCTTGCGCGAGAAGGCGCGCGAGCTCGGCGTGCCTACGCAGGGCGCGCGCAGCCATCGTCTTGATGACATGGCGCAAGGTAGCGTGCACCAAGGTGTTGTTGCCGCGTTGACGAATTTGCCGAACATCGACGAAGCGGCGCTTAGAGGATTGGTCGAACAAGCGCTCGCCGACGGCCAAACGCCGCTATTGCTGCTGCTGGATGGCGTTCAGGATCCTCACAACCTGGGCGCGTGCTTACGCAGCGCTGATGCGGCCGGCGCGCTCGCGGTGGTTGCGCCGCGCAAAGCCTCGGTAGGCGTAACGCCTGCAACCCGCAAAGTAGCCAGTGGTGCGGCCGAGGTTGTGCCTTTGGTTCAGGTCGCCTCGCTGGCGCGCGTGCTGGACTGGCTGGCGGAGTACGGTGTCGCGCGAGTCGGGACGACTGATGCAGCAACCCAGGCGCTGTGGGAATGCGATCTCACGGGAGCGGTTGCGATTGTCATGGGCACAGAGGCTACGGGTCTCGGCCCCGAGGTAATGCAACGGTGCGATACACTAGTCGCGCTGCCCATGCGCGGTGTTGTTGAGAGCCTCAATGTGTCGGTCGCGACCGGCATTTGCCTGTTTGAGCGCGTTCGGCAGACGTCAAAATAGTCGGTGTGCGGCCTTGCGGCCTCATAGCCGCCTCCGCTATCATTGCCGGCCGCCAGCGATTGGCGGGTTTTTATTTTCCTCCTTGCAGCACAGTATCCAGCGACCCACGCGGGCGTTGAATAGTGGCAGCAAACCCGAAAGGAGCGTCCTTTGAGACACTACGAAGTCGTGTTTCTGGTCCACCCTGACCAGAGTGAGCAAGTTCCAGGCATGTTGGAGCGCTATCAGAAGCTGATCACCGATGCTGGTGGTAACGTCCACCGCCTCGAAGACTGGGGTCGCCGTCAATTGGCGCATTCCATTAATAAGGTTCACAAAGCGCATTACCTGTTAATGAACATCGAAAGCGGTCAGGACGCTATGGATGAACTCAAAGCTGCATTCAAATTTAACGATGCTGTCCTGCGCCACATGATCGTCAAGGTCGAAGCTGCTGTTGCTGATGCCTCTCCAATGGCCAAAGCGGTCGAAGACGAGAAAGCGAAAGAACGCGAATCAGCCAAACGCCGCGAAGCCAAAGCCGCTGCCGAAGCGCGCGCTCGCGACGCTGAGTCAGACGATGAGGTTGTCGGTGATGCGCCCGCAGAAGCGGATGCTAGCGCTGAAGATGCAGCCCCTGAAGGAGAAAGCGCATGAGCCGCCATTCACGACGTCGCAAGTTTTGCCGGTTTACCGCTGAGGGCATTGACCAGATCGATTACAAAGATCTGAACTTGCTCAAGGCTTACATCACGGAAACCGGAAAGATCGTTCCGAGTCGGATCACGGGTACGAAGGCACGGTATCAGCGTCAGCTGGCAACCGCCGTCAAGCGTGCGCGTTATCTGGCTTTGCTGCCGTACACAGACCAACACTAGAGCACCTGGGCGGGCGGTAGTCGCTCGGCTGTTGCACGATGAAGCATTGGGCTGTTTGGATCATGCAGGCGCGGCACCGTCAGGTGCTGATGATCGCTGCGCTGTTCCTGTTGCCGTTGTTTCGCGTCGTGTCTGTCGGCGTCGCGGTCGCCGTCGTCGTTGCGCTAGGCGCGATGGGTGCGTTGCCAACGTTGATTGCCGGGTTCGGCATAGTGCTCGCAGCAGGACTGCTGTCGCCTGTTGATCCGGGCGGCGTTGTCCTTTACGTGGGCTTGTTTGCCGGCGCGGGATTGCTCATCGGCGAGTTGCTTCGAGGTACTCAGTCGATGACGCTGACAATTCAAGTCACGGTGTTGCTTGCAATGGCCGGGGCATTGGCATTTCAGCTGTCGATCGGTGATTCAGCAGCGTTCTGGGTGCCAAGGTTGAATGAGATGGTGCAGATGCTTGTGGAACGCGGCGCAATCAGTGGTCAACTCGATGCGCAAACGCTCGCAACGCTGGTAGAAATCAACGCGCCGCTGGCGACCGGTTTGTTCGCAGCGTCGCAGTGGTACTTCGCCGTTCTTGCGTTAGTCATCGGGTATTACCTGTTTGATCACGGGGTCGATGCGAGCAAGTTGCGCTTTGGGCGTTTTCGGGAACTCAATCTCGGACGCGTTCTGGCAGCGCTGATGGTGTTGTTGGCAGTTGGGGCTGCGTTAACCGGCAGTATGTTGCTGACCAATCTCGCCATCATTTTGTTGCTGGCGTTCGGTTTGCAGGGTTTCGCGATGCTGCATTGGGCTAAGTACAGGTTTGCGTGGCCGGTCGCGGCGTTAGTAGTCTGCTATGCGGCTGTCATTTTGGTACAGCCGTATGGCGTTTTGTTGATTTGCGTCGCGGGGTACGTGGACGCATGGTTTAATTTAATCCGCGGGCGGCACGATAACGCCGCCAGTTGAAGCGCCCGGTAGGGCAGAGGTAGAAAAAGATGGAAGTCATTCTTCTGGAGAAAGTCGAGAACCTGGGTGGTATCGGCGATAAGGTAAACGTCAAGTCTGGCTATGGTCGCAACTTCTTGCTGCCCGCAGGCAAGGCAACGTTGGCGACAGCTGCCAACCTGGCAGAATTCGAAGCACGTCGCGCTGAGCTTGAGAAAAAGGCGGCAGAAGAGCTGTCTGCGGCGCAAGCTCGCGCAGCGAAACTCGAAGGCGCGCGTGTCGAGATCAAGGCGCTGGTCGGTAACGAAGGCAAATTGTTCGGTTCGATCGGCACCATTGATATTGCGCAGGCGTTTAACGATGCCGGCCTGACCATTGAGCGCTCTGAAGTGCGTCTCACTGATGAAGGTGCATTTCGCGAAGTCGGCGATCATGAAATCGGCCTGCATTTGCATGCGGACGTTGACGTCACCGCAATCGTCGCCGTGGTTCCTGACGAGGGCTAATTCGCCTTCGTGAGAAACCATGGTTAGCGCACTCGAGTTAAGCGAACGCGACGAACAGTCGTTGCGGGTGCCGCCGCATTCGGTTGAGGCCGAGCAATCCGTGCTTGGCGGGCTGATGTTGGACAATAGTGCGTGGGATCGCGTGGCAGATATCCTCACGGCCGAGGATTTCTACCGCAAGGATCACCAGCTGATCTTCGCCTCGATCGGCTCTCTAGCGCAGTCACAGCAACCGTGCGATGTTGTGACGTTGTCCGAGCATCTGGACAACCGTGGTGAGCTGATATCGGCGGGCGGTCTGGATTACCTCGCGCTCCTCGCTAACGACACGCCTAGCGCGGCAAACGTTGTTGCGTATGCACAGATTCTGCGTGAGCGCGCCATTCTCCGTAGCCTGATTGGTGCGGGAACTGAAATAGCCGGTAGCGCGTTTGCGCCAGAAGGTCGGCCGGCTAGCGAGTTGCTCGATGAGGCAGAACGTGCCGTGTTTCAGATCGCCGAGAAAGGCAGTCGGCGCGGCGGTTTCCAGTCACTCAAGAGTATGCTTCCGGAGGCGATCGACAAACTCGATCAATTACGCAAATCCGGTGGGCAGATCACCGGTCTGTCAACGGGTTACAAAGAATTCGACAAGATGACTGCGGGTCTGCAGCCGGGCGATCTTGTCATTGTTGCTGGCCGACCGTCGATGGGAAAGACCACTTTTGCCGTGAATATCGCTGAACACGCGGCGATCGGCGAACGTCAGCCGACGGCTATTTTCAGTATGGAAATGGGCGCCGATCAGCTGGCCTTTCGGATGATTTCATCGTTAGGGCGTGTCGACCAAACCAAACTGCGTACGGGCGACATCGATCAGGATTACGACAAGATCATGTCCGCGATACAACTGATGTCGGATGCGCCTATTTTCATTGATGACACGCCGGCAATGTCACCGACCGAAGTGCGTGCCAGAGCGCGTCGGCTGAAGCGCGAGCACGGCCTTGGTCTTATTGTGCTCGATTACCTGCAACTTATGCAGGTGCCGGGTAACAAGGAAAACCGGACTGCGGAGATTTCAGAAATTTCACGCTCTCTTAAAGCGCTGGCGAAAGAGCTCAGTGTTCCCGTAATTGCATTATCGCAGCTCAATCGTAGTGTTGAGCAGCGCACCGACAAGCGGCCGGTGATGTCCGATTTACGTGAGTCCGGCGCGATTGAACAGGACGCAGATTTGATCTGCTTTATTTATCGCGAAGAAGTCTACGACCCTGATACACCGCGAAAAGGCGTTGCAGATATCATTATCTCCAAGCAACGCAACGGCCCGATCGGTGAGTTCCCGCTGACCTTCCAGGGCAAGTACACCAAGTTTGAAAACTGGGTGCCAGACACCTATGCACAGGATGTCGGTCAGTTCTGACCTGTGTTTTATGGCCACGAACGGCACAGCTTTCGCAGCAACCGCACACATTGATCTTGATGCTCTGACTGCCAACCTGGCACTTGTGCGAGCCCGCGCGCCGTCTGCACGCGTGATGGCGGCCGTAAAGGCAAACGCTTATGGCCATGGCATCGTTGAAGTCGCTACAGCGCTTACCGACGTCGATGCCCTGGCGGTCGCGCGGATCGATGAAGCCGCGCAGTTACGTGCAGCGGGCATTGAGACCCCGATCACTATTCTGGAAGGCGTGTTCGACGCCGTACAAATGCGCCTCGCGGCCGAGTTACGGTGCGATCTTGTCGTGCACTGCGACGAGCAAATCGCGCTGTTGCGCGCGTATCGAGGTGTCCCGTTCAAAACGTGGCTCAAAGTGAACACGGGTATGAATCGCATTGGATTTCAGCCGCCAGTGGCGCTGGATGCATTGCAACAGCTCACTGCGCTTACCGGCGTTGGCGACGTGCGCATCATGACGCATTTCGCGAGCGCTGATGTCGACGGGCACGAGACATCAGCGAGACAACTCAACGCGTTGACGCCATTGCTTGCTGCGAGCAATGCCGACGTAAGCGTTGCTAATTCTGCTGCATTGTTCTCGGAGCATCCGCTTTATCAACAGTTTGCCGAATCGGCCGCATCGCAGCGCAAGACATGGGTGCGACCGGGCATTGCGCTCTATGGCATCTCGCCGTTTGCCGGCACAACGGCAGCCGATTTGGGCCTTGCGCCGGTGATGCAATTCGAGTCGCGAATCATTGCGGTGCAGAATCTGCAGCCTGGCGACGCGGTTGGCTATGGCGGCCGTTTTGTCGCTTCGTCGCCAATGCGAATTGGCGTGGTAGCCGCAGGTTACGGCGACGGTTATCCGCGCATGATGCCAGACGGTACGCCCATCATGGTCGATAGCATGCCATCACAGTTAGTCGGTCGCGTATCGATGGATATGTTGACGGTCGACCTGACGTCCTGCCCGGATGCCGGTTACGGCGCCAGCATACGATTGTGGGGTAGCGGGATACCTGTCGAGACTATTGCGGCGCGCATGGGCAACATTGGCTATGAGCTCGTCACACGCGTGTCAGCCAGAGTGCAACGCTGCTACTCACGCTGACGTTGCCGTTCAGGTTTTGTAAAAGCCCATTTTCACGCCAGCAAGCTTCAGCACGTCGTTGTCTTCCAGTTTTCTGGCCTGCGCACCTAACGGCTCGCCGTTCACTTCTGGCGTCTTGCCGTCTTCGCCGCTTTCCACGTGCACGATGAAGAAACCCTCGGCGCGTCGCGTAATCGCCGCAACCTGAATCCCCGGCCGACCAAGCGTCGTGAGTGCTTTGCTCAGCTCGAGTTCTCTGCCCGCAAAAATTGCCGGACAGCACCTGCAACTTGGCTGTCGGCAAGCCGCTTGGCTTTTCAACCGGTGGTGGCAATGGTGCTGATTCGGTACTCACCGCAGAGGTGCCAGTCGCTTTCTCGTCTTCAGACGCATCTGCTTCCTGAGCGCTTTCAAGCGCTTCTGCAGCGGCCTGGATCTTGTCGGGATCCGGACGCGTCTGCGAGATCACCATCGTGGCTTCGAATTCTTCCTGCTCTGGGTCTGCGCCTTGCGAATCTACATAGCGCAACTGGTGATGGCCGATCGTGATCGAGTCACCGT
>JBCBZK010000203.1:0-3564 GCA_039815365.1 Pseudomonadota bacterium | reverse complement strand
CTCAGCTGCGCGCCGTACAGCGTGCGTCGATACTGAATGAACTCGCTATCATCTATTTCTGTCTGATAGTTACCCCACAGCACCTGACTTTTGTCCCATTCAAGGCGCACGTAGAAACGACCCAGGCTTTCGGCATCCCACTGTGTCGTCGAATCGTCACCGTACACAGGATAGTAACGATCTGGATCAATGCGTCTGAACAATGCGCGCGTAGTCTTTTCGTCAAGCGATCCTAACAAATCGTCGAGCTGCTCCTCACGACTGTCGAGCTGGCTCGTCAACAAATAACGACCTTTGATTTTCGCCTTCAGATAGTACGCCAACCGCCCCTCAACGAGACTGTCCTCGGCGTAGCGGTCATTGCCGGACAACGGTTCCAATGATCCGCTCAAGCTTGATGATGACGCCGTAAAGTCAGCCAGCGCGACCATAAAACGGTGCTCGCCGGTGACGGTCACTGGAATATCCTTGAACCACACACCATCGCGTTCAGAACCTACGGCCACTTGGGCCCAGTGGTCGCCGATCGGTAGCAGATACTCAGCCACAAGCTTGCCGTCAGCATCCTTTGGCACCCAGTGCCCGTTGATGTAGATCGAATAGGCTTCATCAATATCATGCGCTTGCAAGCGAACACGGGCGCCATTCAACAAAATGTTCTGACGCACCAATTGCGACCGACCATAGGTGCGTAGCAACAATCGATGTGCCTCGTGCGCGGCAATCTCGGTTCGACCCTCCAACTGGGTTCGACCCTCCAACTGAATCGGTGCCGAGACTGTATCCTGTTGCTGCTTGGCAAACGCCTGCTGTGCCTTTTCCTGCAACTCATCGTAGCGCCCAGGCAATAACGGTTGTATCAGCCCTGGGCTCGTCTCGTCACGTTGCCCATTTGCATCGCTAACACTCAGCACATACGCCAGGCGCTCGTCAGCTCGTAACGCCTGTCCTGATGGTTGCCACTCGAAATAGACGAAATCCGAAAACGCGTTCGCCATCTGTTGCGGTTCAATCACCGCTAGCGGTTGCACGCGATCGACATCTGCTTCGCGATAAATCTGCAGCGAATACGAATCGATAAATGCTCCGTAGTTGGTGTAAGCAACGAACGTCACTGGTTCGCGATGACCGACAGGTAAGGTCTGTGGGCCGGCAACAGCTAGCCGCGGTACAAGCGCTGCAGCGTCTTCAGTTGCGAACATCACTCCTGCCCCTGGTAGTGCGATGCGGAAACGGCCACCCGTCTCATCAGCAATCGGAGCAAATGGCTCAACATCGCCTCGATCAACGATCGCGCTTGTCACAACCGCGCGACCGTCGGCGTTACAAGTGTAGATCGTACAACCCTCATCAGCATGGGCTGTGCTGACGAACACACCAAGCAAGGCGGTTGCGATTTTCTTTGACCACTGACGCGTGCGCGCCTGTGGTTCGTTTGCGGCTTGTGTCATTACATAAACCTCTGTGTTGCGCCAAATCACCTCTGGCAAACGCGCACGGAGCAATTCGCGCATTCGCATGCCGCGCTCATTGACCAGACTTGCACTGCCATCATCGCTGTCGCCGAGCACGACAACCCGACCTCCGCCAGCTTCACCCAATACGGTGGCCAAATCGTCAATCAGATACTCGTAGCGCGGCGCGACGTCCGCACTACCGCGTCCGAAGAACGTCGGCGAGAATTCGAACACACGCATTGCCGGACGTACGGCTTTATAGCGAGGCATCAAGACGCCAAAGTCGAATTGGTTTAACAGACCTTGTGTGATCCGTTTGACTCTCGGATTTTCAGTTGTGAACTCGCTACCCTGCGGAAGCGTTGCAGGATCAACCTTTACAATGAAGTTTCGGCCGCGCTCCATAAAGCCGCCGTCGACCGCTGCAATATGATAGCGACCCTGACTATCAGTCTCGATAATCAAACCCTCGACCGTTGCCAAGCGAACACCGGCAATACCCTCTTCGTTGATGCCAAGGTTACGCACGATGATTCGCATCTCACCGGTGGGCTCTGAGCCGATCAGCACGACCTCAGTTGTCGTGTCGGGTTGCTGTTCGTCATAGACGATTTCAATATCCACACGTCGATTCAATGCCATGCCTTCTCGGGTTGCATTGCTCGCTACAGGTCGCGTATCTCCGAAACCGCGAATCTCGATCGCGCTGTCCGGGAGCTCGAGTGCGGCTTGCAAGAAGCGCGCGACGGTTCCGGCGCGACTTTCCGATAGCCCCTGGTTGTCTGTGTAGATTGCAGCGGTACGAGCGCTCAGAGGTTCGTTGTCCGTATGGCCAACAAACGATAAACGCACGTTGCTCGCGTCATCTAACGAATCCAGCGTACGACGTAATATCTGAACGTAGTCTTCCGGTATCGCGGCCTTACCTGACTCGAAACGCACGGGCTCGACGACTTTGTCGAGCGTCACGCGTTTGGTGAGACTCACTTCACGAGAACGTTGACTCGGTTCTGTCATGATCGGTTCAACGACGATATCAATGCGCTGGGCATTGCGCCCGTTCTCGACGACACCGGTGTGATTGGTCGTCAATACACCTTTGTGCAGGCGCACCTCAGTGCCTTGCGCGGTTCGCACGGTCAAGGCGGCGTCAGTCATTGGCACAATCAACTCAACCTGATGGCGGTCAATGTTCTCGCCTTCGCTTCTGCGACCGAGTAGATCAGGCAATTCGCGAGGCGACAGGAAGGGTCCACCCTCGATCGTAATGCCGGTTGCCTCTGCCGTGTCTTGCCAACCATCTGCATCACGGTCGTGCCAGACTTTGCCGATGATCGTCGTCTCTTCGAAATCAGGATCCGCAATAACCTGAACTTCGGCCTGATCAGAATTACCAATTGGACCACCGTTCAGTGTCGGAGTAGCAGTGTTGACGTAGTCACCCTGAGTGACACCGGCACCGACGCGCAATACGTAGCGCAACGTTCGTAGTTGCTCTGGCGCCAGCGAAATGCCCGAGAACACGAGTGGCCTCGGGCCGCTGACCGCGAAACCGGCTTGCTGGCCGTCTACCGTTGCGGAGCCGTCCACATAGCTAAAGCCTGGCGGCAGACTATCAACCACCTCGATGCCCGGAAGGCTAACAGGGCTTAAGTTCTCGACGGTGACAGTGTAGACAACAAGACTACCAACGGTTGTCGTCGGACGAGCGACACGCTTGGTCAAACGAACACTCGATGTCTCAACGCCAACCGGATCGATTGGAATATGATTGAAGATCACATCCGGATCATTGTCTGCAAGCGTAAAGCTCGTGTAATAGTCGGTGGTATCGCTACCTTGCGGCGTACCACTACCATCGCCCACCCGCACCGGATCACCGAGCCCGGTAGGATCTATAGCGCCATCCAGTGGTGGAATCAAATCCGATACCCCGTCCTGATAGCCTTCCGGTACGTCAAACTCGAGGAAGAACGTCTCTCCGGACGGGCAAGCGGGATCGGCGCCAAGTACCAGATCAAAGCGGTAGAAACCGTCGCTCGCTGTCGTCTGTGATTGCTGCCCTGGCAACAAGCACGCTGCTGGCAGAAGCACGCCGTTGGCGTCG
>JBCBZK010000063.1:0-19876 GCA_039815365.1 Pseudomonadota bacterium | reverse complement strand
CCGACTAGCGTTGTGTATTGCAGACCAACGCGACGCCGTGCGTCTGATCGATGACATTAGCGCCGTCCCATGCTAGCGCCCCGTTAACATATGTCGCGGCGACTCGATACTCAAAGTCAGTGCCGATAAACGGAGTCCAACCGCATTTGTACAAGCAATCGGCATCCGTCGCACGCCAGGGCTGCGTGGGGTCCACCAACACCAGATCGGCAAAATAGCCTTCGCGCAAATAGCCTCGTTCGGCAATCCCGAACAATTGCGCCGGTGCGTGCGACACTTTGTCAACGATAAAACCGACGTCAACATCGAGCGTGTCGGTCAGCGCCAGTGCGGCAACCAGAGCATGTTGCGTTAGCGGCAAACCGGCCGGCGCTGCGAAATAGTGACGTTCCTTTTCGCTCAACAAGTGGGGCGCATGGTCAGTGGCGATAACGTCCAGCCGACCGTCAACAAGCGCCGCGCGCAACGCCGCACGGTCCGATGCATATTTGACCGCAGGGTTGCACTTGATACGCGTACCAAGGCGATCGTAATCGTTCGCGTCAAACCACAGATGATGAATACACACTTCGGCGGTGATGCGTTTCTCGCTCAAAGTACCGGCCGTGAATTGAGCCATCTCATCGGCAGTCGTCAGGTGCAAAACATGCAGCCGCGCATCGTACTCGCGCGCCAGCGAGATCGCATAAGCAGATGATTTCAAGCACGCGGCGGCAGAGCGAATTTCCGGATGTTTTTCAATCGGCACCGCATCGCCGTATTGCTCGCGCATGAGTCGTTCCTGCGCCCAGATCATTGGTGAGTCTTCACAGTGCGTCACCACCAACAAAGGCGCCTCACGAAACAAGCCATTCAGCGCAGTCTCATCGTCCACGAGCAGACTGCCGGTCGATGCGCCCATAAACGCCTTGATGCCACAGGCATCCTCAGGTTTCAGGCGTTGTATCTCTTCGAGATTGTCGTTGGTCGCGCCAAAGTAGAACGCATAATTGGCGTGGCAACGATCGGCGGCCAGCGCGTATTTTGACGCCAGCACATCTCGCGTGATCGTTGCCGGGTTGACGTTGGGCATGTCCATGAAACTGGTCGTGCCACCTGCAACCGCTGCGCGCGACTCGGATTTCAAATCACCTTTATCGGTCAGGCCTGGTTCACGAAAGTGCACCTGATCATCGATCATACCGGGCAACAGTAATTTGCCGTCGGCCTCAACCACATCCGTCGTGTCATCAGCCGGGATGTGCTGATCAATTCGCGCGATGCGCTCACCGTCAATCAAGAGGTCAGCTTCAAAACTGCGCCGCTCATTAACGAGCGTAGCGCCACGAATCAGTGTTTTCTTACCCATTTTGTACCACCGCGAAACCATCTGTTGCGTTGACCAGAGCACTGGCGTTACCTGGCTCAAAAGCTGAATGACCAGCGTCTGCGATCATCTGCAGTTGTGCCTCGGGCCAAGCCTGATGCAGCTCCCAAGCGGATATCGCAGGGCACACAACATCATAGCGACCCTGCACAATGACCGTCGGGATGTGCCGAATGCGCTCGACATTGTGAATCAGCTCGTCGTCGGCCATAAAGCCGTTGTTCATAAAGTAATGACACTCGATCCGCGCCATCGCAAGTGCATGCTTGGCCTCGCCGAATGACTGCGTCGCCTTCTCGTTCGGGTGCAGAAAGCTCGTTGCGCCCTCCCAGGTAGACCAGGCGCGCGCAGCCGTCAATCGCGTATTTTCATCCTGACTGATCAATCGCTTGTGGTAGGCCCGCAATAAATCATCGCGTTCGTCTACGGGAATCGGTGCCAGATAATGCTGCCATTGGTCAGGGAATATCTCGCTTGCGCCATACTGGTAGAACCAACGAATTTCTTTTTCGCGCAACATGAAAATGCCGCGCAAGACCAATTCAGTGACGCGATCCGGATGCGCTTGTGCATACGCAAGCGACAAGGTCGAACCCCAGGAGCCACCGAAAACCTGCCACCGGTGAATCTGCAGCGACGTACGTAGCAGTTCAATGTCGCGGATCAGGTGTTGCGTTGTGTTGTTCTCAAGGCTGGCATGTGGCGTGCTCTTGCCCGCGCCGCGTTGGTCCAGCATGACAATGCGATAACGCGCCGGATCAAAGAATCGACGCATGCCTGCGTTGCTGCCACCCCCCGGACCACCATGCAGCGCTATGACGGGCTTTCCGTCGGGGTTGCCGGACTGCTCGTAATACATGCTGTGGCCGTCTCCAACGTCAATAAAACCGCTTTGGTACGGTTCGATAGGCGGATAGACGTCGCGATAGTGACCTGGGGCATTGCTCATATCGTCATTATGCGACCCGACGGATGCGCTTGTCATGTATCCACCATCGGCAAGCTGTGCGAACATCGCACTCTCTGTGCAATTATTCTTGGTGACTCACATGCGATTGCGGCTCGCGCTATGCTTTTCCGTTTTCATCCTCAGCGCTTGCTGCGAAACACCTGAAACTGCCCTGCGCCGCGGCAATATCGCCGAACCATCGACACTGGACCCGCACCGCTCTGAAGGCGTGTCATCGGGTAACGTGTTGCGCGATTTGTTTGAGGGACTAGTTGCAGAAAGCGCGACCGGCGCGCTCGTGCCGGGCGCATCCGAGCGTTGGGAAATCAGCGAAGACGGCCTGACGTATCGATTCTTCCTGCGCGCCGACGGGCGCTGGAGCAACGGTGACGCGGTGGTCGCAGAGGATTTTGTCGCCGGGATTCGTCGCACCGTAGACCCGGATACGCGCAGTCGCTACGCGCCAGCACTGAGCCCTATTGTGAACGCGAAACAGGTCAACGCCGGTGACCTTTCGGTGGCCGAACTGGGTATCAAAGCCCTCGACGAGCGCACCGTCGAGATACAACTCACGCAAGCAACACCCTACTTTCTCGGCCTACTCACCAACTCGCCAACCTACCCGTTGCACCGCGCCAGCTACGAAGCATTCGGCGAGGATTTCGCCAAAGCCGGCAACATGGTCTCCAACGGTGCCTATCAATTGATCGAATGGCGTATCGGCGATCGGGTCACCGTCGAGCGCAACCCGAACTACCACGATGCGGCCAACGTTAACATTGACAGAGTCGAGTTCTTGCCGATTGAGGACACAGCGAACGAGCTGAATCTGTTCCGCGCTGGCGAACTGGACATCACCTCTAACAGCCCTAGCGGCTTGTATTCACAACTCACTGACACCTACGGCGACCGGTTTGTCGTTTCGCCCAACCTCAGCGTGTATTTCATTGTCTTTGACATGAGCGAGCCACCGTTTGACGACGTGCGACTGCGCGAAGCACTGACACGCGCGATTGACCGTGATGACATGACCCGCGTGGTGACCGGTGACGGCCAGCAAGGCGCTTGGGGGTTGGTCCCACCGGGTGTCGATGGCTATGTGTCGTTCGCCTACCCATGGCGCGATGATCCGCGGCCTGCGCAAATCGCTGAGGCTCGAGCACTCTATGCGCAAGCAGGAATGAGCGAAGCATCACCGCTAGAAGCAACGCTGATCTACAACACAAGCGACAACCACAAGAAAATTGCGGTAGCTGTGCAGGCGATGCTGCGCGAAAATCTCGGCGCAGACATTGACATCATCAACCAGGAATTCAAGGTGATGGTAGAGAATCGCTCGCAACGTGGTGCGTGGGATTTACTGCGGCTCGGTTGGACCGGCGATTACAACGACGCGAACACCTTCCTCGAAACATTCCGCAGCGACCATCCGCAAAATACATCCGGACTTAAGGATCCGGCGTTTGATGCCATGTTGACAGCCGCCAACCTTGAGTTGGACGCCGCGAAGCGCCAGACGATGTTGCGCGAGGCCGAGCGCCATCTGATGCTGCAATATCCCGTGTTGCCGGTGTACTTCTATGTCAGTAAACACTTGGTCTCAGAGCGCGTGGCTGGCTACACACCTAACATCATGAACCGGACTTACTCGCGTCACCTGAGCTTTCGTTAACGTCTTTTTCCAGTTAAGACAAAGTGTTACCCACACCGGGAAACCACTAGTGGCAGGCCGGCACTGAGCTCCCGTTTGGACAAACCCGCCAGGAAACTGCTAGCGTTCGGTCGCTTGTGCGTAGCCAAACGGCTACCGACACGCATTCAATTACGTATTTAAAGGACCGCACCATGCGTCACCTGACCACTTTTTTGGCGTCTGTGTTTGCTATTGCTTTTGCTGCTAGCGCGAACGCCGCAGACGTCGATATCCCCTATACCCAGTTCAAACTCGATAACGGCTTGACTGTCATTGTTCATGAAGACGATAAGGCGCCGATTGTCGCCGTCAACCTGTGGTATCACGTCGGCTCGAAGAATGAGAAACCCGGTCGCACCGGGTTTGCGCATTTGTTTGAGCATCTGATGTTCCAGGGTAGCGAAAACTACAATGATGAGTACTTCGGTCCGTTTGAGCGTATCGGCGCTACCGGACAAAACGGCACAACCTCGTTTGACCGCACGAACTACTTCCAGAATGTACCGACAACCGGCCTCGATCTGGCGCTCTGGATGGAATCGGATCGCATGGGACACCTGCTCGACGTTATTACACAGGAGCGCCTCGATGAGCAGCGCGCTGTGGTCCAAAACGAAAAACGTCAAGGCGAAAACCAACCGTACGGCAGAGTGTTCGATCGACTGATCGAAGGACTGTTCCCGGAAGGTCATCCCTATTCATGGCTGCCGATTGGTTCCATGGAAGACCTGAATGCGGCAACGCTTGAAGATGTCAAAGAGTGGTTCCGCGCCTACTACGGTCCGAACAATGCCGTATTGGTATTGGCCGGCGATATCACACCCGAACTTGCACGCACCAAAGCCGAGCAGTATTTCGGCGATATCCCTCCCGGACCGCCAGTGACGCACCACGAAGCATGGGCGCCAACGCTCGACAGCGAACATCGTGAAATCATGCAAGACCGCGTACCGCAAACCGTGATCTACAAAGCATGGCCGGCACCGGATTGGGCGAACGCGGACAGCGAGCTGCTGCAGATGGGTCTATCCGTGCTTGGCAGTGGCAAGAACTCGCGTCTGTACAAACGTCTTGTCTATACCGACCAAACCGCAACGTCTGTGGGTGCGAGCCTGTTCCCGTTCGAGATTAGCGGCATTATTTTCGTAACAGCGAGCGTTCAACCCGGTGGCGACGCCGCCGCTGTCGAAGCCGCGATGGATGAAGAAATCGAGAATTTCCTGGCCAAAGGTCCTACCAAGGCGGAACTCGACCGTGTACGCACACAAAACAAAGCAGGCTTTGTGCGCGGTGCAGAGCGCATCGGTGGGTTCGGTGGCAAATCCGACATCCTGGCAGAGAACTTTGTTTACGCCGGCTCTGCTGATTTCTACAAGACGTCGTTGAAACGCCTTGATGCTGCAACACCGAAAACCGTCCAAGCGGCACTCAACCGCCACATGACCGAAGGGCGCTATGTATTGTCTGTTGTGCCATTCGACACCACACTCAAAGCGAGTGAGCAAGGCGTGGACCGCAGCTCCGGCGTGCCGTTTCCAACATCGTACCCGGACGTCGGATTCCCTGAGTTTGAACGTGGCACGCTCGACAACGGTCTCAAACTCATCGTTGTAAACCGCGACGACCTGCCGCTGGTGAACATGAACCTTGTGTTGGACGCCGGTTTCGCTGCCGACCAATACGGCTTGCCTGGCACCGCCAGCTTCACAATGACCATGCTTGATGAAGGCACGACCAAACGCAGCTCGTTGGAAATCAGTGAACAGTTAGCGCAGTTAGGTGCAAACCTTGGCTCGGGCACCAACCTCGATAGTGCAACAGTCTCGCTCAACGCATTGACAGATACCTTGGACGATGCGCTAGACATCTATGCTGACGTCGTGCTGAACCCGGCATTTCCGGCCAAAGAAATCACGCGATTGAAGAAAGCGCGACTGGCCGCCATTGCGCAGGAACGCACGCAACCGCAAGGCATGGCGCTGCGCGTGCTGCCCAAACTCATGTACGGCGATGACCACGCGTACAGCCAACCGTTAACCGGTACCGGCACCGAGCAAAGCGTCGCTGAAATCAACCAGGCGACGTTGAAGGCATTCCACGAAACCTGGTTCAAGCCAAACAATGCGACATTGCTGATCGTCGGTGACACCACGCTTGCCGATATCAAGCCAGCCATTCAGGCGCGCTTCGGCAAGTGGAAATCGGGTGACGTGCCGAAGAAAACGTTGAGCGAAGTAGCGCAGGCGGACCGCGAGACGCTCTACCTGATTGATCGTCCGGACTCGGAGCAATCGTTGATCTTCGCAGGTCATGTCGTACCGCCCAAAGCGGACCCGTCTGATCTTGCGATTGAAGCGGCGAACCAGGTGTTGGGTGGTGATTTCTCATCACGCCTGAATATGAACCTGCGCGAAGACAAAGGTTGGTCCTATGGCAGTTACTCTTTCATCGTTGATGCGGCGGCGCAGCGTCCATTCCTGATCTCGGCGCCGGTGCAAACGGATCAAACGGCACCGTCAATTGCCGAGCTACGCAGCGAGGTACGTAACTATCTGGCGGGCACGCCGGCAACCGAAGAAGAGCTCTCGCGGGTACGCGACGGCAACACGCTGTCGTTGCCCGGTCGCTGGGAGACGATCGGCGCTGTCACTGGCTCGTTGTCTGAAATGGTTCGGTTCAATCTGCCGGACGATTACTGGACGACGTTTGCCGACAAGACGCGCGCGCTGGACGTTGATACCGTCAACGCACAAGCCAGACGCGCGTTGCACCCGGACAACATGATCTGGGTCGTGGTTGGCGATCGCGCCAAAATCGAGGAAGACATCAAAGCGCTCGGGCTTGGTGACTTCCAGTTGATTGACACTGATGGCAATCCGGTGGAGTAAACCGAACGCCAGCGGAAACAGAAAAACGGGCTTCGGCCCGTTTTTTTGTGCCTTGGCAAAATGCTCTCATCAGTAATCGTTGTACCGCGCGCAATTGATGCAATAATTGCCAGATGTCGTCTTTGCCAGAATCTGCCCGATCAACCGCGTGGGCTGAACGCATCACATCAGCGGTCGCGCGCGTCTACGATGTTGCGAAACGCACGCCGCTAACGAACGCGGAGAGACTCTCTGCCAGCGTCAGCAATACCGTGCTGCTCAAACGGGAAGACCAACAACCCGTTTTTTCCTTCAAATTGCGCGGTGCTTATAACCGCATTGCGACACTGCCTGAAGCTGCGCTCGTCAATGGGGTGATTTGCAGCTCAGCGGGCAATCATGCTCAAGGCGTTGCGCTGGCGGCGAAATTGCGTGGTTGTCGCGCCGTGATCGTGATGCCAGCAACCACACCGGACATCAAAGTGAATGCCGTACGCGCCTTAGGTGGAGACGTTGTGCTGCATGGCGATACTTACGACGATGCCGCCGCACATGCGAAAGCGCTGAGCACGGCGCAATCATTAACGTTTGTCCATCCGTTCGATGACGATGAAGTGATTGCCGGTCAGGCAACGATTGGTGTTGAGATTACCGAACAGTGCAGTGCACCGCCCTACGCGGTGTTTGTACCCATCGGTGGTGGCGGTCTTGCGGCGGGCGTGGGTCTTGCCATCAAGCAACAGTGGCCACAAACGAAAGTCATTGGCGTGGAACCCGAACAGGCTGCCAGCATGTTAGCTGCGCGCGAAGCCGGCCATCCCGTCACGCTGGAACGTGTTGGCATGTTTGCTGATGGCGTCGCGGTGCGACGGGTCGGCGACAAAACATTCGATGTTGTTGCCGAGGTTGTCGACGAGATCATTACGGTTAATACAGATCAGACATGCGCGGCTATCCGGGATATCTATGAAGACACACGTACCGTCGTCGAACCCGCTGGCGCGTTAGCGGTCGCCGCGATTCACCGTTACGTGCAAGCGCATGAGCTACACGACGAGACGCTGGTCGGCATCGTGTGTGGCGCGAATTTGAACTTCGACAGACTGCGGCACATCGCCGAGCGTGCAGCAGTCGGCGAACAACGCGAAGCCTTGTTCGCCGTGCGTATCGACGAGACACCTGGCAGTTTCCGCCGGTTCTGCGATGCACTCGGCCCGTTAGCGGTGACCGAATTCAATTACCGCTACAGCGGCGACACCGATGCGCGGATTTTCGTCGGCGTTGCGCTTCGCAATGGTAAAAAAGAACAGCATGACATTTTGACGCGAATTACAAAGGCAGGCTATCGGGCGGAGGACATCAGCGACAACGAGCTGGCGAAACTGCATTTGCGTCATCTTGCGGGTGGTCGTGGTGCAGGGTTGCAGGCCGAACGCCTGTTCCGTTTCGAATTTCCTGAGCGGCCTGGCGCATTACGTGACTTTCTGAGCGCGATTGGTAACAACGTCAACATTAGCTTGTTCCATTACCGCAACCACGGCTCTGACTATGGCCGCATTCTCGTCGGTGTGCAGGTGCCGGACGAAGCGCAAACTGCCTTCGATGCCCATCTGGCGCAACTGGGTTTTTGGTTCGTCGAGGAAACAGACAACGCGGCCGCAAAGCTGTTCCTCGGCTGACCTGGCCACAGCATACGAATCGCATGTGATCCAGTCTGCCTCGGCACGCTACGGCCGAGCATCCGCACTGATCCGATACCACGCACCTGTTACAAAACCTTCGCGAATGCGTTGTGGATGATCGCCAACATCAATACGAGCAACTTCGCTGGCACTGGCATAGTTGATCACTGACATTTGATCAGTCTCGCTCCAGGATACGTAGCAATGCTCGCCGCTCTTGTCGGTCACAACCCAGTAAGGCTTTTTGCCCAGACCCTCGAGTACATCGCGATCAGTCGAATCGATATCGACAATCGCCACGTAATCATCCATGGTGCCTGCGACGCACAACGTACTGTCATCACCGCTAATCGCGATGCCGTGGTGCGCTGAATCGTTCACGTACCCCGTGCGTTTGGCAGTCGTGACTTTAGGCAAATCTACAAGCCGCGTGATTTCACCAGCCAGCATGTCGTACTCAACGAATCCGTGTAGGAACGAGAGTTGAAAGTAAAAGAACCTCTCATCTGATGTGTGCGCCATCGGGCGAATCGACGGGCTAATATCTGGACGGCCAAACGCGTCCAACTTGTCGCGAATATCGAAACGCTCGAGTACCTCCATACTGTTGGCATCGACCACTTGAAATAGTCGCTCGCCTTTCATGAAGCCGCCGCCACTCCAATCAAAGGGCGAAAACACGCGGCCGATGCTGGCATGGAAGATCTTCGAGCCATCTTTGGAATACACGTTTTCATGTGGGGAGTCGCCGGAAGGAAACTGCCCAAACTCTTCACCTGTAATCACATCGATAACATGCACGACTTTACCCGTGGACGCCGACACCGCGACGTATCGACCGTCCGGAGACAGAGCCATGTGGTCAGAGCGAACCCCGTCGACTTCGAAACGCCAATTGATACGACCGGACTCAGTATCGATAGAGACGACATCGGCAAAACTGGGGCGCGACACAATAAGGCTACGTCCATCAAGCGTGCTGTACATGTCGTCTACGTACTGGTTATGCCCCTCGCCCACAAGATTACGGATACCGAAGAACAACATGCGACTCACGAAGCCACTGTTAATCGTCTCAAGGCGCTCCTGCTTGTCCGGTATGCCGTTGATGATGCCGAGAACCGAGTAGTTGGTCGGGTCGATCACGGTGATCGTTCCTTGCCAATTGTTACCGACGAAAATCACCGGAGCAGGCGTGTCGTCAGCAACATCCGTGGAGGAGGCATCAATCGCGGCAATCGGAATCGACGGCTCGGACAGTGATGCTTTAATCGCCTTGACCGAGAAAAACTGTACTGCTAACACCAGCACGAGCATCAATACAACGCTGTACAACGCAAGCTTCGACAAGAACCGTTTCAACATCGCTACCCCCTCTTTGGATCGCAAGCATAACGCAGGTCGTCGCGTCCGAGCGAACGCGCCGTATCACTTAGTCAGGTGTCACATTGCAACGCTTGATGGATTCATGCCCGGTGCGGTAGCTGCTATTCGCGCTGGGTGAACGACACTCATTGATCGGTAAGACGTGCGATGGCACAGTGAGTCAAAAGGAGCGCGCTTTGAGATTATCCGCAACCGACTTCGCCGCATGCCTGCAGGCTTTACCCAAGGTGGAATTACACAATCATCTGGAAGGCGGGGCTATGTACCCGGACCTCGCACTCAAGTTAGCCGCTCGTAACAACATGACGCTGCCGTTCCACGACGCGCCCAGTGCAGAACAGTACTATCGATTCACCAGTCTTGATCAGTTCATTGACATCCTGCGCACAACGGTCGCAACACTCAATACCGCAGAGGACTATGCAGACGCCGTCGAGCGCCACGGCATTGAAGCCAAACGCCAGAACATTCGCTATCACGAACTCTTCTTCACCTATGGACTTGTCGCACCGCGTGGTGTCGCTTGGGAAGCGCTGGTCGAAGGGCTTATTGAAGGCCGACGCCGCAACAGGACGCTGCACGACGTAGACACCGCGTTTATCGTCGATCTTGACCGTACCTTACCGACCGATACAGCGCTCCAACATGTTGAACTTGCTGCGCGGGTTAAGGATGACGTCGGCATTGTCGGTCTGGGTCTTGATTGTCAGGAACGCGGCTACCCTGCCAGTCGACTGAAAGATTCGTTCGATGCCGCCAAAGCACATGGCTTGCGACTCACCGCACATGCCGGCGAGGATGGCGGCGCCGAGAGTGTTTGGGATGCGCTCAACGCGTGCAACGTGGAGCGGATTGATCACGGTGTGCAGGCAGCAGAAGACCCTGAGTTGCTCGCCTTGCTCGCCGATAGACAAATTCTGTTGACCGTCTGCCCAATCAGCAATATTGCATTAAACGTTTTCCCAACGATGTCACAACACACACTGCCGATACTGGTTGAAGCTGGAATTCCGGTGTGCCTGAATTCCGATGATCCGCCGATGTTTGATTGCAATCTCCTGCGCGAGTTTGAAGTAGTGAATGACGCATTTGATTTTTCGCAAGACCAGTTGATCGCGATGTTGCGTAACGCCTTGCAGTACTCATTCCAGAATGACACGGCCAAGCAAGCATTGCTGAGAGAGTTCGACAGCGTGCGCGACAGCTTCGAGCAGCGCTGATGTCATCCACGCCGGAGCTTGACGCGACCGAATCCAGCGCGCTCTCATCGGACGTATCGACGTACTCAGAGACGAAATTCCATGTTTTGCTTGGCGTCTACGTAGGCGCATGGGGCATTGTTCCCGGCTTGACGCCAAAGCTCATTCCATTGGATCTCGAATGGGCCGGCCTCGGCATTTTGGCGTTCAGTTTCGGCGCCTTTATGCATGCGATTACCTTTCCGTGCACCGACACCGTGGCAGAGGTCTGGGGCGCCGCGCGGGCGCGGCTGATGGTCTATCTAGGGGCGGCAACCTACGCGGTCGCTATTGCCTTCTATATGCTTGGCACAACGTTACCTGCAGCCCCAGGGTGGGGTCTAAACGATGCGTACGTCGCGATATTCTCACAAGCCAGCAGAATGATCGTCGCCTCAATCTGCGCCACACTCGTTGCACAGCTTCTCGATATTTACGTATTCGAGAAAATCAAATCAATGACCGGGCAACGCTGGCTCTGGCTGCGTAACAACGGCTCGACCGCCATCAGTCAGCTCGTGGATACCGCGATTTTCTACTCAATCGCGTTCTACGGGATCATTCCCAATTCGCAGCTGCCGTTGTTGGTGTTAGGCACTTACTTGGTCAAACTTGTGATCACCGTCATCGATACACCATTCGTCTACTTACTGGTGCGATGGATTACCGGCAGATGGTCGGCAAAAGGTGATCTCAATCACGCACCGCGTTAACGCCACGCACAGATGTAAGCCAAATACGCGTCAGCCTGACGCGTGAGCACACCTATTCGTCATACCCCGGGTTACGGCGATCAAGCCGGCGCAACAATCCCGGCCACACCAGGTCACCACCCATGCCGTGAGCGACTTGTTCGCGCTGCGCTGCCATGCCTGCTTGAATCTTCTCGTCGACCATTATCAACTCGCCACCGGCCTGCGCCGCGATCTGAATTTGGCAACTCACTTCGAGAAAGTACATGTACTGGAACGCATCGGCGATCGTCGGGCCAGCCGACAGCAACCCATGGTTACGCAGAATGAGCAGCGCCTTGTCGCCCAACGCGGCAACCAGGCGGGGTTTTTCATCGGCATTTAGCGCGACACCTTCGTAGTTGTGGTAGCCAATTTCCGCCAGCAGCAACAACGCGTGTTGCGAGATTGGCAGCAATCCGTCCTTCTGCGCCGACACCGCAATACCTGCGCGCGTATGCGTGTGCATCACGCAACCAACATCATGGCGTACCGCGTGCACCGCACTGTGGATCGTGAAACCGGCCGGGTTGATCGGGTACGCAGAGGGCATCACTTTTTCGCCATCAAGATTGATCTTGACCAGACTGCTCGCGGTGATTTCTTCGAACATCATCCCGTAAGGATTAATCAAAAAATGACCTTCCTCATCAGGCACCGATGCCGAAATATGGGTATAGACCAAGTCATCCCAACCGAACATCGCAATCAAACGATAGGCAGCGGCCAGATTGACGCGCGTGCGCCACTCAGACTCGCTGACGTTACCTTTCACATTAAGTGTCTCAGGGACTGCATTCATAACCTTGCTCCTACCCGTAGGGTTAGTCGGCTGCCTGCGCCATATAGTCGGTCACTAAATGCGTCAGCACGTTAACGCCGGCTTTTAGCGTTGACTCATCAACGTAAAACAGTGGCGAGTGATTACTGGCTACTGTGGTCAGGTCAACACCGGCAGGCGAGCCGCCGAGATACAAGAACAGGCCGGGCACTTGCTGCGCGTAATACGAAAAGTCCTCTGCGCCGGTGACCAAGGGTGCCTCTACCACTTTGTCGTCGCCGAGAACGCGTTTGATCGTGGGCAACATCTGCGCTGTCAGCGCTGGGTCATTCACTGTCACTGGATAACCAAGATCAATCTCGACATCAGCAGTGGCGCCCGCGCTGTCAGCGACCGTGTGCGCGGTGTGCTGCAGTTTCTCGTGAATCTGTGCACGGATGCCCATGTCGAAATTGCGAATCGTACCGACTAATTCCACAGCGTCGGGAATGATGTTGTTGCGCACACCGCCGTTGATTAAACCGAACGATACGACGGAAGGTGCTTTCGTCACGTCTACCTGACGACTGGCAATTGTCTGCACCGCCATGATGATTTGCGCCGCCGTCACAATCGGGTCAACACCGCCCCACGGGCGTGAACCATGCGTCTGTTTGCCGTTGACGATAATGCTGAACCGGTCGGAACTTGCCATCGCGGGTCCCGAGCGATAAGCGATCATGCCAGCAGGCAGATTAGAGAACGTATGCAAGCCGAACATCACGTCAGGTTTAGCAAACTCAAACAGGCCTTCCGAGAGCATTCTCTCGGCGCCACCCTCTTCGCCTTCCGGCGCACCCTCTTCGGCTGGCTGAAAGACGAACATAACCGAGCCGGCCAACGAATCTTGCACCGCCACTAGGGCTTTCGCCGCGCCAAGTAACATTGCCATGTGCGTATCGTGCCCACAGGCATGCATGACGGGCACGTCGTTGCCGCGGTACGTGCCACGAGCTTTGGACGCAAACGGCAAGTCGACGCGCTCTTCGACAGGTAACGCATCCATATCGGCGCGCAGACCGACCAGAGGACCAGGCTTGCCACCATTGAGGATCGCAACCACGCCAGTACCGCCGAAGTCCGTGTTGGGCTCTAGTCCCATCGCGGTAAGCTCGGCTGCAACCTTTTTGGCGGTATTGAATTCGCGGTTGCTCAGCTCCGGAAACTCGTGGAAGTGACGCCGCCACGCAATGACCTCTGGTTCAAGTTGGTCAGCCAGTGTTTGCAAGCGGACGTCCATTCCAGCATCGTGTCCGTCGGCAAAAGCAGACTGAGACGACAAGACAAACAGCACAGCTACGCTGATCAAGAGCTTTGGCACGATGATTCCCCGAAACGTGTATCAAGACTCGATAGTAGCGCAGCGGGACGATGCACCCCAACTCAGGCGAAGGTCACCACATTTGCCGGATGCGCTCACCGACGTTGATCTTGACGGTGCTGGCCGCCGCATCACCGTCGCTGACATGACCAGGCAATTGATGGAATGTGGGCGCCAGTGTTGCCATCAGCGGGTCAGTCATGAAGCGACTGCGCGCACCATACACATGTTTGCCACCGTAACGTTGCTGCTCCGTTACGTAAAATTTCAATGGTGCCATCAGGTGTAACTCGTTTTTCGCGCGCGTCATCGCGACATACAGCAACCGTCGTTCTTCGTCGATCGCTTTGTCATCACCCGCCGCAAACTCGGACGGAAAATTCCCGTCGGTCACGTTAAGCACGTACACGTTGTCCCATTCCTGACCTTTCGCAGAATGTACTGTGGACAAAATCAAATAGTCCTCGTCCAGCAATGGATCACCTGACAAATCGCCGCTCGATTGCGGCGGATCGAGCGTTAGCTCGGTCAGGAACCGCTCACGTGTCGGATATTGGCCGGAAATCTGCTCCAACTGCTCGAGGTCTGCCAGACGCTGTTCGCTATGCTCGTAGCGTTGCTCCAAATGTGGTTGATACCAACGGCGCGCCTGGGTCACATCAAACTGCCAACCGGCTTGCGCCTCGGCGGGTTGCTCACTCCGCGCGGACAGCGCGCACATCAATTCGCAAAAGTCCGGCCATACAGGCTGCGCCGATGCCGGTGGTGTGAATGCCAACAATGCAGACATTGCGAAATCAGCCGCAGCGACATATTCAAAACAACGCGCCGCATGCGCAGGCCCAACGCCATCAAGCAATTGCAAAACGCGGAACGCAGCAACGCGGTTACGTGGGTTATCAGCCCATTTCAAAATCGACAACATGTCTTTAACGTGCGCTGACTCGAGGAATTTGAGGCCGCCGTATTTGACGAATGGGATGTTGTGGCGCGTAAGCTCAACCTCCAGACGATCGCTGTGGTGGCCATTGCGGAACAGCACAGCCTGATCACGCAGTGCCATGCCTGCCTCACGCGCTGCGAGAACCGATGAGACGATGTAATCGGCCTCACCGTCACCGTCTTCAACCGTCACATAGCGTGGTTTTTGTGCCGAAGGTTTTTCTGAAAACAGATTTTTGCGGTATTGACGATTGCTCTCGGCAATCAATGTGTTTGCTGCGTCCAACACAGGCTGCACAGAGCGGTAGTTCTGCTCGAGGGTCACCACTTGCGCCGCGGGAACAAACTGATCCGGAAACGCAAGAATGTTGTCGACGTCCGCGGCACGAAACGAATAGATTGACTGGGCATCATCACCGACAACCGTGAGCCCTGCACCTTGTGGACGCAACGCCTGCAACACGCCGGCCTGCAACCGGTTCGTGTCTTGATACTCATCAACAAGCACATGATCGAAACGCGCACTGATCACTTCAGCAAGCGCCGGCTCAGAGACTAAGTGAAACCAATACAACAGCAAATCGTCGTAGTCGAGTACCGCGTTGCTTTGCTTGAGTTCTACATAACCACGGAATAGTGCCGTCAGTTCTTTCACCCAATCCAAGCACCACGGGTAAGCCGATTGCAGCACGTCCGCCAGTGGCTGCTGCGTGTTGACACATCGTGAGTAAATCGCAAGGCAGGTGTCCTTGCGGGGGAAGCGACGTGACTTGGCAGCCAGTCCAAGCTGCTGTCGAACCATGTCGAGCGTATCGGCAGCATCACCACGATCGAGCACGGTAAACGCCGGGTCGAGCCCCACGTTCGCCGCATACTTACGCAACAAACGATTCGCGACGGAATGAAAGGTGCCCGACCACGGCAGCGCGAACGTCTTGCGTTGCCGCTCATCGCGCTGCGCCTCGCGAACCACGCGCTCTGCACGCCGGGTCATTTCCTGTGCAGCGCGACGTGAGAATGTGAGCAACAAAATCCGCTCCACATCAACACCGGACATCACAAGATGTGCCACTCGGTGCGCCAGCGTCATCGTCTTGCCGGTTCCGGCACCGGCAATAATGAGCAGTGGTCCGGCGTCTACTGTGCCACTGTCTGCATCATGCTCGCCATAGGTCGCCGCAGCGCGCTGCTCGGCGTTGAGCGTGGCAAACACGTCGGCAGGAATTTGGGTGGCAGCGCTAGCCATCTGGCGACCTCAAGGGTTTTTGGGGTTATATACAGTAGTGGATAGATAAACAGGTGTCTAGTGATGGTGATGTTCCGGGATCACGCGCGCTGCGGCAAACGCCGGATCCGTCGCGTGAGCGCAAGGCGCGTTAAGATATCGGGATCATGTTGATCATCCGCACTGGCAGTCCGGCTGCATAAGGGTTTTTATGACAATCTGGGTCGATGCCGACGCCTGCCCGGTCGTCGTCAAACAAATCCTGTTTCGCGCCGCCAAACGAACGGGCGTTGCGCTCGTGCTCGTCGCAAATCAAGCGCTGCAAGTGCCCAATGCACCCAACATTCGTACGATGCAGGTAGCGCACGGATTTGATGTCGCTGATGACGAAATCGTTGCGCGCGTTGCTAGCGGTGATCTTGTGATCACCAGCGATATACCACTCGCCGCCGAGGTGATCGAAAAAGGTGCGCTAGCCTTGAGCCCGCGGGGCGAGGAACACACCAAAGAGAACATCGGCGCACGACTCAACATGCGCGATTTTCTCGACACGATGCGCGCCAGTGGCGTCCCACAAAGCGGTGGACCTGCGGCTATGGGGCAGAGAGAAAAACAAGATTTCGCTAACGCACTGGATCGTTGGCTGGCACAAAGAGCATCGTAAATGAGTGATGAGAAACGACCTGAGCTGATCGCACTGGAACAACGTCTTGCAAACACCCAGGACGCGATCCGACATACCGCCGCCGATAAACGTCACGCGAAAGGTTACCGCACAGCGCGTGAAAACCTGGTCGATCTGATTGATGCAGATTCGTTTAACGAATATGGCCAACTCGCAATCGCGGCGCAAAAAAACCGTCGCGACACTGATGAGCTGCGCACGCAAACAGCAGCTGACGGTGTGATCACCGGCACCGCGACGATCGACGGCATTGCTGTTGCCCTTGCTATCTATGACTACGCCGTGTTGGCCGGCACGCAAGGCTACTTCCATCACCAAAAACTCGACCGAATTTTCGAGTTGGCAGAGCAACAGCTCTTGCCGGTCATCATCTTCACCGAAGGCGGCGGCGGTCGACCGGGTGATACAGATGTGACAACACAGATCGCCGGTCTGAATTTGACCTCATTCGCGACCTGGGCACGTCTGCACGGTAAGGTGCCGCGTATTGCCATTGCCAACGGATATTGTTTTGCCGGCAATGCGGCGCTGTTTGGTTGCGCGGATATCACGATCGCAACCAGGACGTCGTGGATCGGCATGGGTGGCCCGGCCATGATTGAGGGTGGCGGCCTCGGGACATTTGCGCCGACGCAGATCGGCCCGATTGACGTGCAAGCCAGCAACGGTGTTGTCGATATTGTGGCGGACGATGAAGCACATGCGACCCGGATCGCGCGGCAACTCATCAGCCTGATACGTCATGACGACGCGCAGTGGGACTGCGTCGATCAGCAACGCTTGCGCGACGCAATGCCAGAAGATCGTCGCTATGGCTACAAAATTCGACCTGTTATCGAAACGCTGGCTGACACCGGCTCATTCATCGAGTTGCGACGCGACTATGGACGCCCGATCGTCACCGGTCTGTTGCGTATCGAAGGTACAACGGTCGGTGTCGTAGCGAATGATTGCCAACAGATGGGTGGCGCGATTGATGCCGAGTCGGCTGACAAAGCGGCACAGTTTTTTGAGTTGTGCGACCGCCTCTCGATACCTATCCTCTCGCTCACAGATACGCCCGGTTTCATGGTCGGTCCGGACAGCGAATCCGACGCCGCGGTACGACGTATGGCGACACTGTTCACCGCTGGCGCGCGTCTGTGCGTGCCGGTCGTCGCAGTCATTCTGCGTCGCGGTTATGGTTTGGGTGCCATGGCGATGGCTGGCGGCAGTTTCGCGGCGCCGCGTTACACGGTGGCGTGGCCTAGCGGCGAATTCGGTGGCATGGGACTGGAAGGCGCCGTGCGGCTCGGTTACCGCAAGGAGCTCGATGCTTGCGAGAACGAGGCTGCGCGCGACGCATTGTTTGAGACATTGGTCGCCAAAATGTATGCCATTGGGAAAGCAACCGAGGCAGCCGCACATCTTGAAATCGATGCCGTAATCGACCCGATCGACACGCGTGCAGTGATCATTCGCGCGTTGCGGTAACAATCGTGATTACCGAATTGTAAAAACTTGCGATGCTGGGATGAATCAATTGGGCGCAAATGGGTGCAAACGCGCCGATCACCTCAGAAAATCCGCAGCCAAACGTTTTTGATGATGACCACAAACGGTGATTCGCTGCACTTTAGCGAACAGCGATAAAAATTCTCTCGCCAAAATCGCTACTATCAGCGTGGGGATTCACAACAACGTTGACAATGCACCGAGCAATACAACGACCAAGAGCAAATACGCGACAGCAATGATGTCACGGCGCTCAATTGATTCACTTGCTGCTCTACTGGCAATCGCGCTGGTAACCGCAGCGTCCGTCGCGCGTGCTGCCGATGACATGGCGTTGTGGCTGGATGCGCGTAAGAGTGACGACGCTCAGCTTCTTAGTTTCATTGCCAATGACGCCAATCGTGATGATGTGATTCGTGCCAGAATCACTTTGGCAGATCGCGCGATGAATCAATCAACGGACACAGTCGCCGAACATCTGGTCGCTGCGGAAGCGCTCCTGTCGCCCGATACCATTGCCGCCGATATCGCGGCTGCTATTCGTTGTCAATTGGAGCACCGCCAAGGGTTAGCTAGTGCCGCTCAGTCTTGTGGCATGCTCGAAGCCGCGGACACATCCGCTATCAACAATGAGCTCGTCGCAGCGTTCTGGAACATGACGCTGGGATATTACTATTACCGCGAAGGCGATCATCCCAAGTCAGTGGCATTGGCCTACGATGCACTACCGCTTGCCGAGTCGATCGGCGACCACGATCTCATGGCCGCAGCACACAACATGATTGGACTGCATTTCGGCACACAGCTGCGCCCACGCATGTCACTTATTCACTTTGAAACAGCACTCGAACACGCGCGACAGATGGTTGCCCCGGAATTCAAAATTCTGATCCATCTCAATCTCGCATCCAGTTACACCTATCTCGGGCGCGCCAGGGAAGCACTGGAACTATTGATCGAAGCGCAGGCGACGCCAGTCGTCGATTTGTACCCGACGCGACAACTGGTCGTCCAGTCCATGATCGCGCAAGCAAAAATTGAACTTGGCGACACTATCGGCGTCGAGCAAGCGCTACTGGAGACGATCAAGACTGTCCAGGATAGTGTTTTGCCAGACGCCATGACATTCGCCTGGACCGGCCTCGGCCGTGTGCAGCTTGCCAGCAACCGTCCTCGTGACGCACTGGCGAACTTTGATCGCGTCCTGGCAACTGTAGACAAAGACTTTGAGACAGGTCTCGATCATCCGCGCGTGCAACTGATTGTGGTCCCGTACGCCGTTGCGCTACGAGAATCGGGTAGCGTCGAGGAAGCGATGGCATTGCTTCAGTCGGTGGTAGCCGCAATCCCGGAGGATGAGCCAGACCAATTACTCGTCGATGCGCTCAATGAATTAGCAGCTACACAGCGCGCTTCCGGTGACACTGCCGCAGCGCTTACTACAAATGAACGGGCAGTTCGCGTGAACACACTGTTG
>JBCBZK010000171.1:0-6224 GCA_039815365.1 Pseudomonadota bacterium | reverse complement strand
TGTGGCCACCGGCGCTCCAACCCATCGCGATCAGACGATCCGGGTCTGCGATGCCGCGCGCAACCATGGCATCGATGCCATCCATCACATCGTGGTGCGCGTTACGAAAGTAGCGCCCGTACATATCGCGCATGAAATCATCGCCGTAACCGGTGCCGCCGCGATGGTTAGGCAACAGCACCGCGTAACCGAGACCCGCCAATACCGACACGTACCTTGAACGGTTCCAAGAACCAAACTGCGACGATGAACGTGGACCGCCATGCGCAATGGTCACTAACGGGTAACCTTTGTCTTTCTCGTAACCCAACGGATAAACAAGCAGGCCTTCGATGGTCACCCTGCCGCGTCCACGCCACGACACCGCAACTTGTTCGGGGAGCTCGAACTGCGCCGCCCAATCGCGCGATTCACGCGTCAGTGGTGTGATGGTTTTGGCGCTTGCATCAATGGCCACGATATCACCAGGGGCATCCGCCGTGACGTGTCTGGCGACGTGCTGGTCAAGTGCGACATCGTAGTGCCAGCCACGAAACGAATGTGACCCATCCGTCACTTGCGTCAGCTCGCCGCTTTCCAGTTGATAATGAAAGAGCTGCGAACTGACACCAATATTCGCCATGATAAACAGACCGCTGCTATCCGCATCCCAGGCGAACGCGATTGCCTCCATCGCCTTGTCGCCGAGCAATCGCTCTGGCGTGGCATCGCGACCGCGTTGCACGAACACTTTATCTTCGTAATACGGCGCACCTTTGGCGTTGACCGTTGCCATAAACGCGAGCGTCTTGCCGTCGCTCGCAAGCTGCGGGTCATATTCTGAAAAATCGTTTTGCGTCCAGCGTTGGTGCTCGCCGCTGGCAATATTCGTCACCCAGACATCACCTTCATGGCTGCGGTTCAACTCATGATTGGGCACTCTGACGTAAACCAGATGCGCACCATCGCGACTGAGCGAAACGCGCCTGACCGAGTAATCACCGGCGACGATCTCACGTGTCGTCTTGGTGGCAACATCAAGCTGTATGATTTCGCGATGACGCGCATCGTCGTATTCAGCAATCACCCATTCGTCTTCTTGCAGACGCGCTTGTGCAGGATCTTGAGCAGACTCGGCAATTATAAAAATGTGTGCGCCGTCGACCGACCAGAAAAACGACTCGATATCGTTGGCGTGTTGCGTCAACCGCGTCAGCTGCTTCGATTGATGATCAAAAAAATACAGCTGCCTGTGTTCGTCGCCGTCGCGCTTTAGGATCAGCGCAAAACCGCTGCCATCGGGGTGCCACTCGCCCGCACTAAAAGACTCGCCAGCCGACTCAGGTTCGGGGACAGCCAACAACGCGTTGGTGTGCACATCTTTTAATCGCAGCCGAGCAACGCTTTTGTTTTCGTCCCAGTCAACACCGATGTGCCGATACAGCAAAAGTTTGCCATCAGGAGACAGTCTGGGCGACGACAATATTGGCGATGCGACGAAATCAACGGCGCTGACGGGGCGTTTCTCGCTCGCAGCCGATGTCAGACACAGGATAGCCAGTAACATCGCAATCAGCGATCGAGTCATGAAAACCACCCTTCGATTCAAACGATCCGCCGTGCCACTGCGCCGCTATCAACCAGCAGCGAAGTGTTCGCTGCGAACCTGCATGAGCGTGTCATCGAGACTGGCGACATGGTGCAGCTGCGCGACGGCCTTAGGCAGCTCGTACCGATAGAAGAACTGGCACGCAGCAAGTTTGCCCTCGTAAAACGCGCGATCTTTTTGCGAATCACCAGCGAGGCGATCCGCAGCAATGGCTGCCTGACGAAGCCATAACCACGCGATAACTACATGACCGAACGCGTCAAGAAACAGCGTCGCGTTGGCAAGCCCTAGCGCGTGATCTTCGCACTGTGCGACGCTCGCTGTTGTGCTGGCTACCGTTTGCATCGCTTGTTCCAGCGAAGCGCGATATTCGGCGAGGCTCGCCGTCGATTGTGTGGCACTCAGCGTGGCATCGACTTCGACCGCCAACGCCGCTAACGCTGCACCACCGTGCATACGCACTTTGCGGCCTAGAATATCCAGACCCTGAATGCCGTGCGAGCCCTCGTGAATGTGATTCAGGCGATTGTCGCGGTACAAACGCTCGACCGGATAGTCGCGCGTGTAGCCATAGCCGCCCAGAATCTGGATCGCCATTTTGTTCGCTTCAAGGCAATACTCCGACGGCCATGATTTAGCAATCGGGGTGAGCAAATCCAACAGCAGCGCCAGTCGTTGTTGCTCAGCTTTGTCAGCCGCCAAACGCTCTTCATCCACAAGCTGTGCACAATACAGAATCAGCGATTGCCCACCCTCAACGAACGCCTTTTGGCTGAGCAACAGACGTTTGATGTCCGAGTGCTCGATAATCGGAATCTGCGGTGTCTCTGGATTCTTGTTGCCAAGCGGTCGGCCCTGCGTGCGCTCTTTGGCATAACCTAACGAGTACAAATAGCCACCCAGCCCGCACATTACAGCGCCAAGCCCGACACCGATGCGTGCTTCGTTCATCATATGGAACATGTTCGCCAGGCCAGCGTTCTCGGCGCCGACCAGGTAACCGACGCAATCGCCGGATTCGCCAAAATTCAACAAACAATTCGCCGTGCCGCGTTGACCCATTTTGTGGTTCAACCCGGCAGCCGCCACGTTGTTCGAGTCGCCCAGGCTGCCGTCGTCGTTAACGCGAATTTTCGGCACGAGAAAGAGCGAGATACCCTTAACCCCGGGAGGACCGCCCGGGATTTTCGCCAACACCATATGCACGATGTTTTCGGCGAGGTTGTGGTCACCGCCGGAGATCCACATCTTCGAGCCGGTCAGGTGATAGCTGCCGTCTGCCTGCGCGTCAGCGCGCGTACGAATGTCGCCGAGCGATGAGCCGGCCTGGGTTTCTGACAGACACATCGTGCCAAACCATTTGCCTGACAGCATGTTGGGCAAATACTTCGCCTTCAGCGCATCGCTGCCGCATACATTAAGCAGGTTGGCAGCGCCGGCCGTTAAGAACGGATAGCTCATCAATGGCCCGTTCGCGCAATGGAACATGCCGCCCATCGCCATATTCACCATTGTCGGTAACTGCATGCCACCAACATCGGCGTCGAATTCGGCCGCAAGAAATCCTGATTCAACGTACGTGTCCAACGCGGCGCGTGCTTCAGGGATCAACGTCACCGCACCGTCATTGAACTGCGGCTCATTGGCGTCCAGCGTTGCGGCTAGCGGTGCGAACGTATCGGTCGCAATCGCCTCGGCGGCATCCAAAACCGAATCAACAGTCTCGCGATCGTAGTCCGCGAAGCGCTCTGCTGACAGCAGTGTTTCGAGCCCGAGCAGCTCGTACAAGTAAAAATCCAGATCACGACGATTGACGATGAGTGACATACGACAACAGGCCCCACGCTGCGGTAAATTGACCTACAAGTCTACACCGAGTCGGGCAGACAGGTATCCTTTGCCGATGATGTTGCATAACGCACACTAACCGCCACATGACAGTAAGCGGCATGAATGCGACTATAGCCTCATCGCAGGTCACGAGGATTGTCATCATGCGCCGACTCACCGCTTTGCTCGCCACATTCACGCTCACGCTGACGGCGTGTTCCTCCAACCCGACAAGCGCACTGAAGGCCGCAGACACGGCATCGCCCATCGCACCTGCCTGGCTCGGCAACCGCGTCCCGGACGATGCCTTGGCGTACGTGCGCATTCCCAGCTTTCTCGGATTGACGAGTAGCCCGAAAGACAACGCGCTCGGGCCGTTCCTCGCCAGCGATACGCACACTGACTGGCTTAACAGCGTTCTCGATGGTCTTGCCAATAACGTCGCGACGAAGCCCGGTTTTGAGGCACAAGCCATTCAGTGGTTGCTGCGCCACCAGCGCTCTGCGATCGAGGTGATGATCTCACCAGTGCCCGGCGCCGGCGGCACTGCCCCGGGCATCGTCCTGGTGATGCAGACAGACATCAACAGCAATACCCAGATGAATCAGGCGCTCTCGTCTTTGCTGGCCGAGACCGTCCCGGGCGTTGGCATGCCAGCAGGTCTGGATGAAGATGGCATCGGCGTCATTACTGGCGCTCCTGTGCCGGCTATCGTTGGTTTTGATGCGAACGCCAAGCGCATGATGATTCTTGCCGGTGCCGGTGCATCAGTTGAGCGCATGCAAACAGCTAGACAAGCGCTGGCAGCGATCCCGCAAATTACGCCCATGAGCAAAATGCAGTCACGCATCGATGACTCTGGCTATGGCATGTTCGCGTGGGTCAACACCAAAAATGCACTGGCGATGGGGCAAATGATGATACCGCCGCAGTACATGGAACCTGTCATCGCGAGCGGTCTGGATCAGGCTGAGTCGATTGCGTTCGGTTACGGTGTCAGCAACGGCAAAACGCGTATGTCGTTTCTCGCTGACGTGCCGCAAGGCAATGGTTTGCGTAGTTTGATTCCGGTGCCGAACAATCAACTGGGTCTGTCAACAACCGCGCCGCCTGATGGCTTGCTGGTGATGTCGCTGCCAACGCTTGCAGAGGCCAAAGCAATCGCACTGGCGACCGGTAGCATCAGCGACAGTGAGTGGACCGACTACGCGGCGACGGCCACCGAGATGTTAGGCACCGATATCGAAGCGCTTTACAGCGTACTCAGTGGCGAGTTGCTGTACGTCACCGAGCCTGTGGGTTCCTACAGTGCACTTGCTGTTGGCAATGGTAATCGTGTCGACACAATGTTCAGCGATATTGCTGAGAAGTTCGATCTGACGTTTGAAACGCGCCGGGTTCGTGGTCTGGATATTCGTCATTTCAAAATTCCGACGATGCCAAACGATGAATTGCTCGACGCCGTTGAAACCGCATCTGGCGATCCTGCGGTGCTGTCGTTCCTGTCGATTTACGCCAATATCGGCACGCACCTGTTTTGGGTGTACGACGACGGTTACATGATATTTGCCAACACACCGCAAGTGTTGATCGACCGCCACAATCGTGGCACGACAACTCAGCTGAGCGACTGGGCGAACGGCAGCCAGAATCAGGACCTTACCAAGACTCTGCTAGGCGGCTCTGTCAGCGTCGAAGGTTTGCCACGCTTTGCACATCAGGCGTATCTCTCGTCGATGCCGTTCCTCTCGGATATCGCCGGTCTCGATCTTGATATCTGGTCGCTGCCAACCGGCGACGATTTGAATCTACCCGAAAAAGGCGCAATCAGCTTTGGCGTGATTACGGCTGACGACTTACTGGGCACCGAGTTATCGTTTGAACATTCACCGGTTGACATCATCGGCGGCGCGAGCGGCGCCATGACGGGCGCGTTCGTTGTCGGCATCGCTGCAGCAGTCGCTATCCCTGCCTATCAGGACTACCAGATGCGTGCAAAAGTGGCCGGCGCACTGAGCCTTGCCGCTGCTACCAAAACCGAGGTCGCCGAGTTTGTTTTAACCAACAATCGGTTGCCGGGTGAAGACGATGTCGACCGTATGAATACGTTCCGCACGGGTGTCGCGGACAGTCTTGAGGCAAGCGTTACCGTTCAGCCTGACTCAGGTGCGATCGTGGTCAGAATGACAGGTCGTGCCACGCCACTAAACGGGCGTTCGCTGGTCCTGACACCGCAGCTCTATGACGGTGTTATCGTCGAGTGGACATGCAGTAGCGATGCCGAACCGCGCTATTTGCCGGCGTCGTGTCGCGAGCCTTCGTTGCCTGACAGCCGTGAAGTGAACAAAACCGGACAGTAACGAACGAAAAGGGAAGTTATATGCGTCGACTCATAGGATGCCTTGTTGTTGCGACAGTGCCGATGATCCCGGTTCATGCCGAAGAATTCGACTACGAATTATCTGTGGGCTACTCGCGGAGCGAGACCGACACGACTTCTGTGTCCACACCTGTTATCGGTTCGGCTGTGTCGAATACCATTGGGTCTGAGACGAACGAGTTGACGTTGACCGGCACATGGTTTTTCGACGGATTGTCAGACGACGACGGTCCGCGCACCAGAGCATCCTTCGTTGATCGCGCTTCATCATTGTCGCTGCGCTACGCCGACGCCTCATCAGAAACCGACGCGCTCGGCACTGTCATTTTCCGGTGTTGCGCTGTCGGGCAATCATATCGGTAATATCAACGACCAATGGCAGTATGGCATTTCGGCCTCGGTCAGTTCCGCGTCGTTGAACGGCGC
>JBCBZK010000080.1:0-15802 GCA_039815365.1 Pseudomonadota bacterium | reverse complement strand
GCTGACCGAGGCCACTGCCGGCACCGGTGACCAAGGCTGTTTTTCCTTCAAGCGAAAATCGATGGTTAATTTTTTATATAAGCCACGTTGCCGCAACAAAAAAGTGAATTGCGCCGTTGCTGCAATTTGTTCATCAGGATCGTCGGACAGTGACGGATCAAGGATCACCGACTGGGTAAAGGCCGTGCGCCGCGTTCGGCGGATGACGCGCCCCTCAGCAATGAGCTCCGGACCGGTCACTGAGCGAATAAAGCTGGTGGTTTGCGTTGTCGTGACTGAAACAATGCGCTCGCTTTGACCGACATGAGCACTGAATGCACCGGCAATATCGAGCATCGACATGATGATCCCACCATGCGCCATTTCCAGCGTATTGGTGTGATGGCGTTTCAACGGCATGCGCATGCGCACGAAACCTTCACGAGCCTCCAGCACACCAAAACCAAGAAAATCCAAATAGGTGCCTTCATAGTCAGGCACCCCAAAGTCCGCCGGTGTCATCACATTACTCACTACAAAAATCCTTTCAGTCGATCTGCCGTATCGTGTATGTCGTACTCCGAGGTTGCCTCAACATTGAGGCCATCAACGAGCGGCACATCAGCGCTGCGTTGCCAAAGATCTTTGTACGCTGCGATGACATCGGGACTGTTGTCAATAATCGAAGCAATCACGTGCTGGACATGTGCATCAAGTGCATCCGGCGCCAGCACAGCGTTAAACAAACCCCACGCGACACCCTCTGCACCGCTGAACGTGCGCGCCGTCAGCGCGAGTTCTTTGGCTACCGCAATACCCGCCTGACGCGGCATTCGCTGTGACATACCCCACGTTGGTCGCACGCCCCATTTGGCATGCGTATCACCGCATTTCGCCTTGTCACTCGCGTAGATGAGATCGCATCCGAGCACAAGTTCGAGTGCGCCGGTAAAACAATGACCGTTCACTTTCGCGATCACCGGTTTCGGCATCGTCGTCATCGCCGCAAGTGCGCGCCGCGCTGGCACGTCGAGAATATCGCCGACCTTGCCGTTGACGATAGGCCTGCCACCGAGCGCCTTTAGATCCACGCCGGCAGAAAATGCCCGTCCAGCACCGGTCAACACGACAACGCGCACGGCAGTGTCTGTCGCCACCGCCTGCATTGCATCAGCCAGCGCTTCAAGCATCTGCGGCGTGAGCGCATTGAGTGCATCCGGACGGTTGAGTGTTATCGTTGCAACGCCGTCTACGACGTCGCTCAGCAGCGTTTCATTCGTCATGCCAACCCCTACATGTTGCGACGATACTCGCCGCCTACCTGATACAACGCTGCGGAAATCTGCCCGAGCGAACAACACTGCACTGCCTCTACTAGCGCCTCGAACACGTTGCCTCGCGCGCGAGCGACATCCTGCAAACGTCGTAGCGCCACGTCTGTCTGTGCGGATTCGTTCGACTGGAACGCGCGCAATGATGCAATCTGCTGGTGCTTCTCGTCGTCGGTCGAACGCATCAGCTCCAGCTCGTGAATCTCGTCTTCCTGCCCTTCCGGCGGCAAGAATGTATTCACACCAATCAATGGCAAACTGCCGTCGTGCTTTTTGCTTTCGTAATACAAACTTTCATCTTGGATTTTGCCGCGTTGATACATCGTATCCATCGCGCCCAAAACGCCACCACGTTCAGAGATCCGTTCGAACTCGACGTAAACAGCCTCTTCAACAAGATCGGTCAACTCGTCAATAACATGCGAGCCTTGCAGCGGGTTTTCGCAAAAGTTCAAACCGAGCTCACGATTAATGATGAGTTGAATCGCTACAGCGCGGCGTACCGATTGCTCTGTCGGTGTTGTGATCGCCTCGTCAAAAGCATTGGTATGCAAGCTATTACAATTGTCGAACAACGCATACAACGCCTGCAGTGTGGTTCGAATGTCGTTAAAGCTGATCTCTTGCGCATGCAAACTGCGGCCGGATGTCTGGATATGATATTTCATCATCTGACTACGTGGCCCAGCGCCGTATCGCTCTTTCATTGCACGCGCCCAGATACGACGCGCGACGCGTCCGATGACCGCGTACTCCGGATCCATACCGTTCGAGAAAAAGAAGGACAGGTTCGGCGCGAAATCATCGATATTCATTCCGCGTGCCAGGTAGTACTCAACGATCGTAAAACCATTGGACAACGTAAACGCGAGTTGACTGATCGGGTTCGCGCCTGCCTCTGCGATGTGATATCCGCTGATCGACACGCTGTAGTAGTTTCGCACTTCGTGATCGATAAAATACTGCTGCACATCACCCATCATCTTCATTGCGAACTCTGTCGAGAAGATGCACGTATTTTGCGCCTGGTCTTCTTTCAGAATGTCCGCCTGTACCGTTCCGCGAACCGTCTTGAGTGTGTCTTTCTTGATGCGAGCATAGGTCTCGTTATCAACAACGTGTTGCCCGCCAATACCCAGAAGACGCAGACCTAACCTGTTATGGCCATCCGGCAAGTCGCCTTGGTACTGCGGTCGTTCGCGCGTTTCGAAATGACGCGCGATCGCTTTGTCCGCCTCAGCCCAACCATCAGTCGCATCCAGATGACGTTCGATTTGCTGATCGACCGCCGTGTTGATGAAAAACGCGAGGATCATCGGTGCCGGACCATTAATGGTCATCGACACAGACGTCGTTGGCGCGCACAAATCGAAACCGGAATACAGTTTTTTCATATCATCGACAGTAGCGATCGATACGCCTGAGTTGCCGACCTTGCCAAAGATATCGGGACGCTCGTGAGGGTCTTCGCCATACAGCGTCACTGAGTCGAACGCGGTCGATAAACGCGCGGCCGGCTGACCTTGTGACAAAAAATGGAATCGCCGGTTGGTGCGCTCCGGCGTGCCCTCGCCGGCAAACATACGAATCGGATCTTCGCCCGCGCGACGGTAAGGATAAACACCCGCCGTGTAAGGATAGCCACCCGGCAAATTCTCACGGAGCAAAAACCGCAGCTGCTCGCCCCAACCCTCGGTTTGCGGCGCAGCGATTTTGGGAATGCGTTGGTGACTGAGCGTTTCGCGATAATTGTCGCCACTGATTTCGCGACCACGAACTGTGTAGCTAAAGGTATCGCTTTGCACACCCGCCTTGCGCGCAGGCCATTCGTCCAGCAGCGCAATGGACTCACCCGATAATGCGCCAATCGCCTCCTGATAGCGCTGCCGCAACACCAGCAAACTCTGATCGCCACCACCCGTCAATGCCTCTGGCGCATAGCGACTCAGCGGTTTCGGAAGCTCACTGTCTTCCAACGCCTTGAGTGCCATGTAGTAATGCTGTGCACGACCTGCTGCTTCGGCCTGTTGATCCGCCTGCTCGTTAGCGCCCCTGCCCTGTTCTGCAATCTCGGCGAGATAACGCACTCGTGCGCCAGGAATCAATGCCGTTGCACGCGGCTCTCGGGCGTCATCCGTCGGTGCAACCGACCATCGACTTTCATCGATATTAAGCTTCTCAGTCATACGTGTGCACAGCTGCGCAAACATCCAAGTAAGCCCAGGGTCATTGAACTGACTTGCGATGGTCGGATAGACCGGCACTTCGTCGTCGCTTGCCTGGAACTGCAAACGGTTGCGTTTCCATTGCTTGCGGATGTCGCGAAGCGCATCCTCCGCGCCACGTTTGTCGAATTTGTTTAAAACGACCACGTCAGCAAAATCTAGCATGTCGATTTTTTCCAACTGACTGGCAGCGCCGTAATCGGACGTCATAATGTACATCGAGAAATCGACCAGATCGACAATATCGCTGTCGCTTTGTCCGATGCCCGCAGTTTCTACAACAATCAAATCGAAACCGGCGCTCTTCAGATACGCCACAATGTCGTCGAGCATTTCACTCGTGGCACGGTGTTGCCGGCGGGTCGCGATAGAACGCATATACAAATTGTCGGCGCGCAATGTATTCATACGGATACGGTCGCCAAGCAATGCACCACCCGTGCGGCGTCGTGTTGGATCGACCGCCACGACTGCAATTCTACGGTCAGGAAAATTCAGCGTGAAGCGATTGAGTAACTCGTCGGTGACGCTTGATTTTCCGGCGCCACCCGTACCTGTGATACCGATTACCGGCACCGCGGCTGCCATAGACCATTCCCGTCGCAAGCGTTGCAAGTCTTCCGGTGCAATCACCTGCTCTTCGATTGCCGAGATCATTGCAGCGATGTCGGTCGATGTATTCGAACCGTTTGATGCGACAGGTTTCGCCGCTTCCTGGCGGGCGTCGCGAGCCGCCACCGTCGTTCCGATCAGATCGTCAATCATCGCGTCGAGGCCGAGATTCATACCATCATTGGGGTGGTAAATCCGGGCGACACCATAATCCATCAACGAGCGAATCTCGTCTGGCGTAATCGTGCCACCACCACCGCCGAATACCTGAATGTGCTGCGCACCGAGCTCGCGCAACATGTCAATCATGTAACGTAAGTATTCGTTGTGCCCGCCCTGGTACGAACTAATCGCAATACCGTCGGCGTCTTCCTGAATCGCCGCGCGAACGACATCAGCGACGCTGCGGTTGTGCCCTAGGTGGATCACCTCTGCACCTTTGGACTGTATCAACCGGCGCATAATGTTGATGGCGGCATCATGGCCATCAAACAGCGATGCGGCGGTCACGAATCGTAGCGGTACTGACGCAGACTGACTGCGTTCTCCTGTGGCTTTGCTTGCAACAACACCCATGAATTCGCCCCTCGGTCTCAAGCTGGCTCGTTAGCCTTGCCAGCAGAACTTGAACACGTTTTAATGGTCATTAAAATAAGCTGGATAAGCGCTGATATCAAGCAAACAGGGATAGTTGCGGTACGTTGGCACGACACTTAATCTTGCCTACTGGCGCCTGCGAGGACGAACACTGTGGCAGATAGCAGCAATGCAACATCCGCTTTCGACGACAAACGCGCACAACTGCTGCGAGCAGCGGCACGCTGTTTCAACGAGAAAGGTTACAGCGGCACGTCGTTGAAGGACGTCGCACGACTGCTCGGGCTCACTGATGCGGCAATCTACTATTACATTGATGGCAAACAGCAGTTGGTCTACGAGTGTTATTTGCACGCAGCAGATATTGGCGCGCGTGCACTTGATGACGCTGTTGCAACAGGTGGCAACGGCCTTCAAGTCGCTCGCCATTACATTGCACAACACGTTGCGGCACTATGTGGCGACGCCGGTCCCGTCGCGATCATGAGCGAAATTCCTTCGCTACTACCGGATCACCGCGATGACATTATGCGTCGCTCAAGAGCGCATAGCGTCAATTTTGAAAACGTCCTGCGACAAGGTATCGCTGACAGCAGCATTGCGCACTGCGACGTGCGCATGACCGGCAATGCGATCATGAGCGCAGTGAACTGGATCCCGAAGTGGTTCCATGGAGATCCAATGACTGCCCAACAAGTGATACAGACCTATCCTGATTTTCTGTGTCGCGGCTTGGCGGCGCGCTGATGTCGTTACTCAGACGGCTGACCGCAAGTTTATTATTGTGTGTGTTGTGCCAACATGTCGGCGCCCAGCAACTGAACGCGCCAGCAGACAACAACACAAACCGAGCGGCGCTGTGGGAAGTTGGCGCAGGTTTTGCCGCTGCCTCGACACCGAACTACCCCGGCGCTAGAGGCAATCGTCTGCGAGCGTTACCGATACCCGTCGTGATTTATCGCGGTAGCTTTCTGCGCGTTGGTGATGGCAGCGTTGCATCCGGACGGTTGTTTCAAAACGAGCGCTTGAAGCTCGACCTGAGCCTGAACGGCTCCTTTGACGCACGCAGCGAGGACGTAGCGGTACGCGACGGGATGCCCGACCTGGGTTTCGCCTTCGAAATTGGACCTGAGCTTGAATGGCAATTGAGTGACCCTGCCGTCACGACCTCACGTTGGAAACTCGAGTTACCGGTGCGCGCTGCCTTTTCATTGGACGATCGCCGCATCAACGAGCGCGGTTTCGTCTTCAGCCCGCAGCTCGAATACGAACGACAGTTTGCTGACGGCCTCTATGAGTGGTCTGTTTCGGTAACACCGAGCTTTGCGACCAAGGCGCTCCACGAATATTTCTATGACGTCGCACCAGAATTCGCGACGTCGCAACGTCCTGCCTTTGGTGCCAGTAGCGGCTACCTGCAAACAACGGTCGATTTCGGCTTGCAGCGCCGCGGCAAACGCTCGTTCGCCGCGTTCGGTGTGAGCTACCTGAGCTTTGCCGGATCGGCCAACCAGCAATCGCCGCTATTTGAGCGTGATGACGGTTGGCGGGCCGGATTCGTCGTCGTTTGGCGACTGTGGGAAAGCAGCAAGCGTGCCCCTAAGACATAAACAGGACATGGCGAGTCGAAGTGTCGCGTCATAGCAAACGGCGGTAGTATATACGTATGAAATATTCAGCCCGCCTTTGGCAACCGTTAACGCTGATCTGCTTCGCATTGCTTGGCGCCTGCACGCCAGTGACGCAATCGACAGCGCCAGCAGCGCAAACACAGGACATGGTGACGCCAGCTGAGAATCTACGCGATCGTCAACCGCCGACTGACGCCCAGCGTTTCTCAATTGTCGCGGCAAATAGCGAACTGCGTGTATTGGCCTTCCGCGACGGCCCCATGGCTCGCTTTGGTCACAATCACGTTATCCGCAGCGGCGCACTATCGGGCAGCGTGTGGGTTGCACCGAACGTCACCGACAGTCTCGTGCGCATGGTACTTCCGGTAGATAGCCTGATGGTCGACGAAGAAGCATTCCGCGCAGAAGAAGGAGAAGAATTCTCAGCCCCTGTCGACGACAAAGCGCGCGCAGGCACACGCAAGAACATGCTCAGTGACAAACTACTCAATGCAGCAGAACACGCGTTTGTTCGGGCAACCTGTGCGACCAGCGACGCACTGATCCTGACGCGACCAGGCACAATTGCCTGCGACATTATGATCGCGGGCAATACGATCACTGTCATCATGCCACTCACGCTCAGTATCGATGGCACGCAACTCGAAGCGATTGGCGAAGCGACAGTGCGCCATGAGCAGTTAGGGTTAACGCCATTCTCCGCGGCGGGCGGCGCAATCAGCGTTGCTGACGGACTGACCTTACGCTACAAAATCCTGGCGCAACGGTTATCGAACTGATCCGTTACAACGTCTTCGCCACAGCCCAGGCACCGATGTCGGCAAACGCCCGTTTGATCGATCGCCACCACGCACTGTCATCTTGGCGCGCGTACTCACGGTTCGCCTCGTAGATCACATACGCGTGGATCGCGGCGACGTCGTCGGCAGTCAGTCGCGCGCTAAAACCGGGCATACCATTATCGGCTAACACACCGTCGCTCACGATCGTATCGAAAATGCCGTGTATCTGTTCGCTGGCATAGCGCAGATCGGGGATGACACCACCACCCACGACGTTCGCACCATGGCACGTGGAACACTGTTGTGCGTACAACGCAAACCCGCGGCGTATGTCATTGTCCAGCGCACGATTACGCGGGGGCCGTGGCATCGATTGTGGCAGTGCGCCCGGCGGAGGCTGCTCACGGGCACCAAGTCGATACACCAGCAGTCTACCGGTCGCGCCTGCTTTTGCGTTCCCATTCACACGCCCCGCTGAGAGCGCCATGGAACCGCCCCACCCTGCTAACACAGCGACGTACTGCACCCCCTCAATGGCGTACGTTATGGGTGCGGCGACGATGCCGGTATTGGCCGGTTGCTGCCACAATCTCTCGCCATTGCGGGCATCAAAAGCGTTGAAATAGCCTGTGGCATCGCCTTGAAACACCAAGCCGCCAGCGGTCGACAACACACCTCCGTTCCACGGGTGCGCCTGTTGCACTTTCCATGCAGGTTCGCCGCGCTTCGGATCCCACGCCAACAAATGCGACGCACCCAAACGTCGGATAACCGCATTCTCAAGACCGGGCGGCACAGCGATCGGTGTCGCTGCCTGCGCAAAATCAGCGCCGGTTCTCCACAAGTCTTCATCTCGCGGATAGGTCGCTGTCGGGGCGTACGTAAACGGACCGTCAATGGCAGGAATGTACACCAGCCCCGTTTGAGGACTGTAGGACATGGGTTGCCAGTTGTGACCGCCAAGCGGCGACGGTCGCGTCAATTGCGCCGTTCTGTCGTAATCAATACCGGTTTCTACCGGTCGCCCGGATTGCATATCGACACCAGTGGCCCAATTCACAGGCACAAATGCATCGGCGGAAAGCAGCTCACCCGTCTCACGATCGATGACATAGAAGAAACCATTCTTCGGAGCTTGCATCAGCACACGACGGTCGACACCTTGCCACTCGATGTCGGCGAGAATCATGTGTTGCGTCGCTGTGTAGTCCCACGTGTCTCCCGGCGTTGTCTGGTAATGCCAAACGTATTCGCCGGTGTCCGGCCTTAGCGCGACGATCGACGACAAGAACAAATTGTCCCCACCGTCAGGGCTACGTAAATCGCGGCGCCACGGGCTGCCATTGCCTACGCCGATATAAAGCAGGTCAAGTTCAGCGTCGTACGCCATCGAGTCCCAGACTGTGCCTCCGCCGCCCAGTCGCCACCACTCGCCCGTCCAGGTCTTCGCAGCTTGCTCAAGAATCGGAGTTTCGAAGCCGTCTTCCGGATTGCCGGGAACGGTGTAGAACCGCCAGGTCAGTGCACCGGTCGTTGCGTCATAGGCGCTGACGTAGCCGCGCACACCAAACTCCCCGCCACCGTTGCCGATCAATACTTGACCTTTGACGACGCGCGGTGCTCCGGTAATCGTGTAGCGCTGATCGACCGGCGTAGTCTGAACAGACCAAACTGGCTCGCCGGTCTCGATGTCCAACGCGATCAGTCGCCCGTCAAGTGTGCCGACAAATACCGTGCCGCCCCAGATTGCCACGCCACGATTGACCGCATCACAACAGGCAAACTGGGCATACGCACGCGGCACTTGCGGGTCGTATTGCCACTTCAACGCACCGCTGCGCGCATCGAGGGCAAAGACCATACTCCATGCACCTGTGACATAGAGCGTGCCGTCGACCATTAACGGTGTAGCTTCCTGTCCGCGTGACGTCGGCAATTCAAACGCCCAGGCGAGCCCTAACTGTGAAACGGTATCGCGATTGATGTGATCCAGCGTGCTGTGCCGTTGCTCGGCATAATCGCGACCATGCGTCAGCCATTGATCCGGCGTTTGCCGCGCAGCAGTCAGTCTTGCATGGTCTATGCCGCTCGCGGTTGTCTCGGCACTTGCTTTGCCGCTCAGCGCAAGGACGACGAACAGCCCGATCAAATAGACGCCTGCAAATCGCATCACAACCTCATACCAACAAACGACAATGGCCGTTATCCAGAACCACGCTGTTACGCGCCGCAACGATACAACGAAACGCCACCTCATCACCGTTTTGCCACATATGCGTCTCCAGTGTGTCGCCGGGAAAAACGGGCGCGGCAAAACGCGCATCGAAGGTACCAATCAACGTATTGTCGTAATCGCAAATGGTCTCGAGAATGGCGCGACAGGCGAACCCGTAAGTACACAGGCCATGTAAAATCGGTTGCTTGAAACCTGCTTGCCGTGCGATTGCGGGGTCAAGGTGCAAAGGATTGTGATCGCCATTCATTCGATAGAGCAATGCTTGCTCCGGTCGCACCGGCGATTCATGTCGCAAGTCAGCATCGCGCTCCGGCACAGCATGCGCCGCCGGCAGTGTGTCGGTGGGTCCATCGAACCCGCCATCCGCACGCGCGACTAACGTCGACGACAAACTGAACAACGGTACATTGCCATTTGCATCACGCACATCGACACGCGTTACGATAATCGCCGGTTTGTTCGGGCCTTTATCGTGAACCGCATCAACAACAAAATCGGCGAGCATATCCGCCGTCGGTAGCAAGGGTCTGTGCAATCGCAAGCGCTGCTCGCCGTGCAGCATTTGCGCGTACTGCCAGCCATAGTCTTGCTCAAATACATTGACGGTCATGACGGCCGCCATCGTCGGGACAGCGCGTTGCATCGCACCAGGCAGCAGGAACAATGACTCCGCCGTGCTCTCAGCCTCGCGACCGAAACCAATACTCAGCGCATACAATGCGGCTTGCTCAGCGCGCCACGTAAACGGCAGGTCGCGTCGCGCTAGTGAGCGTAAGCGATCGGTGTCGAGCGCCATCCGGGGTTAGCCCATTGCTCCGGCCTGCTGAGCGTAACGCCAACCGGTCGCCGCTAATGGCAACACAGCTTTGATCTGTGCCTCCGCATGCGCACTCGCAGCAGTTCCGTCGCGCACGCGACCTGCTATGCCTTGGAGAATGGCTGCAATCCGGAAGAAATTGAACGCTGAATAGAAGTCGCGGTTGTCGATGCTTTCGCGTCCCGTGCGCTCACAATACTGATCGACATACGCTTGTTCGCTAGGAATACCCAGTGCAGCAATATCTTTCCCAACCAGTCCGTTTGAGCCAATGCCGATATCCGGCATTTGCCACGCCATCAGATGGTAGGTGAAGTCCGCCAACGGGTGTCCGATCGTCGACAACTCCCAATCGAGCACGGCGTGCACATCCGCATCAGCGCTACCTATAATCATGTTGTCCAAACGGTAGTCGCCATGCACGATACTGGCCGATTGATCGTCAGGCACATTGTCGCCTAGCCACGCGATCAATTGGTCCATCGGTTCGATCTTGGCCGTCTCGGACGCGTAATACTGTTTCGACCACCGCGAAATCTGGCGCGCGAAATAATTACCGGGTTTGCCGTAGTCGGCGAGTCCCAACGACTCAAAATCCAGCGAATGTAATCGCGCAATGGTCGCGTTCATGTTGTCGTAAATGTGCGTCCGTTCCTCATTGGCGCAACCCGGTAAGTCAGGCTCCCAGAAGATACGACCGTCCACACACTCCATCACGTAGAACATCGTACCGATGACGTTATCGTCCGTGCACAGGACGTACGGCTTCGCCACTGGAAAATCGGCCGTGTGCAGTGCACTGATCACGCGAAATTCGCGATCCACGGCGTGCGCCGAAGGCAATAACTTACCGGGAGGCTTACGACGCAACACGTAGCTTCGCTCGGAGGTTGTGAGTTTGTAGGTCGGGTTCGACTGCCCGCCTTTGAATTGCTCGACCTGCATCGCGCTGCCAAAGCCTGCGATGTGGTCTGACAAATACTCAAACAGACGTGACTCATCAATACGATGCGCCTCACGCACGTCACGTGTCCCCGAATTCTGATCCTGACGTGATGTCATGGTGCCAATCTCTCCCCAAAGCGATTCTGCGCGATCTGTAGATCGTGATGCATTGTGCTACGACTGCGACTTCGATGCACACAAAAAAGCCGCGAGCACTTACGTGCCCGCGGCATTGTCTTTGCTTGCAGTCAGCTATTGCGCAGCAGCAACTGGTACTAAGTCAGGCAACGCAGCGTCAGCTGTTGTAGCGGCTTTACCCGGGGCATCCTCACCGATGTGCTTGTCCAGAAACTTAAGCAATTCGCCGTAGTACAGCACACGATTCTTCAGCGCATAGAAACCATGACCTTCGCGTTTTACGAGCAACTTCTCGTAAGGCACGTTGGATTTATCGAGTTTCTTAAGCAAGTTGTAGTACTGCTGCACAGGCACGCGTTGGTCTGCCTTGCCATGTGCGACATACAAAGGTGTGATGATTTTGTCCGTAAAATTCGCCGGCGAGCGTGCGCGCAGATCGTCCTTGTCGGTGCCTAGCGCCTGATCAAGGAATGTCCTGCCGCTTTCGCGATCCGGAATGTCGCCGCGTCGTTTCATCATTGGCAAATCGTACACACCGACGAAGGCAAACGCGCACGCATACAAACCAGGCTCGCGAGTGATACCAGCCAGGGTTGCATAACCGCCGTAGCTACCGCCGTAGATACACGTCTTGTTCGCATCAGAGATGCCCTGATCGATCGCCCACAGCGTTGCATCTGTGACATCGTCCTGCATCTCGCGACCCCATTTCTGATAGCCGCTGCGTTCAAACTGGAACCCGAAACCACCAGAACCACGATAGTTAGGTTGAATGACAACGTAACCACGACTCGCGAGCAGTTGCGCTTCGAGATCAAACGCCCATACATCGCGAGGCCCATGCGGACCACCGTGAATGACCATCACCGTCGGCAATGGTCCTGTTTGTTCGCCGGGCGGACGTGTCACGTACAGTTGGAATTTCACGCCGTCACGTGCCGTCACCCAATGCGCCTCTTTAGGCTGCATTTGTTTCGCGTCGATCTCAGGCTTCACATCAAACAAGTAACGTGCGGAGAATGACTCCGTATCAAGCAGGAAGTAGCGCGTTGGCTGACGATCGCTGTTGACACGAATGAGCGCCTTTTTCTCATCTTTGGTGAAACCGTTCACCCGTACATGCATATCCGGGAATGATGCATGCAGGCGTTTCCACAAACGGATATGGCGACTGTCACCTTCCATGTACTGGACTTCGGGCAGACCCGGCAGGAATTCTGCGCCGACGATGGTTTTGTTATCCATACCGTACATAAAGCTATTGACCGGCACTTTGTCATGGCTCATCACTTGAGTGATTTCGCGCGTCTTCAGATCAAGGCGAACAATGCCGAAACGCCCTTGCTGGTTCGTCGACATCAAAGCGCTGCTGCCGTCACGAGCGATCTCAAGCGGGAAAACGTTACCCTCGAACGGGTTTTCAAAATCTACCCACTCGCTGTCCACAGTCGGACGATACGCATAGTACAACTCATTCGTCGCATCATCATTGCGCACCGCGAAACGTGCGTGACCATCTGCGTCCGTAATCAGGCTGCCAGAGCGGAACGGCGATGTGTCCACAATGTCGCGCTTTGCGGTGAACGTATTGATTTTCTCGATCTGTTGACCACGGCCGCGTCCGCTGGTGACAATCTTAACGTGACGCTTGTCGTCATCCATCGTGTCTGCGATCGAATCAGGGCCGAAAAATGATGACGAAACACCTGGACCAACGAGCAGCGAACCCTGCTTACCGTCTTTATTGACGGCGTAAACGTTGCCGGTTCCAAAAGGACGCGCAAGCGTGCCAAGCGTTCGAATCGTCCAGAACAGCAAACGGTCATTGCTGATCCACCGAATCGCATCAACCGATTCTTTATTAATGGGCTTCATCTGATAGACAACGCGCGGGCGTTTGGAGTCTTCGATGTTCATGATGATCATGTACGCATCGCCATCAACGCGCGTTGTCGCGGCAATGTGGGTACCGTCAGGGGACAACGTCACATTCCCGTACTTCGGCAGCGATACGAATTCCTCTACCGTTGTTGCAACAGCGACTGACGCTGCGCCAACGGCGAGCGCGAACGCCACAAATGCGATTCTAAGCTTTTGACCTAGCATGTAGTTTCCTCTTTCGTCGCCCGTATTCCGGGCGCTGGATAAATCGTGTGCGAAAAATATCACGGAAAACCCGATGTTATCTATTAGACATACGCGAACGGCCTGATAATTGTGCAAACAGTAGCCGCAGCAGATACCGATTTAACAAATCAATTATTACCTATTATTCAATAATTTAGCGACGGCATTACGCAGAACAGACGGTCCTAGCGTGACCGCCAGCGTTTCGCTTGACGTAGCAGGCGCCGGGTCGAATCATTACTGTTTTGGGCTAACCGCGGGTCTTGCACCGCAGGTTCAAGCGACTTGGCCAGCTTCTTACCGAGCTCGACACCCCACTGATCGAAGCTGTTGATGCCCCAGATCACACCTTCCACAAACACTTTGTGTTCGTACAGCGCGATCAGTTCGCCGAGCGTTTTCGCCGTCAACGCTTTCATCATAACGACGGTGCTCGGCCTGTTACCCTCGTGTACTTTGTGTTTAGCAAGCGCTGTCGCACGCTTGCTGCTGAGGCCTTTCGCCCGCAATTCCTGAGTCGCCTCACGCTCGCTGTATCCGCACATCAGCGCATCCGCTTGTGCCAGACAATTGGCAATCGCAAGATCTTGCTGTGCTTGCGTCGCGCCTGACGAGCGTATCGGCAAGATAAAATCTGCGGGAATCACACGCGTCCCCTGATGCAGCAACTGATAAAAAGAATGCTGTGCATTGGAGCCTGCCTCACCCCAAATCACGGTACCGGTATCGGCGCGAACGTCACGACCATCGTGTCGTACCCGTTTACCGCTGCTCTCCATTTGCAGTTGTTGCAGATAAGCCGGGAAACGCTCGAGACGATTGTCATACGGCAATACAGCCTGACTCGCGGTGCCCAAAAAATTACTGTTCCAGATGCCAAGCAAAGCCATCATGATCGGCGCATTGTCGGGCACCGGGGCGTTGGCAAAATGCTGGTCCATTGAACGTGCGCCAGCCAACAGCGCCTTGAAATTAACGCTGCCAATGCCTAGCGCAATCGACAAACCCACTGCTGACCACAACGAGTATCGACCGCCCACCCAATCCCAAAAGCCGAACCGGCGGTCAGGATCAATATCAAAGGCATCCATCGCTGGATGATTGGTGGACGCCGCAGCGAAGTGATGCCTGACGGCTGACTCGCCCAATGAGCGACTAATCCAGGCGCGTGCCGTATTCGCGTTGCTCATCGTCTCAAGCGTCGTGAAGGTTTTCGAACACACGACAACCAACGTCCTGGCAGGGTCGAGCGTCGTCATCAAATCGGCGAGCTGCGTGCCGTCGACATTCGATACCGTATGCACACTCAAGCCAGACGCGACGTGGCGCAACGCCGTGGTCGCCATGACGATACCAAGGTCGCTGCCACCAATACCGATATTGATGACATCAGTAAACGTCTTGCCTTTCGCGCCAGTAATCTCGCCCTTATGAACACCATCAACGAAACGCAACATCTGGCGCCGCACGCGCCGCACTTCCGGCGATACGTTTTCTCCGTTGATCGAGAACGTATCGCGAGCGCCAGCGCGAAGCGCCACGTGCAACACAGATCGTTCCTCTGTCGTATTAATGGCAGCGCCAGCGAACATGGCATCACGTGCCATCACGACATCAGTCTGCCGCGCCAGCTGGGTCAACAGCTGTACTGTGCGTGGTGTGATGTTCTGTCGAGAATAATCCACCACGAGCTCACCCGCTCGTAAGCTGAAACGCTCTGCGCGCGATTTATCGCGCCGAAACAACGTCGCCGTTGAAGTCTTTCGCTGTTGCTTGGCGTGTGCCTTGAGCGAACCCCATGCCGCTAAATCTATCGGATAACGGCTGGTGTATGTCTTCATAGTAAGCTCGCGCAGTCGGGTTGATGGATACCGCTAGACGTTATAGAACTTCCGGTACCAATCTACAAATTTCCCGACACCGATTTCGATCGGCGTTTCGGGCTTGTAATCAACATCTGCGATCAGATCGGTAACGTCTGCGTACGTGTCAGGCACATCACCGGGCTGCATCGGCAACATATTTTTCTCTGCTTTCTTGCCGACGCATTCTTCGATGATTTCGATATAACGAAGCAGCTCAACCGGCTGGTTATTGCCGATGTTGTAGATGCGATACGGCGCCCGGCTCGTGCCAGGATCGGGTTTGGCTGAGTCCCACTCCGGATTCGGCGCAGCAACGTTGTCCATCGTGCGCACGACGCCCTCGACGATATCGTCAACGTAGGTAAAGTCGCGGCGATGCTTACCGTAGTTAAACACGTCAATCGGATCGCCTTCGATGATCTTCTTGGTGAACAAGAACAACGCCATGTCGGGGCGACCGTAAGGTCCGTAGACCGTGAAGAACCTCAATCCGGTAGTCGGCAAGTCATACAGATTC
>JBCBZK010000117.1:0-11463 GCA_039815365.1 Pseudomonadota bacterium | reverse complement strand
CCCACACTGACAAATCCCAACCGCTAACAGACTGCCAACCGGCACTCATGTTCAGCAGACCCACTTCGCGTGTCGCCAAATCAGTCGGAACGCCCGGCACAACAATCGTCGGTGGCACGTTATCGACAATAGCGATCTCGTCTTCGTAAACGTACTCACCGCGCAGGAAGATTGTGCTGCCATTGGCCAGATCCCATGTGTAAGTACCGGTAACCGTCGCGCTCAACTCATGAATGCCCGGCGGTGTTGTTCCACTGATATCACCGTTAACGCTGAACAGGAATTCATCGTAAGTCGGATCCAGGTAGGTCATAGCAAACGTACCCTGGAAATTATCAGTGAAGAAGTAGTTGCCATCGAACTCAAGACCGAACGTGGATTGCTCACCCGCGTTGGTCAGGTTGAAGCCTGTACCGCTAAACGTGTTCGACTGGAAACCCTCGATCGACTGATCGAAGATCGCAAGGTTGAACGCACCGCGGCTGAACTTACCTTTTAAGCCAATCTCGTAAGCCGTTGACTCTTCCGGACCAGCAAAGCGGGTACCCGTTGTCAGGTTCGGCGTGTTCAGACCTGCCGCCGTCAATGCAGCTAAGTCAGATGCGAACGGACGTGAGTCACGCGACAGGTTCCAGGATGTTGCTTTGAAACCGGTAGCAGCGCTGACGTAAACGTTCAGGCTGTCATTGAGATCGTAAGCAAAGCGAACGGTGTAGCTTGTCTCGCTGTCATCCGAGTTGCCCGATTCAACAGAGTTAGGGAATTCAACAAACGGTGGCAGGAACTGGAACGGCTGCAACGCCAACAACTGGTTACAGTTAGGCGCGGTTGCCGGCGTACACGGCGTGCTGCCAACGGTCTGCGCCGCAGCAAACGCAGCAGGCTGTGCTGCAAAGTTCATCGGTGTCGGATCAAGACCGGTGATTGCTGTGAATGCGCCGCCTATGCCGATAGACACAAAATCGAGCGATGAGAAGACATCAGAGTTGTTCTGGCGAATAAACGCATCTTTCTCGACCTGCGTGTAGTTCAAACCGAGCGTCAATGTCGCGCGATCAGACACATACCAGTCAACGGACGTGAACAACGAGATCGCGGTGTCATCCTGACCAGTGAATTCCTGAGCACCAGCACCGTCTGCGAAGAAGGTTCCCGTTGGAATACCAAAGACCGGCTCGAGACCTGTCACCGCGCCCGGGCCACCTGCCAAAAGGTCAGCAAAGCCACGGAAATCTGCACCGAACTGAATGTCGGTATCAAACTGCACTTCTTCGTCGAAGTAGAACAAGCCAACGAGGAAATCAACGTTGTCACCGAAGCTGGTTGTTAAACGCAGCTCTTGTGTGATCGTATCGATATCCTGGTCAGCAGCATTGCGACCGAGAATATCAGCACTCGTGAAGTCTGAGTCCGCATCGGTGATCGCTGATTGATTACGGAATGACGTAATCGAGGTCAGGTCATAGTTACCGAACGTGAAATCCGCTTGCGCCGAAATACCGCTGTTCTCAATTTCGTTGGTTGACGGGAAGTTGATGAATGCGTCGTAAGCAAACGGATCGTTAGATGCGATCTGTCCACCTAACGCGCGTACTGCGTTACCGGTAGGTCCATCAAACAGGTTACCCGTGCCACAACAGTCTTCGTCAATCTCGTCGTAGTCCGCGATGATGCGCAGCGAAAACGCTTCTGAAGGCTCGAACAACAGCTGGCCACGCATGCCGTAGCGGCTGCGTTCGTTTGTGTTAGTGCCATCGATGACGTTCTCGAAATAACCATCGCGTTGGTTGCTGCTAGCCGACAGGCTGAACGCAACGTTGTCTGACAAAGGACCGGTAATGTCGCCTTTCGCAACAACCTGCCCGTAGTTTCCAATCACAAGCTCTGCGCTGCCGCCGAACTCGAACTGTGGTTCCTGCGTGACGACGCTGATGACACCAGCTGACGCGTTCTTACCAAACAACGTACTTTGCGGGCCACGCAACACTTCAACGCGCTGAAGGTTTGGCAAATCTGACAGTGCGCCGGCAGATCGCGAGCGATACACACCGTCGATAAAGACGCCAACCGATGGCTCGATGCCTGGGTTGTTTGCGCCGTTACCGAAACCACGAATGATGAAGTTCGTGTTCGCTGATGACTGCAACTGCGTAATCCGCAGTGAAGGCACGACAGTCTGGAGATCCAGAATATCGAGGATCTGTGATTTCTGAATCGTGTCAGCGTCGGTTACCGACACAGCGATAGGCACTTCCTGAAGGGTCTGTTCGCGCTTTGCAGCGGTTACGACAATTTCTTCTAGAAATGGTTGGCCATCGGTTTGCGCACTGGCGACACCGCTGACGAACAAGCCGAGCGTTGCTGAGACCATCACGGTCAGCAGAGAACGGCTTGAGAGATCGGAAAATATCCGCATGAGTGAACTCCTGAATGTAGGAATACGTTAAAGGTGCACTTAAAAAACGTCACGCCGCACAGGGCAGCTGGCCGCAAGTATAATCGAGCGCCTCGAATCAATAAACACTTTTAGCGCTAACCTATTAAAAAACCAGCTTTATTCGGACTGGTTCACACTTTGACGCGATTATGTACAAGCAAACTGCGGTGTTTGCGGCCGGCGCCATCTTAACGAAGTTATTCTAGGCGTCAACGCCGTTGTGACATTCGCTTTAGAAACGACCACAAGAGCCGCTAGCCGAGCCATGGTTTTGTGACTCATTTGATTTACGTTAACGTTAACGTAAGTTATAGTGCGCAACATGAATGCAAGCCAACAGCCGCGTCAGTTTTCGATCAGTGCATTAGCTGAAGAGTTCGACGTCACGACCCGTACCTTGCGGTTCTACGAAGAGAAAGGACTGCTCACACCCGAGCGTCGCGGTCGTGTGCGCTATTTTTCTGCGGCAGACCGTGTCCGATTGCGCCTCATACTCCGCGGTCGCCGGCTTGGGCTGACGCTTGAGCAGAGCGCCGAAATTATCGATTTGTACCGTGAGCCCGAGGGCAGCAAGCGCCAGCTGCAAAGACTGCTGGACACACTCGCGGACAGGCGCGAACAGTTGCAACGCCAGTCAGAGGACATTGCGCAGACACTAAAGGACCTGGCCGACGTCGAGGACAAATGCCGAGCGGCAATGGAGTGAAGCGATGAGCGCAATTCAAAGCACAATTGACGTCCGCAGTGACGACTTCATCAAGAACGCCGCGACAATGCGCGCTTTGGTCGACAACTTGCAGGCACACGTCGAGCGGGTGTTATCCGGTGGTGGTGAAGCCAGGCAACAGCGCCACAAAGCGCGCGGTAAGCTGCTTGCCCGCGAGCGAATCGACTTGTTGATCGACCCTGGCAGCGCGTTTGTCGAGTTCAGCCAGTTAGCCGCCCTGGACGTTTATGACGACGATGTGCCCGCGGCGGGCATCGTGACCGGTCTTGGCTGCGTGAATGGCGTTGAATGCATCATTGTTGCTAACGACGCGACTGTCAAAGGCGGCACGTACTACCCGCTGACCGGCAAAAAACACATCCGCGCGCAGACTATAGCCGAGGAAAATCGCCTGCCCTGCATTTATCTTGTGGATTCGGGCGGCGCCTTCTTACCGATGCAAGACGACATTTTTCCTGATCGAGAACACTTTGGGCGCATTTTTTACAATCAAGCCAATATGTCTGCGAGCGGCATCGCACAGATTGCTGTTGTCATGGGGTCATGCACTGCCGGCGGCGCCTACGTACCGGCGATGGCGGATGAGTCGATTATCGTCGCGAACCAGGGCACGATTTTTCTTGGCGGCCCACCGCTCGTTAAAGCCGCGACCGGTGAAGTTGTCACTGCCGAAGCGCTCGGCGGCGCCGATGTGCATTGCCGGGAATCGGGCGTCACCGATCACTACGCGCGCAATGATGCGCATGCGCTCGAGCTCGCCAGAGACGCTGTTAGCCGCCTGAACTGGCAAAAGCCACAGCAACTCAAACGCCAGGAGCCACTGCCGCCCCGCTACGCGGTCGATGAGCTTTATGGCGTTGTACCACAAGATTTGAAAACCCCTTACGACGTACGCGAAGTCATCGCACGCATCGTCGATGACTCGCAGTTTCACGAATTCAAACCGCTGTACGGCGCTACGCTTGTGTGTGGGTTCGCACACATCGACGGGATGCCGGTTGGCATCATTGGCAACAATGGCATCCTGTTCAGTGAGTCCTCGTTGAAAGGCGCTCACTTTATCGAACTGTGTTGCCAGCGAAAGATTCCGCTGGTGTTCTTGCAAAACATCACTGGCTTTATGGTCGGCCGTCAATACGAAGCGGGTGGCATAGCGAAAGACGGGGCTAAGCTTGTAAACGCGGTGGCTTGTGCCAAGGTGCCGAAAATAACCATCATCATTGGTGGCTCGTTTGGCGCCGGCAACTACGGTATGGCCGGCCGCGCATACGACCCGCGGTTTTTGTTCATGTGGCCCAATGCGCGGATCAGTGTCATGGGTGGCGAACAAGCCGCAAGCGTTTTGGCAGACGTCAAAAGCGCGCAAGCGGAGCAGCGCGGTGAAACGCTGAGCCCAGAAGCGCTCGCTGCTATCAAACAACCGATCATTGACAGCTATGATCGTCAGGGCCACCCATACTACGCGTCCGCCCGACTCTGGGATGACGGCGTCATTGACCCGGCCGACACGCGTGTCGTGTTGTCGTTGTGTCTGTCAGCCACACTCAATCAACCTATCGAGGACACGCAGTTTGGCGTGTTTCGGATGTAATGTTCACGACACTGCTTATTGCTAATCGCGGCGAGATTGCTTGTCGCATCATCCGCACCGCCAAGCGTCTTGGGCTGCGCACTGTCGCCGTGTACTCCGACGCCGATCGCGGCTCGCTGCACGTCGAACTCGCGGACGAGGCGTATCACATTGGGGATAGCGAACCACAGCAATCCTATTTGGTGATCGAGAAAATCATTGCGGCGGCCACCGCATCGGGTGCTGAAGCGATTCATCCCGGCTATGGCTTTTTATCCGAGAACGCAGCGTTTTCAAGACAGTGCCGAGACGCCGGCATCGCGTTCGTCGGACCGCCCGCCTCTGCGATTGATGCGATGGGCTCAAAATCGCGCGCCAAAGCAATCATGGAGCGCGCCGGCGTGCCGTTACTGCCCGGCTACCACGACGCTGACGACAGCGAGCAAGCGTTGCTAGAGGCCGCGAGAAACATCGGCTTCCCAGTGCTGCTGAAAGCCAGCGCTGGCGGTGGTGGTAAAGGGATGCGGATTGTCACTACCGAAGCTGCATTCTCATCGGAGCTAGCTGCGGCGAAACGCGAAGCGCGTAACAGCTTTGGTGACGATGCGATGCTGGTTGAAAAATACTTAACGTCGCCCCGCCATATTGAAGTTCAAGTGTTTGCCGACACGCACGGCAATATCGTGCACTTGTTTGATCGCGATTGTTCGATTCAACGGCGCCACCAAAAAATCGTCGAAGAAGCGCCAGCTCCAGGTTTATCCCAGGACGTGCGCGACGCGATGGCAAGTGCGGCTATACAAGCGGCACGCGCCATTGATTATGTTGGCGCCGGCACAATTGAGTTCCTGCTCGACACCGACGAGCGATTCTACTTCATGGAAATGAACACGCGTTTGCAAGTAGAGCACCCGGTGACAGAAATGATTACCGGCGTTGATCTGGTGGACTGGCAATTGCGTATCGCGGCTGGCGACACGTTGCCGTTATCTCAAGATCAGCTCACGTGCAACGGACATGCAATCGAGTCACGCATCTACGCCGAAGACACCGACAATGGTTTCTTGCCACAGACTGGCAACATTGTTCGCTTTGTGACACCCGACACAACCGATCACGTGCGCATCGACACTGGCGTGCGAAGTGGTGACACTGTGAGCCGCTTTTACGATCCGATGATCGCCAAACTCGCAACGCATGCAAGCTCGCGCGCGCTGGCTGTCAACCGGATGCGCGAGTCACTTGCAGCAACGAACATCACCGGCATCACGACCAACCTCAAATTTCTCCAACGAACCGTCAGTCATACGGCATTCCAGACGGCGGCACTCACCACGCGCTTTATCGAGCATGCCGCAACACAGCTATCACGCCCGGCGCCAACGGGCGCCGACGTCCTCGCAGCGCTCGCGTTGTGGCAACAACAACGCTGCGAATACGCAAACGATCGGTGGCGTCGGGGTGATGGCTGGCGACTCAATCAACCTAACAAAGTCACGTTCGATGTCGGGATTGACAATGAGCAATCCTCCGTCACCTTGCACATGGACGCTTCCGGCAATGCCGTTACGGCGGTGACACGAGACGGCGTGACAACGCCGGTTGTCGTTTCTACGACACAGATCAACCTGTCGCTCAGCATGGGTACGCTTAACGTTCGTGCTCACTACTGGGCTGACGGCAATGGCGGCGTGCTCACGCTGCAAGATGATCGAGTGCTGTTTCGCAGGATCGCTGCGGACACCGGAGACGAAATGGCGCAGGCCAGTGACGGCAATATCCTGGCGCCGATGACCGGCACGATTGTCAGCGTCAGCGCGAAGAATGGCGAGCGAGTCGAAGAAGGCGACACAGTCGCGATCATGGAAGCCATGAAAATGGAGCACACACTCACTGCGGCATTCGCCGGAGTGGTCGAGGGTCTTACAGTTACTGCGGGCGATCGCGTTGACGGTGGGCAACCCATACTACGTATTGACAAAGAAGAGTAACAAACGTCATGAACACGCAAATGGACTTTGACCTTGGCGACGACATCGACATGTTGCGCGATATGGTCGCGCAGTTTTCTGCGGCCGAAATCGCGCCGCGCGCCGCGCAAATCGACAAAGACAACGAATTCCCAAACGACTTGTGGCGCAAGTTTGGCGAGTTAGGATTACTCGGCATCACCGTCGGCGAAGAATACGGCGGCAGCGGACTCGGTTACCTCGCTCATGCCGTCGCTCTGGAAGAAATTTCTCGTGCTTCTGCGTCCGTCGGCTTGTCCTACGGTGCGCACTCGAATCTTTGTGTGAATCAGATTTTTCGTAATGGCAATGACGCGCAGAAACAGCAGTACTTACCTAAGTTGTGCAGCGGTGAACACATTGGCGCACTGGCAATGTCAGAAGCCGGCGCAGGCTCTGACGTCGTAAGCATGCGCTTGACTGCGCGCGCCGAGGCAGATGGCTATGTGCTGAACGGCAGCAAAATGTGGATTACTAATGGGCCGGACGCGCACGTTTTTGTGATCTATGCGAAAACGACGCCGGATGCTGGATCCAAAGGTATTACCGCCTTCATTGTTGAGAAGGACACACCCGGGTTCTCACAATCACCCAAACTCGACAAACTCGGTATGCGCGGTTCCAACACCTGCGAGTTAGTCTTTGAAGACTGCGTCGTGCCGGCGAAAAACATTCTTGGCGAGCGCGATAAAGGTGCACGAGTACTAATGTCCGGGCTGGATTACGAGCGGGCCATTCTTGCCGCGGGCCCTGTCGGACTGATGCAGGCCGCGATGGACGTCGTGTTGCCCTACATCCATGAGCGTAAGCAGTTTGGCGCCGCGATCGGCAGCTTCCAGCTCATGCAAGGCAAGATAGCGGATATGTACGCAAGCCTGAATGCTTCACGAAGTTATCTCTACGCGGTCTGCCGAGCATGCGACAAAGGCCGCACGAGTCGCGCCGATGCAGCAGCATTGATTTTGTACACGGCAGAGCAAGCCACTGCAGTAGCGCTTGAGGCGATACAGGCCTTAGGCGGCAATGGCTACATCAACGACTACCCCACCGGGCGTCTGTTACGTGATGCCAAGTTGTATGAAATTGGCGCGGGGACTTCCGAGATCCGACGCATGCTGGTTGGACGTGAACTCTTTGCACAAACCGCCTGACCGAGGAACACGACCATGCCAGGACTCTATTACGACGAAACCTCAGTCGGCCAGATCATTACTCACCGGATGCGCCGCACCGTGACTGAATCGGACAACGTGTTGTTTTGCGCGATCACGCATAACCCGCAGCCACTGCATCTCGACGCTGAGTATGCGTCACGCACCGAGTTCGGACAGCGCGTAGTGAACAGCCTTTACACCGTCTCGTTTGCTACAGGCGTCAGCGTCGAGGACACCACCCTTGGAACACTGGTGGTGAACCTTGGGTTCGGCGAAATGAAATTTCCCAAACCGGTGTTCATCAACGATACGCTACATGTCGAAACCGAAGTGATCAGCCGTCGTGAGAGCAAATCTCGCCCTAATGCGGGTATTGTTCAGTTCATGCACCGCGTGTTTAATCAACACGATGACATTGTTTGTACGATTCTACGCACCGCGCTACTCAAGAAGGACAACCACGAATGACGCATCTCTGGCGTTCGCTATTGTTTGTCCCCGGTGACAGTGATCGCAAGATCGCAAAGTCGTTAACGACGGCGGCCGACATCGTTATCTATGATCTCGAGGACGCTGTCGTACCCGAAGCGCGGCGTGAGGCTCGACAGCGTGTGCGTGACGCCCTAACGTCGCCCCGGGTTGAAGGCCACGCTCGTTGCGTGCGAATCAATCCGATGGATACCGATGATTCGCTTCGAGACTTAAAAGCAGTGATGCCGTCAAACCCTGACTACATCATGCTACCGAAAGTCTCCACGGTTGAAGACCTCGATCAGTTAGCGGGACGCATTGACGCGTTCGAGCACATGCACCGATTGGCTGTCGGTCGCACCAAAATTATCGCGCTGATGACAGAAACCGCGCAGATGACCCTCAATCTGCCAATGGTGACTTCCCTGCATCCGCGCGTCGCTGCGTTGACCTGGGGTGGCGAAGATTTGTCAGCCGAGCTCGGCGCCATCGACAATAAAGATGCCAATGGCAACTGGACGTTTACGTTCCAGCTTGCGCGCAGTCAGTGTCTACTGGCTGCTCGCGCTTGTGGTGTCGTTGCTCTGGATACACTGTTTAGCGATTTCCGTGACAGCAGTGGCATGCAGCGGCACGCGGCCGCGGCAAAGCGAGATGGGTTTGATGGCGTACTGAGCATTCATCCGAATCAGGTTGATGTGATTAACGGCGCTTTTGAGCCGTCGGATGAAGAGATTGCGGACGCTCAGGCCATAGTCGACGCATTCGCAAACGCACCAAACCAAGGCGCGCTACAACTCAATGGCCGTATGCTGGACAAGCCGCACCTCAAACTGGCGCAAAAGATTTTGCAGCTTGCCAAGAGCCGTCAATGACTACAGCAACCCGTACTCAATGGCCTTGAGCACCGCACGGGTGCGATCTCGAACGCCAAGCTTTGACAGAATGCTCGACACATGGTTTTTGATCGTACCTTCCGATTTCGATAACGCAGTCGCGATCTCGCGATTGCTATAACCCCCTGCCATCAACCGAGCCACTTCGATCTCACGCGGCGTAAGCGCCTCCGGCATCGTACTCGAGTCGAAGTCTGTCGCTTGCTGCCCCAGACCTTTTAGCAGCGTCTCTGTAATGGCTGGTTGAATCATCGTGCCACCGCGAGCGACCGACTCGATTGCAAGAATCAAATCCTCCAGCGATACGTCCTTCAACAAATAGCCTTTGGCTCCGGCACGAATTCCGGCCAGCACTTGCTCATGATCGTCAAATGTCGTCAGGATAATCACCGGCACATCAAGGTCGTTCTCGCGCAATGACGAAATCGCATCGATGCCGTTCATGCGCGGCATTCGCATGTCCATCAGAATCACGTCGGGTTGGTAGTCACGCACCAGTTGCACGGCGTCGCTACCGTCGTCGGCTTGCGCGACGACCGTTACGACATCAGACAAACCCAACAGACCGCAGATACCCTGACGGACCAGTGTCTGGTCATCAATAAGACCGACCTTGATCGGCATCTTTATTGCCCGTGGAGCGGGATACTCGCTGAGAGTTGCAGTGCATGTGACATGCGCTCAATGCTGAGCGAACCGTTGACAGACTGCAAGCGTTCACGCATGCCGGCAAGGCCGTTGCCTTCCTCCGGATCGCCCTGCACACGTCCATCGTCGTGGGCCTGAAAGTGCACCTTCCCGTCCGCCTGCCAAATCCGAATCCACTGACGTTCGGCGTTGGCGTGTTTCAGCGTATTGGTGATGGCTTCCTGCACGCAACGCATCAGCGCATCAGCAATCTGGACATCCTCAATCGACAATGTCGGATCAATATCTAATTCGATGGACAGATGCGGCACGTTTTCGACGAGCAAATGCAAGGCCTTGTGCAAATCCAGCGCACTTTGCTCGCGCAGCGTTGAGACTGATTCGCGCACATCACTGAGCAACAGTTTCGTCAGCGCACGGCTGGCGGACACTTGCTCTTTTGCCTCGCCTTCCGCTAAACGCTCGGCGATTTGTAAGTTGATCGTCAACGCCGTCAGGTGATGACCTAACAGATCGTGCAGATTACGGGCAATCCGCGTGCGCTCGCTCTGCCGCGACGCTTCTGTCAATAAATGTTGTGTTGCGACTAGCTCGCGATACAACATCTCAGTACGTTCGCGAGCACGTTCGGCCCTGATCGCGGCATGCGATGATAACAATGCAAACAAGTGGAAGGTGGCGAACAGCGAAACGGACAACAATTCATTCGTATTCGAACTGGTGTTACTGAGAATGACGAACCAGACCAGTGCGAGTATTGGCACAAAACTCAAACACCAGCGAAAACTATAGTAGCTCGCCGCCATACCAATCCAGATGATGGTGTAGATTTGCAGGAAATCGATACCTAGCAACCAACCCACGGCAAGCGCTGATAGCAACTGGACGACATGCGATGCTTGCCGGCGACGCGCTGAAAGCCGCGTCATTGTTGTACCAATCATCGCGGCGAAATTTGCCGTAAACAACACGATGGCAAGCTCAAGCACGCCCATGAAACGTTGTGGGTCATCGAACACAAAATACAGCGCAAGACCGGTGACGATCAGCCACGTCACGATCGCCGCGTTCAGCTCGATGTCGGTTTCTTTGGAATTTGCTTGATCCATTCACACAGTCTGGACTAATGCGATGCCCAATGCCTAGGCCAAAAGTCATGGTTTGCGGTCATGACCTGCGGCACTGACGGTAATCAAAGCGCCCCGCTACAGTACCTGCAACACTCACAGGAGCCGTCATGCACTACCTTCACCAAATGCTACTCGTCACTCATATCGCCATTGGGTTGATCGCTATTGTTGCGTTCTGGGTACCCATCGCGTCAAAGAAAGGTGGGCGTTTGCATCGCAAGTCCGGCCGAATCTACACATGGGCAATGTACGCGGTGGCGTTCAGCGCCATTAGTATGTCATCGCTCGTGCTATTCGACCCTATCGGCATCAGATTCCCGGAGCGCAACCTCGACCCTGAACGTGCGGCTAACATCGCCGGTCAAAGCCGCCTGTTTGCGGTGTTCCTCTTCATGCTCGGCTTTCTCGTACTGAGCGGTTT
>JBCBZK010000084.1:0-15089 GCA_039815365.1 Pseudomonadota bacterium | reverse complement strand
TAAACACCTACCTTGTTTACTTACATTTTGAGCACTTACGCGGCCGATTGGACGACGCACAGCTAGCGGCGGAAAAGCAGCGTGTGCGAGACACCATTACACAGATCGGCGCGGCGCACTGGGATGCGTATCTCGACGCTTGGCCGGCACCGGAGTAGCACCAACGCATGGGCAGAAAAGCAAGCAAGTTCCCGCGTGAGCCTGAGACAACAGGCATTCGAGCACTCACACACGACGGTCGTGGTATTGCCGATAGCGAAGGAAAGACGGTCTTTGTTGACGGTGCATTGCCCGGCGAGACCGTGGAGTGGGAGCGGGTGAGACGCAAGCGCAACTACGACGAGGCGCGAACGCTGTCAGTAGTCACAGCATCGCCAACGCGCGCCGAGCCACCGTGCGAGGTCTTCGGGCAATGCGGCGGTTGTGTGATGCAGCACTTGAGCTTAGATGCACAATTAATTGAAAAACAAAAAGTTCTTGAAGATGGCCTAACGCGTACCGGAGGTGTTTCGCCGGCCAAGTGGCTACCGCCGCTGGCAGCTGATGGCACACATTACCGGCGCCGTGCACGCTTGGGTGTGCGTTACGTTGATGGCAAGCAGCGCGTGCTGATCGGCTTTCGCGAGCGTTACAAACCCTACATCACTGACATGCGCCGATGTCCGGTGCTCGTCACGCCGGTCAGTGACATGATCGAGCCGCTGATCGAGCTGATCAGTGGGTTGTCGATCGTACGCCGATTGCCGCAAATCGAGGTTTCCGTTGGCGATCTGCCGGATGGCAAGCTCGTTTCAATGATACTGCGTGTGCTGGATCCGCCAACGGCCGAAGATCGTGTGCTGCTTGCAGCGTTCGCCGAGACTCATGATGTGTGGTTATGGCTGCAGAGCGGCGGACCGGATGATCTGGAGCCCGTGCCACGCGCGTCCGGCGACTGTCCGCCTTTGTATTATCGATTGCCGGCGCATGATTTGAAAATGACGTTTGCGGCCAATGACTTCATTCAGGTCAACGCACAAATGAATGAGCGCATGATTGATCTGGCGTTGGATTTGCTCGCGCCATTGCCAACCGATCGGGTGCTCGATTTGTACTCGGGAATCGGTAATTTTACGTTGCCTATTGCGCGTCAGGCTGCACATGTACACGGCGTCGAAGGTAGCGATGCGCTGACGCAGCGCGCGTTGCAAAATGCAGCAGATAACGGCATCGATAACGTGAGCTTTGCCACGGCGGATCTGTCCGAAGAAGCCGGTTGGGGTCCCTTGTTGGCGCAGTCATGGGATTTGATCTTGTTGGATCCGGCGCGCGCCGGTGCGCAGCTATTCGCCAGTCTGGCCGGCAAGTTAGGGGCACGCCGCATCGTCTACGTCTCTTGTAACCCGGGTACGCTTGCCCGAGATGCCGGTACGCTCGTCCAATCACAGGGCTATGCGCTGAGCGCGGCCGGTGTCATGAACATGTTTCCGCATACGGCTCACGTCGAGTCGATCGCGCAGTTTGATGTAACAGACGAGAAGGCTGGCTAGCATGGCGCTCGGGTCAATCATGCTGGACATAGAAGGTCTGGAGCTGACACCTTTGGACCGCGATCTGTTACGCCAGCCAGCCGTCGGCGGCGTGATTTTATTTAAGAGAAATTTTAGTAATATCACGCAAATTACTGAATTAATAGCGGATATTAAGTCGGTCAAAACACCTGCATTGCTGGTCGGTGTCGATCAGGAGGGCGGGCGTGTTCAACGCTTTGGCGCCCCGATGACAGCGCTACCGCCGATGGGGTGGTTCGGTCTCCTTTTTGATCGCGACGCGCGCGCGGCCCGCGAGCTTGCCCGCGAAACCGGTTGGCTGTTGGCGGCAGAATTGCTGCAGACCGGTGTCGATGTCTCCTTTGCGCCAGTACTCGATCTGCAGCGCGGTGTGAGTAGCGTGATTGGTGATCGTGCGTTTCACCGTTCGGTTGACGGTGTGGTCGCGTTAGCGAGCGCGATGATGCACGGGATGCAGGAGGCCGGGATGCCAGCCGTCGGCAAACATTTTCCCGGGCACGGCGCTGTGGTCGCGGATTCGCATCTCGAGTTACCTGTCGACAGACGTGAATACGCCGACATCACCGAGGATATCCAGGTCTTCGAGCGTATGATTCTGGCAGGAATTCCGGCGCTGATGAGCGCGCATGTCGTGTACGCAACGCTGGACCCGCTACCGGCAAGTTTTTCGCCGTGGTGGCTGACCAGCGAGCTACGCACGCGCCTTGGATTTCGTGGCGCCGTGTTCTCCGATGATTTGACGATGCGTGCGACCAGCGGCTTTGGCGACATCACATCTCGTTCAGACGCCGTATTGGCAGCTGGCACCGACATGATCCTCATTTGCAACGATCGATCGAGCGCTGAGGCCGCGGTTGACCATCAGGCAGGCCAACAACGGCCGGAAGCAATGGCGCGGTTGGCGCGGATGCGTGCAACACCGACGTTCGATGTGACCGCACTCAACGATAATCCGCGTTGGCGCAGCGCGCGCGAGCAACTGCAATCTGCGCTGGCAGGAGAGCTCGTGCAGTGAACATAGCTCGTCAACTTGCCGTCATCGGTGGTACTGGCACAGAACAGTGGCCGGACGCCGAATTGCTGAACCAATACCACCCGGAGACGCCTTTCGGCCATCCGTCCGCACCTGTGCAGGCCGTCTCACTCGCAGCGCGCGAGGTGCTGTTTTTATCCAGGCATGGTGCGGGTCACGACATTGCGCCGCATCTGATTAATTACCGCGCGAACATCATGGCGCTCAAATCACTGGGCGCCACGCACATCGTTGCGCTGAACGCGGTCGGTATCATCGGTGATGAAGCGCCTGCGGGTGGATTGCTGTTGCCGGACCAGCTGATCGACTACACATCGGGTCGCCAGCACACATTCTTCGATGGCACCGACGAGCCGCTGCAGCATGTGGCGTTTGATGAGCCTTACGATGCTGATTTGCGCGATGCGCTGTTGGCCGCCGCGGCCACCGCTCAAGTGCCGCTGTCCAACGGCGGCGTCTATGGCGTTACCCAGGGACCTCGGCTCGAGACCATCGCCGAAGTGAACCGGTTGGCGCGCGATGGCGTTACGGTAATCGGTATGACCGGCATGCCTGAGGCGGTTTTGGCAAGAGAGCTCGGTATGGCGTATGCCAGCGTTGCGCTGATCGTCAATAAAGCGGCAGGTCGCGGCAGTGGCGATATCCACGCGGAATTACACGCGAATATGGCCGCTGCAAGAGCTGCATCTGAGGCGTTGGTCACGATTTTGTGTCGCCAATCGCCGTAAAACCCGGCTTTGTGCACCAGTGCCTGTTTTTTGGCGCTCCGCGCTGCTAAAAAAGCGCTGTTATGTCACAACGCTTCAGGGGGATGCACGACCGATGAGTCGCACGCCAGCCAAACAAATCCTCGTCCAGTTGCTCAGCGGTGTTCGCGAGCCGGTGCTGGTCGTTGATGTTGCCGCTAAGGACTGGCGCACAAAATACTTCAATCCGGCGCTTGTGCGTTTGCTCGGCATGTCCAGCGGCGACATCACAGGTCAGAGCGGTGAAAAACTGATGTTCCGGATCGCGGGTACGGCCGGCGTCAATGCACTGCGGGAATGCGATGCCGATCATCCCCAGATCGATTTCGACAGCCAATTCATGAAGTCGGATGCACCGGATATGCACATCAACGGTCGCGTGATGTCGCTGCAAGGCAATAGCTCGCTGCGTGCCGTATTTCTGAACGAAGTGCCGCCTCAGCAAGCGTCTGTGCCGACAAGCAGTGGCGCCTTCCGTACGTCGATCAACGATACCGTGACAGTTTTTTTGAATCGCGAACCGTGGCTCGAAGTGCTGAACCGTGATGCGGCAATCGCAGCGCGCGAACAAGCCTGGTTAGCGGTGATCGTGTTTCGTGTTGAGGATTTTGACAGTTACGTCGAGACGTTCGGTCAACACGCCGGTGATTCTGCATTGAAGCGTATCGCGCACAGCTTGCGACGACGATTGAAACGTTCGGGCGATACGGCGGGTCGGATTGCTGATGACGAAATGGCGATAGTCGTGCATGGCTCTATGGCGCCTGCCGCACGTCAATTCGCCAATAGTATTGCTGATGACGTTCGTGCATTGGCGATACACCATCCCAAATCATCCAGTGGTCGTCATTTGACGGTTAAGCCGGGGGTTTGTGCACTGGTGCCGGCCGATGGTCAGGATGCACAACGGATGTTGCAACGTGCCCGGGAGTTACTCGACACGCGCGCCAGTATCGCACCCGTACCGGCTAGTTTGACGGCTCACTAGCCGTCGTCTCGGTATCCGTGCGACTGATCAACGCAAGCGCACCGAATCTCGGGTGATCAAAAAAGTGTAGCTCGCCGCTGCGCATTTTGCGTCGTTCGTCCAGTGAAAAAATCACACTGTCGGTGCTCGTGCCACCGCCGACCCGATTATCCGCCAAATCCAACGCCAGCGTCAGGTGCAAAAACCGCGAGACGTAGACTGATGCCGTGCCATCCAGTGTTGCCGGCATACGTGCAACACGCGCAAGATCAAGCGTGGTCTCGTTGTCGCTAGCGTAGATCGGTTGGCGCCAGCCCGTGTGAATCAACGGTCGGAAATCCCGGCTGTTGCGTAGCTTGGTCAGCTGCGCATCGAGCCGCAGCTGCTCGTCGGTAAGCACTTCGAACGTCAGCGGTTTGAACTCGACGACGTCGGTATCCGCGCCAGATACGTCATCATCTTGTGCTGGTTCGTCCAACGTTTTCGCCGACGCTTTGAGCGTATGCTCGGCTTGCGCGGCTTCTCGCCCGCTATCAATGTAGCGCCAGTCTTCGCGGGCACCTTTGACGCCGCTGACGTACTCAAACACGATAACTTCGATATCAAAGATCGGGTCCGGCTCAGGCGCGCTATCCTGATCGTCTGTCTGTGCAGCAATACTGCTGAAGCAAAGACAACCGACAGTGGCGATGAGCATTCTGTGCAGTGCGTGCAGCGTTTTCATAGTCAAATGGTGTACCGCGCGGACATCAAATTGCAAGTCATCATGATGGCTCACTCAATATTGTCAGCATCGTTTGCAGTGCGTCGGCGCGAGCGTCGCCATCCGGCATCTCGGCGCGGAAACTTAATCGGTCTGCTTCCGGCAGCTTGTAGCGCTCAGCGTCACGCTGCACCAAGGTCACCAGAGTGAGCGGATCAACGTTGGTGCGCGCGCCAAACTTAACGTAGCCGCCATGCGCGCTAGCGTCGATCTTGATGACGCCAAGCGCCGCGGCGCGCAATTTAAGAAGGCTGATCCGCATCAGCAATTTAGTGGCGTCCGGTAACAGCCCGAAACGGTCGATCAACTCGACCTGCAATTCTTTTAGCGCTTCCTCGTCAGCGCAACTCGCGATGCGCTTGTAGATGATCAGGCGCAGGTGCACGTCGGCGACGTAGCTTTCCGGTAGCAACGCAGGTTCATGCAGATTGATCTCAACGCCGGCATTCAACGGCTGATCAAATTGTGGCTCTTTGCCTTCACGCAGGGACTTAACGGCTTCGGTCAGCAGTTCGGTATACATCGAAAAACCAATCTCCTGGATCTGGCCACTTTGCCCGTCACCGAGCAACTCGCCGGCGCCGCGTATTTCAAGGTCATGACTCGCCAGCGCGAAACCGGCGCCCAGGTCTTCTAGCGATTCAATGGCTTCGAGTCGCTTTTGCGCGTCGGGTGTCATCGCACTGCGCGGGGGCGTAAGCAGGTATGCGTAGGCGCGATGGTGTGAGCGGCCAACGCGACCGCGCAACTGATGCAACTGGGCAAGTCCGAAGCGATCTGCACGATTGATGAGTATTGTGTTTGCGCTCGGCACGTCAATGCCGCTTTCAACAATCGTCGTGCAGACAAAGACATTAAAATTTCGGTGGTAAAAGTCGAACATGACTTGCTCAAGCTCGCGCTCGGACATTTGCCCGTGACCAATGCCGATCGTGGCTTCGGGCACGAGTTTGCCAAGCTCAGCGGCGATGCGCTCGATGTCATCAACGCGGTTGTGCACGAAGTACACCTGGCCACCCCGTTTTATCTCACGCAAACAAGCTTCGCGAATGAGGCCGTCGTTCCAGCGGCTGATGAACGTTTTGACCGACAATCGATCAGCCGGTGGCGTCGTCATAAGCGACAGCTCGCGCAACCCGCCTAACGCCATGTTCAGTGTGCGCGGAATCGGCGTTGCCGTCAGCGTGAGCACGTCGATCTCGGCGCGCAGCGATTTGAGTGCCTCTTTGTGGCGCACGCCAAACCGATGTTCTTCATCGATGATCACAAGTCCCGGCGTTTTAAAATCAGCGGTATGACTGATGATCTTGTGTGTGCCGATAACGATATCGACAGTACCGTTACGCATGCCGGTGATGACTTCGTCGACGGCTTTCTTCGAGCGGAATCGTGAGAGTTGCTCGACGCGCACGGGCCAGTTCGCAAAACGATCACGGAAGGTCTGAAAATGTTGTTGCGCTAGCAGGGTAGTCGGGACTAACACGGCGACCTGACGGTTGTTCTGGACGGCGACGAAAGCGGCACGCAGTGCGACCTCCGTCTTGCCGAAGCCAACATCACCACAGACCACACGGTCCATCGGTGATGTGCTGTGCATGTCTTCCATGATGCTGTCGATGGTCGACGCCTGGTCTTCTGTGAGCTCGAATGGAAAGTCTGCCTCGAACTGGCGGTACTCGAGGGCAGGGACGTTAAAGCTCACGCCTTTGCGAGCCGCGCGACGCGCATAGACGTCGAGGAGTTCGGCCGCGACATCACGGGCCTTTTCGGCGGCTTTACGGCGCGCTTTTTGCCACTGGTCAGTGCCGAGTCGATGGAGCGGTGCCTTGTCAGGTGCGGCGCCTGTGTACCGCGAGATAAGTTGTAGCGAATGCACCGGCACATACAGTTTGTCGCTGCCCGCGTATTCGAGCGTCAGAAACTCGTTAGTGATGTCGCCGACAGTGAGCGTCTGTAAGCCGAGGTAGCGTCCGACGCCATACGCCTCGTGCACGACCGGTGCGCCGATCGACAGATCGCTTAGCTGACGAATAACGTTTTCCGGGTCACTGCGGCCGCGGCGGCGTTTGCTCTTCTGGCGTACGCGCTGCCCGAACACCGCCTGCTCAGTGACGACGGCGTAGTCGCCATTTGCGACGATCATGCCGTTGACGAGCGGCCCTACGGTAATCGTCAGCGGGTGTGCTGTGTCTGCGAATTGCTGCCAGGTATCAATGCGCTGTGGTTTAAGGCGATGCGATTGGCACAATTCGATCAACGCTTCGCGGCGACCATTACTTTCAGCGACCAACAGCGTGCGTTGCGATTCACGGTCGCGCAGAAAATTGATAAACAGCGCGGCACCTTCGTCACGACGCGCATCAATCGCCATTGGCGGCAAAGGGCGAGTGGGCAAGCCATCTAGATCCAGTGGTTTTTCCCTGCTGACCTGCATCGACCGATGTCGCGCATGAATGACGTGCCAGTCTTCAGGCGAGAAAAACGCTGCGTTGGGTTTCAGTAGCGGTCGGTCTTCGGCGAGTTTCAGCACCTCGAACCGGTCATGAACATCCTGATAGGACTGCGCCAGATGCGCATCGAAATCGCTGCCATGTGTGATCAGAGTGTTGTTTGGCAGATAGTCAGCAAGGTTGCTGGTCGAATCGAAAAACAGTGGCAGATAGTATTCAATCCCGCCATGCGCAATGCCTTGCGAGACATCGCGATAGATCGACGCTTGTTGTGACTCACCGGCGAAGGTCTCCCGGTAGCGTTCGCGGAAGCCGCGCACGGCGTTCGCATCCAGCGGCACTTCCCGCGCCGGCAAAATATCTACGCTGTCGACAACCGCGCCGGACATTTGCGTATCCGGGTCGAAGTGTCTGAGGCTGTCGATATCGGTATCGAACAAGTCAATGCGCAACGGTAACTCGCTGCCCATCGGGTATAAGTCGAGCAATGAGCCGCGCACTGCGAACTCACCATGTTCACTCACTTCCGGCACACGCAAATAGCCGTTGTCCGTTAGCGAACGAATGAAGCTATCGATATCCAGCGGCTGGCCGGTTGCGAGCGCCAAAGCATGCGCATCGACATAGCCTTGCGGCGGCAGGCGATGTAACAGACACGCAGGCGAGACGATCAAAAGACCGCGTTGCAACGTTGGCAGCGATGCCAACACGCGTAAACGCTGCGAGACGATATCCTGATGTGGCGAAAAGCTGTCGTAAGGCAGCGTCTCCCAATCCGGAAAGTGCAAGACGGGCACTGTGGCAGCTGCAAAGAACCGACACTCTGTCTCGAGCCGGTCAGCGTCTTGCTGATTCTCGGCAACGTGTAGCACAGGCGCATCGATAGCGGCAGCCATGCGCACGAGCAGCAGCGCATCACTGGCACCGGCAAGCCCGCCGGTGTGCGTTGGCAGCCGTGTGGCGTCCAGAGTGACAGCCGTGTCATCCAGTTGGGTCAGCAGTTGCGGTAAATTCATGTGCAATTGAGCGAAGGGCATGCGATCACGCAACGAAAGGTGCTCACGTATGCCGTTGACGAATGCAGCGGACAAAGAAAAGCCCGCGCAGAGGCGGGCGTAGTATACATGAGAGCCCGGTCAGCCTGACCGAGTTTCATGTATTGATGTGTCTGTCGTGTGTCTTAGTTTCGTTGCATAACGGTGTGAATCACCTTGTCATATTCGAAGTACACGACGAAGCCATCATATTGCCAACGCGAGATCGGCGGCTGGCCGATAGCGGCGCGTTTGGCGGCAGGTGCGCCCCAGTTCGATTCGACTTTCGCCATGCTCATACCACGTTGCGGTGCATTGCTGTCGGTCAATACGGAACGGTCGGTGCCATCGAGCACGTCTGCTTGCGCGCCGCCAGTGGCGAACAACACAGCGATAGCAGTAATGGTGATCAAACGTTGCAACATCTCATTGCCCTCATTGCCGACGGGGACCCATGAGAGCGCCCGAAGGATTGCTACATAACAGACTCAAGAATAGCACCGTTTTACCGTGTTCCTACAGCACGAGCAGGGGTAATTCGTGACACAAGTCTCGGAATCAGGCGGCGAGCGGCGAGGTATGGTTTAATGCCGGCGATGTTGTCGCCGGTCGAATTCATGATTGCGCTGCGCTACCTGCGCGCACGCCAGTCCACACGTTTTGCATCGTTTATCAGCATTGCATCGCTGTTAGGCGTGGCAATCGGTGTTGCGGCATTGATTACGATTTTGTCTGTCATGAACGGTTTCGAGGCGGAGTTGCGTTCTCGTTTGCTCGGGGTGCAGTCGCACGCCAGCGTCACGTTACCCGGTGGTGTGGTGCCCGATTGGTCAACCTTGCGCGCACGCATTGCCGCGGACGCTGATGTGGTGAGTGTCCGTCCCGCCGTCAGTGCGGAAGGTATGGCAAGCGTTGAGGGGCGCTTGATCCCGCTGCTCGCCGAAGGTCTGGATCCCGAGCTCGAACGCAGCGGCAGCGATATCGCCAATGCGGTCACAACTGGCTCGCTGGATGATCTGACCGCAGGCTCCAGACGAATGATCGTCGGTGCATTGCTTGCACTCGACTTAGGTGTGCGCACAGGCGATGACGTCACGCTGCTCATCCCCCGCGTCAACAACGGCATGGTCGAGCCGAGGTTAGTGCGGTTTCAGGTGGCCGGTACGTTCGATTCCGGTGTGCCGGATTATGATGCTGGCGTTGCTTATCTACACTGGAAAGATGCTGCATCCTTGCTCGATATCGGCGATAGCGTCAGCGCGTTGCGACTGAACGTCGTGGATCCTTTCCGTGCTCGTGAAACGGTCGAGCGTATTGCTGCAGATATTGGCGGCGCGTTGACGTCATCAGACTGGACACGCGATAACGCCAGTTACTTTCGCGCCATCAAACTTGAAAAGGCGATGATGGCATTAATGCTGTCTCTCGTTATTGCGGTAGCTGCATTCAACATCATCGCCAGTCTCGTCATGGTAGTGACAGACAAAGAAACCGACATTGCCATCCTGCGCACGCTCGGCCTGCCGGCGGACGGCATCGTTCGTGTGTTCTTTTTCCAAGGTTTGATCATCGGCTGGGTTGGCGTTTTGACCGGTGTCCTCGTCGGGACATTGCTTGCCCTCAATGTGACGGAAGTGGCGGCATTCGTGGAGCGGGCGTTGGGATTCCAGGTGATGCCCTCGGATGTGTACGTGATGACACGGATACCGTCCCTGGTCGTCCCATCCAACATCCTGTGGATTGCCGCCATTGCATTGTTGCTGACGACGTTAGCGACCACTTATCCGGCGCGACGGGCAGCGCTCGTGCACCCGGCGGATGCATTGCGGTATGGGTAGGCGCTAATGGGTTTCGAAACCACGATTGGCCGGCGCTATGTCCGCGCACGAACCGGGTCGAGTTTCGTCTCGTTCATTTCGGTGATCTCAATGTTGGGCGTCGCTATTGGTATTGCGGTACTCATTGTTGTGCTTTCGGTCGTCAACGGCTTTGAGCGCGAACTTACGGGGCGGTTGCTGGCAATGTCTTCACACGCCACGGTTGAAGGTCTTGATGGTGAGCTTGCCGGATGGCAGGTGCGTCGAGAGCGCGCGATGGGCCATCCGTCGGTGATTGCGGCGGCACCTTACATCGAGGAGAAGGCGTTAGCTGCCGCAGGAGATGCGCTCAGCGGCGTCGTGATGCGCGGCGTCTTGCCTGACGACGAGGCATCGGTTGCAGCACTGGATGTGCTCACCGCGAGCGGCGGATTCGATGCGTTGCGTGAACGCGGATACGGCGCGGTGATTGGCGTTGATCTTGCCGAGGCGTTGAACGTGTCGCTCGGTGACAAAGTGTTGCTGATGGTGGCCGAAGGCACGGTGACCCCTGCGGGCATCTTGCCGCGTATGCGCCGTTTCACTGTGGTCGGTACGTTTCGCGCGGGTATGTATGAGTTCGATCGGCGCTACGTGTTCGTTCACATGAATGACGCATCGCGTTTGCTGCGCACAGGCCGCGCGGTCACAGGCGTGAGACTTCGGGTAGAGGACTTGTTTCAGGCATCGAACGTCGCTCGCGAGGTCGCCATTGAGCAGGGCGGCGGCGTGTTGATCAGCGATTGGACGCGACGCCACTCGACGTTTTTCCGTGCCATCCAGACGACCAAATCGATTCTGGCCGTGATCCTGATGCTAGTGATTGCGGTTGCTGCGTTCAATATCGTCTCGACACTAGTGATGGTCGTGCGCAGCAAACGTGGCGACATTGCTATCTTGCGTACTCTCGGCGCGTCACGTTCCAGCGTGCTAGGCATTTTTGTGACCCAAGGTGCGATTATCGGTTGCGTCGGCGCGCTGGCTGGCGTGATTCTGGGCAGCGTGATCAGCGTGAACCTTGAGGCGATCGTCGCGTTTGTCGAATCCGCATTCGGTATCACTTTGCTGGCCGCTGATGTTTACTTTATTAGCGATTTACCGAGCGACTTGCGTGCGCCCGATGTCGCTCTGGTTGTCGGCATCGCCTTACTGCTGGTGTTTGTCGCTACGCTGTATCCTGCGTGGCGGGCGTCCCGAACCAATCCTGCTGAGGAGCTACGTTTTGACTGATTCATCGGTTTCCGAGACTGTGCTGGTCTGCGATGGCGTGACGAAGGTATTCACTGAGGGTGATCGCGAATTGCGCGTACTGGACAACATCGAGCTCACGGTCCGTTCGTCGCAGACGATCGCTGTGGTCGGCGCGTCGGGTTCGGGTAAGACGACCTTGTTGCAGTTGCTGGGTGGTCTCGATGCGCCGACTGATGGACGCATCGAGCTTGGTGGCTTGGACATCGCCAAACTGTCAGAGCGAAAACGCGGCGATATGCGCAACGAGATGATTGGTTTTGTCTACCAGTTCCACCATTTGCTGCCTGAATTCAGTGCACGCGAAAACGTCGCGATGCCGCTGCTGATCCGGCGCATGTCACGTCGTGCTGCGTTGACAGAGGCTGATGCGTTGTTGGATCGGGTCGGGTTAGCACATCGACTCAACCACCGGCCGAGTCAATTGTCAGGCGGTGAGCGCCAGAGAGCGGCAGTGGCGCGAGCGCTGATTACCAATCCCAAGCTAGTGTTGGCAGATGAGCCAACAGGCAACCTGGATCGTGAAACGGGAGAACAAGTGCTTGGCTTGATGCTCGAGCTCAATCGTGATCTTGGCACGAGCCTGATTATCGTGACGCACGATGCGAGCATCGCTGCACAGATGTCTCGCGAGCTGTCGATTCAGGATGGTCGGCTTACGACTTTGCGCTAGTGCGCTTGTGCTTTACGTCGCTGACGCTCGCGCAGGTAATCGCCGATGCGCGTGCGCCAAACCAGATCGACAGCAATAAACCCAAGTAGAGCGGTCAGCGCGCCCAACAAGACGCAGCCGAGCAGCAGCGGCGGGCCTAGTGTCGTGATCTCGCTTGTGAGCCAGTGCATGCTCAACTCGAAATTGAAGGAACGTTCGGGTTGGTTAAGCAACCAGATACCGACGCGGTAAGCGGCGTAGTACATCGGCAGGATGGTGACCGGGTTCGTCAAGAACGTCATCACCGTGGCTAACGGCAGGTGCACACCCAAGCCGATCGCGCTCAATGCACTCAACACACTGTGACCGGGTAACGGCATCCACGCCCAAAACAAACCTAACGCAACGCCCGGCGCGACCGAGCGGCGCCGTATTGCCCATAAATTGGGCGCATCTAACCAATGACGCAATGGCGCTAGCCATCGCTGGCGTAGCACGCTGGCGCGTGTCGGGCTGATTGATTTGAAAAAACGACGGGGCATCCGAGCCACTTCCGTTAGGCAACATGGTCATGCTGACAGAATAATGTGTTTTTTATGTTGCGCTATGCACGGTTTTGCCAATTTGGCGCAGAATTGCAGCACGCAGCGCCGCTGCGCTACCGCTAGTCTCGTGGACGTTGTGATCATGATGGATGAGGTGTGTTGGGAGGTCTCGCCGGATCGCAGTTGCCCTGAGCCTTGCTGATCGTTGCCATCGTGGTGGTTGTTGCGGTGCGCGTATCGTATGCATTGCGCACATCGCCAGGGAGCCAGGCAGCTTCTGAGCAGGTCATCTTCGCCGCGGTTCAGCTGAAGGATGTAGCGCGGACATCTGAATTCGGCGCGTCGGTCATAGCCGAGATTGCCGACCCTGGAGTGGCGCGTCGGGTGCAGTTGTTCGTTCCCGCGAATACATTGAAACCGCATTGGCAACGCGAGGTGTGTTGGCATTTGCGCATGAGAGTTGAGGCGCTGCGACCGGCAGGCAATCCTGGTGTGTCGGATCGCGCTCAGCGTTTGTGGCAGCAGGGCATCGCAGCCAGCGCAACGGTCCTGACGTCGCCACGCAATCGACCGTGCCTGCGCCAGCCGTGGCTGAGCAGCGTGCGTATTCGTCAGCGGGTGCAACGTTCGATCAAGGCGACAATGCCACCGGGCGATGCGCGCGCCATTGTGACGGCTCTGACAACGGGCGACAAACAGCAGATGTCGGTGGCATTGCAGGCGCTGCTGACAGCAACCGGCGTTGCACATCTCATGGCGATTTCCGGCTTGCACGTCGGCTTGGTTGCCGGTGTTGCTTATGCCCTCATCGGCTGGCTTGTGGGTGGGCGCGCCGCTGTCACCTCAGATGTGGCTTTGATCGGCGCGTTCGTTGTAGCGCTGGCGTATCTGTTGTTGGCCGGTAACGGGGTACCCGTGCGCCGCGCCGTCGTGATGTTGGCGCTGGGTATTATCTTGCGCCGCGCGCGATTGCCAGTGAGTCTGTTGCGCGTGTTAGCCATGACTGCACTTGTGTTCGTCTGGTTTCGGCCAGTGCAGGTGAGCAGCGCTGCGTTTATCCTGTCGTTCTCCGCCGTGCTGTCACTGGGGCTGGCCCAACACCGCTTGCGATCGGCGCCGGGGCGTTCTGCGACCAATGTGCGCGTCGTCGTTGCAAGCCAGGTGTTGCTGACGCTGTCGGGCTTACCCGTGATCGCTGCAGTGTTCGGCTATGTCAGCATCGTCGCTTTGCCAGCGAATCTCATTGTCGTGCCGGTGTTCTCGCTATTGGTGATTCCGTGCGCGCTCGTCGGCGTCGTCTTGAGCGTGGTTTGGCCCGCCGTTGCTGCGCTGCTCTGGCACATCTGCGGTCACATTATCGAGCTGACGCTGTCGCTGTTGTTACTCGTCGTACAGAGCGTGCCGCCAACGCTAGCAACGACAGGTGTGAGCCCGTTCGTCGTCGCGGTGTGCGTTGCGCTGGTGCTCGCCGGCGTGCTGCTGCGCGGCTGGCCGGCGAGGGCCTTGATGTTGCTCGGGATGCCGATGGTGTTGGCGCCGCGCATGGCCTTGCCGCCCCACGGATGTGTCGACACGCAGATGTTGAACGTTGGCCATGGCACCGCCATCGTGCTCGCCGGGCACGATCGACGCTGGCTCTACGACACCGGTCCACGGTGGCGCAGTGGTTCAGACGCCGCGACGTCTATCGTTTTGCCATTTGTGCGCTATCAACGCAGTGGGCACATTGAGCGCGGTGTCATCAGCCATTCTGACAATGATCATGATGGTGGTCTTGCGAGCGTGCGTGCTGCGGGCAACGTGCGTGCCTGGTTGGGCGTGCCGGGCACGCCATGCGTTGCGGGTCAGGCGTGGGAGTTCCAGGGCGTGCGTGTCAGTGTGTTATGGCCGGTTGATGGCGCGCTGCGTGAGCCGGTGAGCGATAACAATGGCTCATGCGTGCTGCGCGTGCGTACCGGCGATGCAGCACTGCTGTTGCTGGGCGATGTTGAAGCGGCGGCAGAACACGAGTTGGTCAGTCTTGGCGGGCTCGCCGCGGATGTGTCAACCATGCCTCACCATGGCAGCCGCACATCATCCACACAGTCCCTGATCAACGCTATCGGCGCGCATACCGTGATTGCCAGTGCAGGGCGCAGACGCGGTTGGCTGTTGCCGCATCCATCTGTCGAGGATCGCTGGCGCTCCGCAGGCGCTCGCGTACACGTCACAGCGCGCGACGGCGCAATCGGCATCCGGCTCTGTG